>JBDRRI010000110.1:0-9043 GCA_043825815.1 Candidatus Zixiibacteriota bacterium
CATTTCACCAGTCCCATATACAATATACTTTCCATGCTCCATTTTTTCTATTGGCATATGAATTCTGGCCGCCAAATTATATCTCCAGATGTCAATATCATAATCATCTGATAAATAGTCCGGTTTACTCCCGGATTTATAAACATTGATACCAATCTCAAGCATATCCGTGGCGCCAACATAAAAACTGCCCTCAAATCCGACTCCCTGTTTTAAGGAGTAATATGGCTCTTCAAAAAAATCACCAAATGGAAGACTATAATCCAGATCAAATGTTAGGCTGGTATTCCAAAGTTTTTCTTTGGCAAGAATCGGGGAAATAAAAATAAATGAAATCAGAATAGAAATTATAAAATTATAGAAAGTTTTTTTGCCATTCAACATTTCACCCTCCAAAGCTGATGTTGGTAATAATTGAAAAACCAGTATAAGATAATTTTAATTAATTGTCAATTATTTCTCTAAAGAGGCAAAAAATACTTGTTATTTCTCCAGCCCCCAGATATCCCAAAGCATGGCCGGGGGAACATCAATCTCGGCAAGAAATTTATCATGAAAGGCTTTAAGCGAGAAATTTTCACCCTCTTTGGCCTTAAAGGCATCGCGAAGTTTCAAAAGTTCGATCTTTCCCAATAAATAACTCATCTGTATGGTCGGGGTCATCGTGTAGCGGTCAATTTCGGTGGTGATCCAGCCGGATGGGTCCGCATCCATCTCTTTGGCAAACCAATCAAGAGCCTCCTCCCGGGTCCAGGCGCCAGTGTGCAATTTGACATCGACTATTATTCGCGCCGCCCGGAACCAGACTCCGCCCAGAATATTGAGATATTTGCGGGTATCACGGCCGTAAAATCCGGCGTTATACATCATCTCTTCGCAATATAAGGCCCAGCCTTCATAGTACATGGCGTTCCCGAACCATTTCCTGACATTATTATTTGATTTCGCCGCCATCTGGAATTGAAGATGATGTCCCGGGTAAGCCTCATGCACCACCGAGCCTTTGAAACCGCGGCGATGAATATACCGGTATTTGGCCTCGATCTGCTGATCGTCCATATCATCGGGAATGGGACGCACAAAGAAATACCCGGTTTGCGAAGGAGAAAATGTCCCCGGCGGCTGGTACGCAATGGTGCTGATCATATTGGTCAGGAACGGGGGCGTTTCGATAACCTTGCATTCTCCGATACCCTCGGGAATGGTCACCAGGTCGTTTTCAATAATGAACTGTTTTGTCTGCTCCGTTTCCCATTGATAGTAATTAAGAATATCTTGCTTGGTGATACATTTGATAATAAAGACCGAATCGGTTTTTTCCACGGAATCGGACAGACCGGCCAGATAATCATTATATTGTTTTTTAACCTGTTCCAGCTGGAATTCGCCAATCTTAAGAAGTGAATCGGAATCGTAATCAAGCATATACTTATTACTGAGCATATAATCGAAATTTTCTTTGCCGATCGCAAAGGAATTGGGATCTCCCGGGGTCAGGCGATTGAGAAATTCGCGATAATCCTGCATGGCTTTAATTGCCATCCCGGTGGCGGCGCCAATTTCCGTCGCCAATTCGGGCAGTTTCCGGGAAAGTTCTTCTTCTACCGTTTTGAAAAATTCAATCCCGCTCTCGGTCGTTTCCTGAGCCAGTTGGATATAAATAGGCGGCGGGTTTTTTAAATTATTCTTGGCCTGGTTCAATAGGTCGGGGATGACTTTCATCCGGGCGATAACATTTTGGGCCCGCATTTCCAACGGTGCGTACTCCGATGTCAAAATATAATAAATGCCATCGATGGCTGTTGAAGAATACAGATATGGGTTTTTTCTGTGCCATTTAATACGCTGCAAATCAAGCAATGCCATATCAACTTCGGATTTTATAAGAGTCAGCGAAACCAGATTATCGCCGGAAAGATTGCTTTTCGAATATTTGTGCAATCTGACTTCGAATTTATTCAGTTTTGAAATTTCTCCGCTAACCGCTTTATTCGAGTAATCGGGCAATTTGTAGTCGTATTCGTGAATGCCATTTTGGGAGGCCCGGACCGGGAAAAAGGTTTGAAGGTTTTCTAAAATTTCATCGGTCAGATTAATAAAGTTTTTTTCAAGTTTGCTCTGGGCGTTTGATGTTATTGCAAAAATTGAAATAATCGCCAGAATTGATAATAATCGTTTCACAACCTGCCTCCAATGACATTCTATATTATTTATACAAGCCGGCCGCAAGTTCGATATGCATCGTATGCGGAAACATATCGACCGGCACGACCTTTTTAATTTTATACCCCGCCTCGGCCATTTGTGATGCATCGCGGGCAAAAGTGGCCGGATTGCAGGAGATATAGACCAGTTTTTTTAAATCCATTTCCAAAAGTCTTTTTATCGCTTTCGGGTGCAAACCGGCTCGCGGGGGATCGACCACCGCGCAGGTAGCATCGCGAAATATTTCCGGCTGGTTTTTCAGGACATCCTGCACCGAACCGGCAATAAAATCTATATTTTTTATACTATTAATACCAGCATTTTCTTGAGCCGCTTTAACCGAGGAATCCTCGAGTTCAATTCCAACGACATGCTTAACCCGATCCGAGGCACAGAGGCCGATTGTCCCGGTACCGCAGTAAAAATCTATCAGGTAATCGCTTTGGTCGGCCTCAAGAAATTCAAAAGCGGTGGAATACAATTTCTCAGCCTGACGGCTATTAGTCTGGAAAAAAGAATTGGCGTAAATCTTGAATTTCTTTCCCAGAATTATCTCCTCAATAAATCCATCGCCATATAAAATCGTTTCACTTTCTCCTTTGGCGATATTCGATTTGGAATTATTGGTATTATGGACAATCGTTCTAATTTCCGGAATCGTTGCAATAAGTTTGTCTATCAAAGAATCAATATTCGGAATAGCACCGTCCGTCGTTACCAGATTTATCATTGTCTGGTTGTTGTTTTTTGCTTCGCGAATCATCAAAAAGCGAATAAAACCAAGATGATTATTGACATCATACGCCGGGATTTTATTTTCCCGTACAAATTCCCGGACAATCTCGATAATTCGATTGGAGTTCTTCGATTCCAGAAGGCAATTGGTCACATCGAAAATTTGGTCCCATTTTCCGCGATGGTGCAGACCGAGATTAAAGCCGCCGTCATCGGCGGCATTAAATGAAAATTCCATTTTATTGCGGTAATAGAAGTGATCCGCACAAGGAACTATCTCGGCCACCTCAATATCAGTCAATTTGCCGATATGCTCAATGCAATCGACTACCTGCTTCCGCTTATAATACAGCTGATTATCATAATCGAGATCCTGCCATGTACAACCGCCGCACAATTCAAAATGAGGACATTCCGGCTCGATTCGATCGCTTGATTTTTTTAATATCTTCTCTACCTTGCCGACTGAGAATTTCGCTTTGGTTTTAATTAAACGGGCTCGAACGGTTTCACCGGGCAATCCGGCATTGAGAAAAACAATCTTGCCGTTATTGGTTCCGACCGATTTTCCATCGAAAGCCAGATCCTTGATTTCGGTTTCGATTATATCGCCAACGCGATCTTTAGTCGTCATAATTTACTTTCTAACAGACCCAGTTACGGCCCTCATCGGCACAAATGCCCATCTCCGGCTGAAAAGTGGCATGCCCGATATTAAATTTTTTAGAAACAATCTGGCCCAGTTCCGCTATTACCTCGGGGCCATATTTAAAGTCCTCTTCTTTCAAACAGATATGGGCCGACAGGGCCACCGCCGACGAGGACAGGGACCAGATATGTAAATGATGAATATCCTGCACCTTGGGATGCTCTTTAATTGTGTCGGCAACCTCATCGAAATCAATATTCTTGGGAACGGATTCAAGAAAAATCAGCGTTGCTTCTTTAAGCACGCCATAGGATGAGCCAATTATCATCAGTCCGATTATTATGGAAAGAATCGGGTCAATGAGCATCAGATCAGTCTTTATAATTATAATAGCGCCGATTATCACCGCCGCCGAGGATAGCGCATCATAGAGCATGTGCAAAAAGGCCGCCTTGATATTGAGCGTTTTGTCTTTCGATGAGTGAAGCAGGAAGACCGAAAGAATATTGCCGACCAGACCAATTGAGGCAATAATGAGAATCAGTGTCGGATTGGTCAGCTCAATCGGCTCGAGAATCCGAAGATACGCTTCATAGAAAATATAAATGGCAATAACGACCAGCGACACCGCCGAAATAAACGCAGTCATAACCTCAATTCGCTTGTAACCGAAAGTAGAACGCTTGGTGGCCGGTTTTTTGGAGCTGATTTCGCCAAAATAGGCCAATATAAGGGCGGCGACATCGGAAAGATTATGGAAAGCATCGGCAATCAGGGCCAGATAGCCGGAGATTAAACCGCCTATAAATTCAGCCGCGGTAATAATGACATTCAGCAGAATTGTTAAAAATAATTTACCGGTCGAGCCGGAATATTGGTGGTCATGCACATGGCTATGATGGTGATGGTCGCTCATTTAAGGAATATATAAAATAATATTAAAAACGGGTAAGAAAAAACGATTTAATCATCAAACTGAATTTTGGCTTTTGCCCAATTTCTCAACCTTCAACCGCTGGAGCCGGTTGCCATCGACCTCCAAAACGACGAATTTCAGATTGCCGATGATTATCTCATCTCCTTTTTGCGCCGGACGTCCGAGAGTTTCAAATATCAGACCGCCAATCGTTTCCGGGCCATTTTCGGGTAGATTCGTATCGAATTGGTCATTAAGTTCATCCGGTCTCAAGGTGGCGGCAATAAAAGCCAGGGTCTTGGATTTTCCGACAAACTCCTTCTGCCCTGTATCGAATTCATCCTGAATATCGCCGACGATTTCCTCAAGCAAATCCTCAAGAGTAATCAGGCCGGCGGTCCCTCCGAATTCATCAAGCACAATCGCTATGTGTACCCGTTTCTGCTTTATAGTCTGGAGAAGCACCCCCAATTTCATCGAATCGGGAACGAAATATGGCTTGTGAATAATATCATTGAGAATAATCTGCCCGGAATGCTGTAATACTTTAATAATATCCTTGGTATAAATAATGCCGACAATATTATCCAGCGTCTCCTCATACACCGGATAACGCGACCATCCATGCGATGTCACAACATTAAGGATTCCTTCGGTATTGCTTTTCACCTCAATTCCATAAATATCGGTCCGGGGAGTCATCGCCTGGCGAGCCGTTGTATCGGTGAAATCAAAAACCGAGTTTATCATCAATGCCTCATCCTTTTCAAAAACTCCTTTTTCCCGTCCTTCGTCAATTAGAATATTAATCTCTTCTTCGGAAATTGATGCTGGTTTAATGCCATGTTTTATACCCAAAAGAGCAATGATGGCCCTGGCAGTCGCCGTCAATATCTTGACCGGAATAAAACCGATTTTTAGAAAAAGATAGATTGGTCCCGAAGTCATTGATGCGATTTTGGCCGGAGCCGAGAGGGCAATATATTTAGGCGCCAGTTCTCCGAAAATTATCGATAAAAAAGAAATGGCGGTGGCGATAATAAGCGATGATATCAGTTTTGAATATTCCGAAATTATCGGAATCGATATATCTTTTATGGTCGGTGAAAGATAGTCAACCAGAGTAGCTCCGCTGAATACACCGGAAAGCATAACCACAAAGGTAATCCCGACCTGAACCGTGGCTAAAAAAGCCTCTGGCTGGGCATGAATTTTAAGGGCTCGCGCGGCCGATTTCTTGCCCATCTTGACCAGCCGTTTCAACCGGCTTTTTCGGGAGGCGATGATGGCGAATTCGGAGAGCGAAAAGAAACCATTGGCGGCGATTAGAAAAATAATTGCAAGAATTTCGAAATAAATTCTATCCATCAACCAATACCACATTGCATATTTTTACTCGTATCCCCCCATAACTGATTGTCGGAGCTTCTCGATTCTCTTTTCGACCGGCGGATGGGTTGAAAACAGGGCCGAGAATGATTTGCCGGATAGCGGATTGGCGATAAACAGATGAGCCGTGGCCGGTTGTTTGTCGAGATTCATTCGGATAGGGGCGCGGTGAAGTTTTTCCAGAGCGCTGGCTAATGCAAGCGGTTGGCCGGTAATTTCGGCGCCGCCAGCATCGGCCTTATATTCCCGATTGCGAGATATGGCCATCTGGATTAACATCGCCGCCAGCGGAGCGACAATCATCGCTACAATTAATCCGAATGGTCCTCCTCCCCCTCGATCATTATTATCGCGGGATACGCCGCCGAATATGGCCGCCCAGCGAGCCATTGAGGCCAGAATACCGATCGCCGCCGCCATTGTTGCCGCAAGCGTCTGAATCAACATATCGCGATTAACAACATGGGCTATCTCATGTCCGATAACACCCTCTAATTCAGCATCATTAAGGATTTCCAGAAGACCTTCCGTTGCCGCTACCGCAGCATGGTCCTCATTTCGCCCGGTCGCAAAAGCATTAGGCGCTTTGGTCGGGATGATATAAACCGAAGGCATCGGAATCATCGCTTTCTGGGATACCATCGACACAATCCGGTGAAGCCGGGGATGATCAGTGGCCGTTATTTTTCGCGCCCGGTACATCTTGAGAACAATTTTATCAGAATACCAGTAGGAGAAGAAATTCATTACAGCGGCCAGAAAAAAGGCGATAATCATTCCATTTTGCCCGCCCAACGCATAGCCAACCACAATAAACAGCATGGCGAGAAGGAAAAACAATAGAAAGATTTTTAGACTATTCATTTCTTATGTACCTCATCACTTAAAATATTACACATTTTATCCCGTCAGGGTCAAGCATTATTATATAATTACACTTAAATGAAAAGAAATATTCATGTTTTTGTATAAAATTAGGAATAATTTCTTGCTCATTTTGGCCGAGTAATTATACTATGACTATGAAAATGATAAAATTGATGATTGTCATAATTTTGGCATTCCTGATGAACGCCTGTTTTTCATCCAAATATCAGACCTATACCGCTCCGCCGCCGAGGACAATTTCATTGGATAGCGTCAATCCTATCTATGGACCGGCTCGCATTTACCCGCCGGATTCGCTCGATGTCGCCTTTGAGGTCGCCGGTGACAACCCCTGTCCCGTTAAAATTGAACTCCGGGATGTCATGACCCGCTTCCAGCGGATGCTAATTGACTCTGTTTATTCGCCCGGTAAATATACTTATCGCTGGGAAGCCAGAGACTCTCTGGGCAATAAGCTCCGTCAGAATCGTTATTATTATAAAATCTATTCCTGCGATAATACCCGAACCGTTAAATTCGATTACAAGATAAAATTCGAATAATCGATACCCAACCGTTTCAAAATACAACGTTTTCCCGCTCAAAATATGGCTCGATGTTTCAATCATGCAATAAGTTACAACTTCTCTTTTGACCCCAAAATTGTGCAAATTTTGATATGCACCATTATAGGATTTGACCGATAAAAGGAGTAATTATATTTCCTTTTATTAGGAAAAAAGGGTGAGAATAAACAAACGTCTGAGGTGTCTTTTATGCCAAGCATACTTGTAATCGATGATAAAGAGGCAATGAGGACAGTACTTGAACAGGTGCTTTCCGAAGAAGGCTATCAGGTTGA
The DNA here is from genome assembly GCA_043825815.1 of Candidatus Zixiibacteriota bacterium. GTDB lineage: Bacteria > Zixibacteria > MSB-5A5 > GN15 > PGXB01 > JBDRRI01. The sequence goes on from JBDRRI010000110.1 coordinate 7,624, forward strand.
TGCCGCTTGCGACGGCTCGTCCGGTTTGGAAATAGCCCGATCGAAAAGCTATGATCTGGTTATAACCGATCTAAAAATGCCTGACGTGGATGGGTTGCAGGTGCTCTCCGAGCTAAAGCAAATTGATAATGATATGTCGGTCATAATTATGACCGCTTACGGAACCGTCGAGTCGGCTGTAACCGCCATGAAAAACGGCGCCGCTGATTTTATTACCAAACCGTTTGATCCGGGCCATCTCAATGTCATCGTTGAACGGACCCTGGAAAACCGCCGCCTGATGGCAGAGAACTCTCTGCTTCGGGAGGAGCTGGCCAATAGTCTCGGGTTCTCCGAAATCATCGGTCAAAACGAAAAGATGAAAGAGGTCTCCCGACTGATACAAAAAGTTTCGGTCTCGGATACTTCGGTTATGCTCCAGGGCGAATCGGGAACCGGTAAAGAACTGTTCGCCCGGGCGATACATAATTTATCTCCGCGCCGGGATAAACCGTACATCGCTATTAACTGCGCCGCCATTCCCCGGGAGCTTCTCGAAAACGAACTGTTTGGTTCCGAAAAGGGTGCCTTCACCAGTGCTGTCGCTCGTAAAATGGGGAAATTTGAAATCGCCGACAACGGGACGCTCTTTCTCGATGAAATCGGCGATATGGATATTTCGCTTCAGGCAAAACTGCTTCGCGTTCTCCAGCAAAAAAGTTTTGAACGGCTGGGCGGTAATAAGACAATCGATGTCGATGTCCGGGTAATTGCGGCAACCAATATGAATCTTAACGAATTGATTAAGAAAAAAATCTTCCGGGAAGACCTGTACTATCGTCTCTCCGTATTTCCGATTACCATTCCGCCCCTGCGAGAGAGAGCCGATGACATTAAACCGCTGGCCGAGTATTTTGTCGACAAGTATTGCAAAGATATGAAAAAGGCGATTAAGTCAATCTCCAAGGAGGGCCTGGAGTTACTCGAAAAATACCACTGGCCGGGCAATGTCCGCGAGCTGGAAAATACGATTGAGCGTTCGATAATTCTGGCTGAGGGAAAGAAAATTACGCCGGAACATATGGCCATACGGCTGAGAACAACCGATGAGATCAGGCTTCGCGAAGGCGCCGGGTTAAAAGAGATCGGAGCCTACTCTCAGATGCAGGCCGAAAAATCAGCCATTATCCGGGTGCTTAAACAGGTTCGCGGCAATAAACGGAAGTGCGCCAGTGTCCTGAAAATTGATTATACGACGCTGTTTGATAAAATAAAGAAATATGACATAGATACGGCCAAAATATAGTTTTTCCTCTTGGCCGGTTTTATATATAAAAAAATCCCGCGGGAATACCGCGGGATTTTTATTTGAAAACTATTTTTTATTCACAATGGCCGGGGCCAATCAAACCATTATTGTAATTATCAAACATATCTTTGA
>JBDRRI010000111.1:0-2321 GCA_043825815.1 Candidatus Zixiibacteriota bacterium
GATATTATTGGGCTTGTTTTTCGAGACGGTAGCCGGCAATTTTTATGTCGGCTGGGGCGGGAATCTCTTTTCCCCTATAAATTTGAACAAATATCGTCGCCCGATAGGAATAATAATGCATTGGCCTGGAGCACCGATAAAAATGGTCCAGTTGAACAACTGTGTCGCGATATTATCAGCAAGAAGATTGATTCTTCCAATCCGTACTTTACTGCCGTTGGAAGTTTCTGGACCGGTGATATCAATAATATCCGGATAGAGAATTTTAGGCTGGCCGAAGAGGATGACGAGCTTGGAATAAACCTTCAAAAGGATTATCGTTCGGTCGCTATTGTCCCGATTGATATTGGCCACGATCGCGTGGGTCTTTTGGAACTAAGAAGCAAGTCGGTCGATTTTTTCAATGAGCGTCTGGTCGCCTTATTCGAGCAGATGGGCCGAACGATTGGCAATGCTTTGACTCATCGCCGTCTTCATGTTGCCCTTAGAGAAAGAGTCAAAGAATTAACTTGCCTTTATGGAATTTCCAAACTGGTTCAGAAACCGAATATCTCTTTGGACTTTATCTTGCAGGAAACGGTCAAACTTTTGCCGCCCGCCTGGCTCTATCCCGAGATTGCCTCGGCTCAAATCGTTGTTGATGATCAGGCCTATATTACTGCCAATTTTGGGAAAGCTGTCCATCAAATGAAGGCGGACATTATCGTTAATAGGAAAAAGCGTGGTTTTGTAGAAATCCGTTATTCTTCTGAAAAACCGCCTCTTGATGATGGTCCTTTTTTAAGAGAAGAACGAAATCTGATTGATACTCTTGTTCAGGAACTATCTATCATTATAGAGCAGTTGCACGCCGAGGATGAAAAACTAAGGTTGCAGGAACAATTGAGACATGCCGACCGTCTGGCAACCATGGGCCAGTTGGTGGCGGCCGTGGCTCATGAATTGAATGAACCTTTGGCAAATATCCTGGGATTCGCTCAGTTGGCCAGTAAAGATTTTGATTTGAAAAACCAGGTAAAAAATGACCTTATTAAGATTGTAGATTCCGCCTTGCATGCCAGAGAAGTAATCCAAAAGTTGCTGATGTCGGCCAAGGATGTGTCAATGGCAAAGACTAAATTTAATATTAATAATCTGATAAATGACGGGTTATACTTCCTTCGTTCCCGGTGTGTGAAATCAGGAATCGAACTAACCTGCAATTTGTCAGACGATTTACCATTCATTTATGCCGATCGCTCGCAGATGATGCAGGTCCTTACAAATCTGGTAGTCAATGCTGTTCAGGCTATGCCGCATGGTGGACGTCTGATAATTACTACCGAAAAGGATGATGGTTTCATCCTATTACTCGTTGAAGATAGCGGAACTGGTATGACCGATGAAGTTCTGGAAAAAATCTTTGATCCGTTTTTTACCACCAAAGACTCGGATCAGGGCACCGGATTGGGATTGCCTATTGTCCAGGGGATTTTAACATCTCATGGAGGCGATATTAAGGTAGAAAGTGAAGTTGGTTCCGGTACTAAATTTGTAATAAGATTGCCATTGGAGACGTAGTCGTTTATATTGGAATTTATATGGGTCAGAAAATAAGCCGGGAGCGCATACTTGTTGTTGATGATGCCGAGAATACTCTTGAAGTAATTCAAAGGAATCTTTGTTCAAGAGGGTATCAAGTTCATACTGCCTCTAATGTTGATGAGGCAATGGAGGTTTTTGATAAGGTATCGATTGACTTGGTTGTTACCGATTATAAAATGCCGATGGTCAGCGGATTGGATTTGGTAAGGTACGTTCGTGAAAATCTTACGGACACCGAAGTTATCATGATTACGGGTTATGCGTCCATACCCGGAGCCGTTGAAGCGGTAAAATCAGGAGCGGTTGATTATCTGGCTAAGCCTTTTACCGATGAAGAACTATTCTCCACTGTTGAGAAGGCCCTAAAAAAGCTACAGGCGCGCCGCCAATCAAGCTCCAAATATGAGCCCGTAATGGCCGAATCGTATGGCTTGATTGGAAATTCGCAAGCGATGCGTAAAGTCTTCAAGGCGATTAAAAAGACGGCTTCCATATCCGCAACCGTTTTAATCTCCGGTGAAAGCGGAACCGGTAAAGAATTGGTCGCCCGTGCAATTCATTACAATAGCCCGCGAGCGTCGGCCTCTTTTGTACCGGTTAATTGTGGCGGAATTCCTGAAAGCCTTTTGGAAAGTGAGCTTTTCGGTCATGTCAAAGGCGCCTTTACAGGGGCGATTGAAACCAGAGCCGGTTTTTTTCAGACAGCCGATGGGGGAACTATTTTTCTGGATGAAATC
>JBDRRI010000112.1:0-7402 GCA_043825815.1 Candidatus Zixiibacteriota bacterium
TTACGGGAACACTGATACAAAACTGGGAAGAGGTGACATCGGCTTCAATTGGCACCGGCGGACATAATTTAAAAATAGCCGCTCGGGCCAATGCCATTCCACCTCCGTATACGCAGGGTATCGGATTCCCGCAATTGGGAACGATCCCGCTTATTAAAATTTTGGCCGATATTTATGATATTCCCGAGGACCAGCCGGAACGCGATGTTCGAATATTTATACAGCATGATAATCTTGACAATTTCAGTTTTTCCAACGAAAAGGGAACCGCTATCGGAGTTATAACCGATACCATTCTTGACACCGCCTGGTATGAGTGTCTTGATTGGGATGGCGATGTATGTCTGTTTTATCAAGAGGTCAGTTCCGGGCCAGCCGATTCGTTCCATTGTTGCGACACCCTTCTTTCGGCCCATCTGGACACCTCGAATGTAAAAATCGAAAGCGGTATGTTAACCGTTCTTTTCGGAATTTGCGGCGACGTTAACTGCAACGGCTCTGTTAATATTCTGGATATCACATATCTCATTTCATACCTCTACAAAGGCGGACCGGTTCCCTGCGAAGCCTGGCGAGCGGATGTTAACAGTAATGGAGCGGTCAATATATTGGATATAACGTATCTCATTTCGTACCTCTATAAAGGCGGTCCGGATCCGAATTGCGGAGGTAAATAGAAAAAGAATTTAAATACCCGGCTCCTGACATGTTGGGTTGGAGCCGGATTTTGGATTAAATGAATAGAGAAATAAGAAGAGAAAAGAAAGGAGGTGAAACTCTAGAGAAGTTATTTTTTGGTTGATACGCGCTCAAAAGAAAGAGATTTTAATAACACTGCTTTTTCTTGCCGAAATTGACTGTTTTTCCCCGGCTTGGTGGCTCTCGCCGACAAAACTAAACTGATTTCGGACCCGAGGGGGAAAAAAACGAACTCACTAATTTAACTTAAGGAGTTCACACAGAAATGTGTTGTAACGAAACAAAACAGGAGAATACAATGAAACGTGTTTCGTTTGCATTAGTTTTAGTTGCATTACTTCTTTCTTTTGGGTTGGCTAATGCCTTTGAATTCGAAGTTATCGCAAATACTTACAGCGAAGGCGGAAATGATTACATAGGCGTAGACGGCAATGCTGTCTTTGAAATCTATGTAACCAATACCGATCGCAATCTGACCGGTTGGTCGACAGCGATTGGATTTACCCAAACAGGAACCTTTACATTGGGCGGCGCTCCAACGGCTGTAGTAGATCCTACTTTCAAGGCCATTTGGAACATGCTGAACACTGAAATGACCGAGAGCTGGGATGGCGATCTGAGTGTTTCCGATCGTCATAACTTCACCGGTGTAACCAATCCGATGGCGGCTGAACCGTTTGACGACTGGGATCCCGGTCAATATCCAAGAATGCTTGCTTTCACTTACACTTTACCGATTGTTACTGATGGCTCCGGTCCCGCTGTAGTACAAGGAACCCTTTGCATTGACTCGTCCAATTTTACCAATGACATTTATGACTGGCTGTTCGATCCGCCGCTTTCTTGGGGATTAGGCACCCTTTGTTATAATGTCAAAAAAATGGACAATGATCCTGGACATATGACTAATGTTCCGACGATGGACATTGCTCAGGATTTTGACCAGACCTTTACTTATGACTTCAATGCTACTGATCTTGAAAACAACACTCCGTACACCTGGCAGATAGATATGGGAACCATCGACGCTAATGGCGTCTGGACCTTCAATGCCTCTTGCCCGGATGACCTTGGTTCACACACTGTTACCGTTGGCTTCTATGATACCCAGCACGTTGGTGAATGGGTTGAAGAAACCTTCACCATTACCGTTGGCAACACTGCCCCGACAATCGCTGGCGAATGCGGCGGCTTTGCTGTTCTCGGCACTGGCGGCGCAACTAAAGTCGTCACCTTCACAGGTAACGGCCATAACGCCGGTGATGTCCTGACATTCAGCGGTGCAGTTTTAGAACCAGCCTTTGACGGTACGGTTACAAACGTTGGCGGTGTCTTTACGATTACCACCGGCGCTGAAGAAGGCGTATTTACGCTTGAAGCTACCGTAACTGATTGCGGCGGTTTAACTGCTTCCTGTCAGTACTCCTTTGAAGTCTTAGGTATTCTGCCTTTTGACATTGCTATTGAAAAAGTTCATAATCAACTTCAGGGCCACCATAGTTATGTTGAAGTGACTAAGGAAATAGGCACTGAATTCTTACATGGCTTTGATTTCTTGATCGGATACGACGCTTCCGCTCTGACATTTATTGGTGCCGATGGCGGCGTCCTGTTTGATCCAGTGGGCATGTATCAGTGGGAATATTTCACCTATCGTTACAGCTGGAATGGCAACTGTGGCGGCGGCTGTCCGACCGGACTGCTCCGCGTGGTTGCGATTGCCGACCAAAACAATGGTGGACATCATCCGTTGATTACGCTTCTTCCCGATGATATGGTCCTCTTTACACTCGATTTCCTGGTCTCCAACGACCGGACTTTCGAATGTATGTTTGCCCCAGTATATTTCTACTGGATGGATTGCGGCGACAACACTGTTGCCTTCCAGACCAAGGCCGACGAAGCCGCTGGTATTCTGAATATTCAGACTGGCGCTTCCGACCTGATTTATCACTGGAATGGTGATATGGCTGCCGATCCGGCTGGCTATTATGAATACCACAACAATGCTGTTGGATTCCCGACCGCCTATGGCGCTCAGGGTATCTATGATGAATTGGATCCTATGAACAATACCGGATGTTTCATTCCGGAATTTGATCAGTATGGCGAGCCCAAACCGGGCGTGATTCCGTTCATCAACTTCTTCAACGGTGGTGTTGACATTGTCTGCGCCGACGACATCGATGCTCGTGGCGACGTGAACCTTAACGGTGTGGCTAACGAAATTGCTGACGCTGTTGTTTTCACCAACTACTTCATCTATGGTCTGAATGCCTTCACGGTTAACGTTGAAGGTCAGATTGCCGCTACCGAAATTAACGGTGACGGTATCGCTCTTTCGGTTGCCGACCTTGTTTATCTGATTCGTGTCATCGTTGGCGATGCTCTGCCGTTACCGAAGGTTGCTCCGGCTGGAACGATCAACGTTGCCGCTGGCAATGTCGTTTCAGTTGACGCCGAAGTCGGCGCGGCTGCCTTCACTTTCGCTGGCAATGCCAATGTGACTCTGGCCGACGGTGCCGCCGGCATGGAATTGATCACCAACTTTGACGGTGTCAATACTTATGCCTTAATCTACAGCCTCAACGCTGGCGTGACTGCTTCCGGTGCTCTCGTTAACACCGATGCCAATCTCGTCAAATTTGATGCCGCTGATTACAATGGTGGTACTTACAGCCTCAAGATGATTCCGGATGAATATTCCTTGAAGCAGAACTATCCGAACCCGTTCAACCCGACTACGGTTATCGAAGCCGCTATGAAGGTTGCCGGCAATTATGCTCTCACCATCTACAACGTAGCTGGTCAGAAAGTTGCCGACTTCTCCGGTTTCAGCGAAGCCGGTATTGTTACGGTTAACTGGGATGCTTCACAGCATGCTTCCGGTATCTACTTCTACAACTTCAAAGCTGGTAGCTTCGAAGACACCAAGAAGATGGTACTCTTGAAGTAATTTATTTTATATTTCCTTGCAGGGAGGCTTGTCCTCCCTGCGGGGGATTTATTAACGAGAGGAACTGACTGACGATAAATTGCTAAAGAGAAAAGAAAATTAGAAAAATTTTGGATTTATAAAATGACCCTGTTAATTAGTCAAAACCTTATACCACGGAAGGATAAGGGCTTTTTTATTTTAGACGCAGGGAAGGTCAAGTTGCTAATCTGCAACATCTTTCACTTAAAAAGCAAGATCTGTAATATAGAGTCAAAAATACCCGTCTTAAATTTCCTTCACCGCCATACGTATATTCTGAGGATGACTATTTGGTAGATAGTTATTAGAGTGAGAAAAAAGAAATATTGAATTAAGCTGTTGTTTGGCAACAGATAATTGCTTGTCGAGAAATTTTCGGCCAATTGATATAAAACTAATGGCCGAGCAACAATAGCTTATGAAGAAAGTTGCTTCTTGAACGGATAGTGGTCTACTTATTGCGCTATTCGGAGTGCTGAAAAGTATGTATTGAGGTAATATGTTGAAATTTAAGAACATAGCGATTTTGACGACTTTGATCCTGATGGCAAATATGCTATTTGTTTCAGGTTTTGTTTTTTGTCAGGTCGTCAATGAATCTCCTGTTCTTCAAGCCATCTCAAATCAGTATCTCCTTGAAGGAGAAACAGTTACTCTAACAGTCAGAGCGGATGATCCCGATGGGGATAATTTGGCCATATCAGTGGCCTCCCGGCCGATTGGAGCAACTTTGGTTGATAATGGTGACGGAACCGCCATTTTTTCGTGGAAGTCTGATTTTACCGGTCCTAATTCTTCCGATGGATCGCCTTTCGAGGTCACATTTTTGGCCAGTGATGGCCACTCAACAGTATCTATTTCCTCAAAGATAATTGTCATCAATTACAATAGGACGCCATATATTGTTTCCCCCGAAACGGTTACGGTTCAATCCGGCGATGATTTAAACTTTGAGATATATGGTTACGATCCTGATTTTGACGCCACCAACTGGAAATTACTTTCTCAGCCGGGTGAATTACAGCTTTTTGGCTCAAATCCGGCCACGGCGGACTGGGCGACATCATTTGCCGATTCCGGCCTCCATACAGCACTGATAGAGCTTTCAGATAACTACGGAGCGGCCGATACGGCGGAAATCGTCATGGAGGTCCTTCAGACAACCGTTTATTCTCTTCAGATTGATACGATTTCGGCCTATCCAAGCGAGATAGTCGAAATCGGCATTAAACTTACGAATCTTGAGGCGGTTTCTGATATTAATCTGGTAATACATTACGACGCCTCGGTTTTGACTTTTATCAATTTGACCAAAAATAATACGCGTCTGCAGGATTGGGAGAAATTCTCATATACGCTTAATAATCGCGGTATTTTGGGCGATATCAGAATCGTTGGAAGCGCCGACCTGGATAATGATTTTGTCACCGAAAATCTTGCGCCCGGCGAGGGATATATTGCGCGGCTTACTTTTGGAACCTCGTATGATCTTTCTTACTCCGGATTTATGTTACCTATTAACTTCGTTTACCGTGATCTCTTTGAGGGATTTGATAATACTATGACTTCGGCGCTGGGAGAATTTATTTCCCAGGATATGATTGAATATGCCAATGGCGGGATTTCCATGATGGAGGCTTCCGAGGCCAATCTTGGAGATATAAATCAGAATGGTGTCCCGTTTGAAATAGGTGATGTTATTCGGTTTACTAATTTCTTTATATATCCAGAGAAATACGGACTTAGTCCTGAGCAAATTTTGAACTCAGATGTCAACCGGGATGGTTACGGAGCGACAATTGCCGATTTAGTATATATGATCTACCATATAATCGGTTTTTATACAGGCACCTATAAGATTATTCCCGACTACGGATTGGTGGAAATAATTACCAGTAATGAGAATGGCAAGACAAAATTATATTATAAATCTGATAGTAATCTGGGCGGGTTGGTAATAAATCTGGATATCGACGACACTGGATTTTCCAATCCTGAATACTTATCCGCCATGAATGATTTAGGGATGGATGTAAAATCCTCGATGAATGACAATCGTTTGCGCATGCTTATATATAGCGAGGACGGCGCGGAAATGCCCTCTGGCCTTCACGAATTTTTAGAAATAGATGAAAATACAAATATTTCAATAAATGAAATTCAAGTCTCTTCAACCGACGGTTATTTAATTGAGACGGTTTTGAAGAATAACGCGGAGGGATTGATTCCCGCCTCGTTCATTCTTCATCAAAACTATCCCAATCCGTTTAATCCTGAGACCGAAATCAGCTTTGAATTGCCGAAGGCGGCCAATCTGGAATTGACCGTATATAATATTCTCGGGCAGGAAGTTGTCAAGCTGATTGACGGATTTGTATCGGCCGGCCACCATTCGGTTACCTGGAATGGAACCGATCAGTATGGCACGACCGTGGCCAGCGGAATTTATTTTTATCGGTTGTATAGTAATGAATTTACGGACAAGAAAAAAATGATCCTTCTTAAGTGAGGTGCATATATATGTGTTGCAATAAAATTGAAAAAAACAACGGCTCATTGAGGTATAAGATGAAATTTTTGAAAATCCCCATTTTATTGATTTTACTATTATTGCCGGCATCTGTTTTCTCTCAAATTCAAAACCTGTCTCCTGATTCGGCGCATTACGAGGTGAAAATAGGACAATTTTATGGCGGTCCGGGCGACACGGTTATGATGCCGATTTATATAAGAAATCAAAATGATATCAACACCGAATTGTTTAATGGAACCATTAGTGGCATGCTATTGCGAATTGTATATGATTCTTTGGCATCAGACATGGAAGATTTATTGATTCCAATAGTTAAATATGCCGATCCTATTTCCACCGTTCCCCCTTCATTTATCTATTATTTGCAGGTTCTTACAACCGGGCGAGGCGACGGACTTATTTATGTTAATCACACCAATTATGTGCCCGACACAAGTACTCTAATTTGTTATAATCAAAACAAACAAGATTCCCTGACCAATTATCTGGTGATCCTTTATTCTCCGCCGTTTAATATTAACACCAGCATAGGTGAAGAATTCCCGGTGATTCCTGCAAGCGGCACAGACGCGACGGTTTGCCTATATGTTCCAATGCGCGTAAATCCAAACGCGCAAATTGGCTGTACGACTCGTTTGTATTTTAAAGATTATGATTTCGAAGAAGAATATATAAATCAGTTTTCATCGGGCACATCTGACACCAGTATAGTAACCCAATTAATACGGCCTTATCTTAATAACAAATTAAATATATTTACGGTTTCGGATAACGACCCGCCGGTAATTGATCCAATATCACCTAATTCTATTTCTATACAGGCCGGACAATCAATTGCTGCGGTGACGGTAAGTGCAACTGATCCGAATGGAGATAATCTTTGTCTTACAGCGTATGATCTTCCGACAGGAGCAACTTTTGGGACATCCGGCGAGGTATGCGGAACCGGCAGTGCCAGTGGAACTTTGAATTGGACGACGACGACCGCTATATCCGGAACATTTACCGTGAATTTTATGGCAGAAGATGCTGAAGGAGCAACCTCTATAAATAGTACTGTTACAATTGTTGTTAATCCTTATAATCCGAGCAATCAGCCGCCAACCATCGCTACAATCTCACCCAATACTTTTACGGTTCAACAGGGTGAAGCGATACCTCCGGTTACCGTTACGGCGACCGATCCCGAGGGC
>JBDRRI010000113.1:0-36946 GCA_043825815.1 Candidatus Zixiibacteriota bacterium
ATACAAAGCCCAATAAGATTCAGACTTTCCATATAAAAAAGCTACTTTCAAGAGAGGATGATAAGTAATGAAATGCGTTATTTATGCAAGGGTATCCTCCAAGGAGCAAGAGAAAGAGGGATTTTCTATTCCCTCACAGATTAAATTATTGAAAAAATATGCTCAAGAAAATGGTTTCACAATTGATAAAGAATTTATCGATGTAGAGACCGCGAAGATTACTGGCAGAACCGGATTCAATGAAATGCTTGCGCACCTAAGGCATAAACCCAAAGGGATAATTATTCTTGTTGAAAAAACGGATCGGTTATATAGAAATATCAAAGATTGGGTTACTCTTGATGAGCTGGGTATTGAGATTCATTTTGTGAAGGAAAATTTCGTTTTATCATCCGAATCAAAATCTTCTGAAAAATTCCTACATGGTATCAAGGTATTAATGGCTAAAAATTATATTGATAATCTTTCGGAAGAAGTTAAAAAGGGACAAATAGAAAAGGCAGAACAAGGAGAATGGCCGTCAAGGGCACCTATTGGCTATCTAAATAATAAGGAAACTCATCTTATTGAGCCAGATTCTCAGAAGAGATCATTTATTCAAAGATTATTTGAATGGTATGCCTCGGGAGATTATTCTCTGGAAAAATTGGCTATGAAGGCGAAAAATTCTGGCCTATTTTCCCGAAACTCCATGACGATTAACAAGGCCGGAATACACAGGATTTTGAGGAATCCGATTTACTATGGCGAATTTGTTTGGAAAGGGAAAAGGTATATTGGACATCACAAGCCAATTATTTCCAAAGAGCTATTTGATCGAGTTCAAGAAACATTCGAACGAGCCAATCATCCCATAGAAACCAAGCGAAATTTGGCCTTAGCTGGTTTAGTTAAATGTGGCAAATGCGGATGCTCAATGACTCCTGAGATCAAAAAGGGCAAATACGTATATTATCATTGCACGCAATTCAAAGGCGCTTGTGACAATGTTTGGATACGCGAGGAAAGTCTTATTGAGATGTTTTCCGATGTCGTTAAACAAATAAAAGTCAATCAAGAGGCCACGAATGATATCAAAAAAGCTTTATTGGAAAGTCAAAAAGATAGAATTAAATTTCATGAGGAATCTATTGCCAATCTTCATCGGCAATATAAACAAACGAGTAAACTGTTAGATAGAGCCTATGAGGATAAATTGAACGGTGCTATTTCAAATGATATGTGGAAACGGAAATCGACTGAATGGGAAAATAAACTTGTAGATATTCAAAACGAAATCAACTCCCATAAAAATGCGAATTCAAGTTTCTATCAAACCGGGCTGGAAATTTTAGAACTCGCTAATTCGGCTTATGATAAGTATTTACAAAGAAATATGGAAGAAAAGAGACAATTGCTCAATATCCTACTATCGAACTGCACATTTTATCGCGGAACTCTTTGTCCCACATACAAAAAGCCCTTTGACATTCTTGCCAAAGGGACTCATTTTAAATCAAAGCGGGGCTGACGAGACTCGAACTCGCGACCTCCTGCGTGACAGGCAGGCGTTCTAACCAACTGAACTACAGCCCCGGCTGTAAAATCTATCTATTATATATAACTTTTCGCAATTGTCAATCGTTATTTTAAAATTGGGCAGTACTGGATTTGAACCAGTGACCCCCTGCGTGTAAGGCAGGTGCTCTAACCAGCTGAGCTAACTGCCCCACATTTCCGTCGTTTTAGCTCCCGGTGTTAACATCTTCGGTCGATGGAATATCTTTCTTCCCCCCGATCATTATCGAAACGGGGATGAGAACACAATATCCCAATACCAGCAGAATCGGCGCCAGGGTTATCGAACCGGCGGCAAGAGAAATATATCCGAGAATAATCACGACTATGCCAGCCGCGAAAACGATATAATTCTTCATTCCAAACGGCCATTCAAACCGGCCTGTGTCCGTATCTTTTGTTTTCTTTGCCATAATATATACCTTCAGCGGTCAATTATAATATCAGTTACCCAAAAGTCAAGCCTTTTCTATCATTTCGGACGATTGTTCATTCTTCTTAACCTGTTGTTTCACAGCAAAAAAGAGCCCCCATAAAGCCATTAGCAAGGCTCTTGGTTCCTCGTCGACAAAAGCCGCTCCCCATTGCGATGAAATGAAAAAGGCTATCGAAGCCATCATTATTGCGAAAATAATCGCGCGTCTAATCTCTTTTACACGCTTCTTTCTGAATAGAGCCCAAATTTCAGCAAAAAAAGCCAGCCAGAAACCGAAAAATAAAATCGCTCCTGGAAATCCAAAGTTGACGGCATTGGTCAGAATATCATTATGTGCCTGATCAAAATAATGATGTTTGTTTAAGGTTTGATATTGGATATAATTTTCCCTGAAATTTCCAGCGCCAACGCCGACTATCGGATTATCAAACGAAATTTGAGCCGCAGTACGCCAGGTCGAGATGCGAGTCCGAGGATGTTTTCCTTCAATCTCCTCGGCAGTCCAATTTTTAAAGCGGTTTACAATCCCGGGCGAGGCAAAATAGACCGACCCAATAAGAATGATTATTAAAATAGAAAATGCAATTTTATTTATCTTATTCCAGGCCAAGATAACAAAAATGACAAGGCAGATAGCCATAACAATAATAGGTCCGCGCTCGACGGTTAAAAAGATGGCAATGGTGCTGACAAGAGAGGTTAGATAGTACAATATCGTTTTGGATTTATTTTCGGCATACGGCGCCAGTCCAAGATAAAATGTAGAGATAAGGAGAAAAAAAAGACTAAAGGTTGAGCGGCTTCGGAATTTACCGATCGGATAATAACCTGAATCGGGAGCAGGTATCAGTTCTTTTCCCCGCCATAAATCAAGGCCGGAAAAATGCTGCCAAATACCATATAGCGATACTACAATTGCCGAGATAGCCAGAAGAGTCATAGCCCTTTCAATTATATCATCATCTTTCATAAAGATGGCAAAAACCGGAATTATTAAAAAAAGCCAGTGCTCGCGAATTGAAATAAATGAACGAACAGGAGTCGGAGAAGCGATTGATGACATTACGGTCCAAGTAATATATAAAAGAATCAGAACCGCAAAATTGTTGAGTTTGAATATACTATGATAATTTTTTTCACAAATAATTAGATATAATCCCAGGAACATAGCCAGACCGGCCAAAATTTGTGAGAGAGCGATCGAGAAGGTTGAAGTTATAAGGAAACCAATGAGAATGTAGACAATAATCTGACGGACCAGATGGTTTTCCGAGGGTTTCATCCGAAAAGATCGCTTTCCACCAGCTCGACCAAGAGGTGGATCAAAAATATCTGCTCTTCCTGAATGCGCTGGACCGATTGATGAGGGATAACCAATGCTTTGTCGGACAGGCGTACCAGTTTGCCGCCATTACCACCCAACAGTGCTGCCACCAGCATTTTCTTCTTGCGAGCCGAAGCTACGGCATTGACCAGATTAGTCGAATTACCGGAAGTTGATATGACCAGCAAGAGATCGCCCTGATTACCCAATGCCTCAATTTGCCGGGCAAATATCTGATCGAAACCAAAATCATTTCCGGCGGCGGTTAATACCGATGGATCAGTACTAAGAGCGATGGCCGGAAGCGCCTGGCGGTTTCTTTTTGAAGTCAAACGAACGACCAATTCACCGGCCATGTGGGAAGCATCCGCGGCCGAACCGCCATTACCACAAATCATAATCTTACCGCCCGAGCCGAAAACACCGGAAATCAAATTAGACAGTTCGGTTAGTTTTTCGGCCAGATCGATTCCAACGGTTTTTCTTAGTATGGCCGATTCTTCGGCGGCCTTTATTATAAATTGCATTCTTTCTTCGTTGGTCATACTTTTATCTGCTCCATCGGATGCGCCGCTTCGGCAAACTCCTTCAGTTTTTCAAAATCATGACTATTTTCAAAATGATTGCCCACGACCACGAACGAGGCCCCGGCCCTGATTTTAGAGGCGACCTCATCGGGGCTGTCAATTCCACCTCCGACCATTATGGGAAGGTCCACATAACCGGCCACTTTCTTAATCATCAGATCGGAAACAGAATTTTCCGCTCCCGAACCGGCTTCCATAAAAACCATTTTCATGCCCATATATTGAGCCGCGAGAGCATGGGCACAGGCGATATCATACTTGGTGGCCGGAATCGGCATGGTCCCGGAAATATATTGCACCGAGGTGTACTTGCCGGATTCAATTAACATATAGCCGGTGGCAATCGGTTCTAAACCCAACGATTTAATTATTGGCGCCCCTTTAACCTGTTCATCAATCAGATACTGAGGATTGCGCCCAGAAATCAATGAGGTGAACAAAATTGCATCGGCATGGGGAGTAATCTGGCTATGGGCTCCGGGAAAGATAATAACCGGAAGATTAGTCTGCGATTTTATCTCTTTGACAGCATCATGAAAATTGCTCTCCAATACAAAACTGGTCCCGACTAATATGGCATCGACCCCTGAATCTTCGGCGACCGCGCTAAGGCTTAAAATATTATCCATTGAACCGCGGTCGGGATCCAGGAGAAGAAAAAAACCGCCGCCTTTTTCATCCCGGCATTGGAGAAGATTTTCAAGAATGCTCATAAATTACCCCCTGCTAATTAATCTTTCAACTTATCTATAAAGGCATCGAAAACTTTTTGCGGATCAACCTCGTTCGGAACCGAACCACGGGCAAAATTCAGTTTGCCTCCGCCACGTCCGCCAAATTCTTTTAGTACATCGCCGGAGAGTTTTCCGATATGAATATCCACACTGCTACTGGCAGATACCATAACAGTCTTTTTGCCGTCAATCAATCCAACTCCGGCCGATATCAACTTGCCGCCTGCGCCCTTTCCATTATCAACCCAACCGCCCATCTCTTCCTGTTCGACGACGCCGAAATCGTGATATTTGAAAGTTATATCTTTAATTTTTATTTCCTGGCCAACTGTGGTACTGCCCGATGAAAACCGTTCCGACTTCAGTTTCTTATTCTCTTTCTGAAGCTCCAACAGTTTTTCATACGTTTCCTCTACGGCCGGGGCCACTTCGGTTGTTTTTTTGCCGGTCAATTGTTCCAGACGAGAATATCCCTTTTTCTGGCCAAGCATCATCTCAACCGCCCCAAATCCGGTTACGGCTTCAATTCGGCGCACCCCCGAGGCGAGGGCCGATTCTGATGTAATCATGAATGGTCCTATCTGTGATGAATTAGCAACGTGGGTTCCGCCGCACAGCTCTTTTGATAAAACACCGACCGAAACGACCCGGACCTTAGAGCCGTATTTCTCGCCGAATATTGCCATGGCGCCCGATTTCTTGGCATTTTCGAGATCATCTTCGATAGTCCCAACTTCAACCGATTTTAAAATAGCGCCGTTAACCATCCTTTCGACCTTGTCGATCTCATCATCAGTCATCGGCTGGAAATGCGAATAGTCAAACCGAAGTTTCTCCGGGCCGACATAAGATCCGGATTGATTAACATGCTCACCGAGCACATTTCTCAAAGCGGAATGCAACAGGTGGGTGGCCGTGTGGTTGCGCATGATGTTCATCCGGCGATTAGGATCGACCTGCAATTTAACTTTGAGGTTTTCGATTTCCTCTATATCTTTATAATTCCTTTTAACAATCCGACCGATATGCACGATAGCATCGTTGTATTTAATCAACGTATCGACATCGACTCGAAAAAGGTCGCAGTCAATCATTCCAATATCGCCAACCTGTCCGCCCGATTCAACATAGAATGGCGTTTGCACCGGGATAATCGCCAGCATTTCGTTTTTACCGTCATTAAGTTCGAACATTTCAATAATTTCCGATTCGAAACTGAAAGTACCTCGGACAAATTCGGTTTTTATCAATTCCGATGGCACCGAACCGAGAATCTCGCTGACAATTTGCACCAGCGGGTTATCATTGGCGCCGAATTGCCCTGAGGCGCGCGATTGATCTTTCTGGCGATTCATCGCTTTTTCGAAACCAACCATGTCGATCGTGAAACCGGCCTCCTCAGCCATGACATTTGTAAGATCAACCGGAAAGCCGAAAGTATCATAAAGCATAAAGGCTTCATCGCCGGGGATAATTTTATTTCCCATTTCTATCAGTTTTTTGACAACATTATCAAAATGGGCAATGCCATTATCGAGCGTCCGGCCAAAAGATTCTTCCTCACCCTTTATGACATTTTCGATATGATGAATTTTATCCTTTATTTCAGGATAAAAGCCACCGATGGTCAGTCCGACATAGGGGACCAGTTTCCATATAAACGGTTCTTCAATACCCAATTTTCGCCCATGACGAGCGGCGCGTCTTAAAATGCGCCTCAGAACATAACCCTGCTTTTCATTGGAGAGACCGCCGCCATCGGCCAAACAGACCGATAGAGCGCGAACATGGTCGGCCACAACCCGATGGGAGACGCCCCGCTCGTCGGTATGATATTTGACTCTCGAAATTTCTTCAAGATGCCCAATAATCTCCTTGAATATATCTATCTCATAATTGGAATCAACACCCTGCAGGGTCGAGGTCAACCGTTCCAACCCGGCGCCGGTGTCGACCGATGGTTTTGGAAGCGGAACAGTGGTGCCGTCCGGTTTGGTATTGAACTGCATAAAAACGAGGTTCCAGATTTCAACAAACCGCTCAGTTTCACCATTAACGACATCATTCGGACCGGTGCCGAATTTTTCACCCCGGTCAAAATGCACTTCGGAGCAGGGACCGTTGGGACCGGTATCACCCATCGACCAATAATTTTCTTTTTCATCAAACCGGAGAATCCGTCCATTTTTGAGCTCCGGAGCGATTTTTCCCCATAGACTGAAGGCTTCATCATCATCCTGGAAAACCGAGGCATAAAGCCTATCTTTGGGCAATTGCAGAACATTAGTGATATAATCCCAGCAATATTTTATCGCCTCTTCTTTGAAATAATTTCCAAACGAGAAATTGCCGAGCATCTCAAAAAAAGTATGATGCCGTCCGGTTCGTCCGACATTTTCCAAATCGTTATGCTTGCCTCCGGCCCGCATGCATTTTTGGACCGATACCGCCCGCGGAAATTCCGGTTTTTTCTGGCCGGTAAAAATATCTTTGAACTGATTCATCCCGGCATTGGCAAAAAGCAAAGTTGGGTCGCCAAACGGAATAACTGGCGAGGAAATGACCTGTTTGTGGTCATTTTTTATAAAATAATCGATAAACGATTGTCTGACATCTGATGTTTTGATGTTACTCATCCTCCTTCAAAATTCTCTCAAAAGCTGTCTTCGCCGCAATAAACCCGATTGCCCGGCGAGATAGATAATTATACGTTTTCCTACGGGCGGTTTCAACATCAAATTTTGAAAAATAACGCCAGCGACTTTCAATCAGCTGATAAGCTAATTCAACCTCATCCCGATTGGCCATTAATTCATCAATAATCGACTCGGCCAGCCGGCGGGGAATATATTTTTGCCGAAGCTTGCCCAGTATATAACTTTTGCCGGCCGGTTTGTTACGAATGACTGATTCCACCATTTCCCGGGCGAATCTTTCATCATTTAGAAAACCACGTTCAATATTAAGCCGAACAATTCGCTCGCAAACCCGTTTGGGGTATCCTTTTTCCTCAAGTTTACGGTTAATCGAGCCGGTCGAGTATGATCGTCGGGCCAGAAGATAATTAACATAATCCTCGGCCCGTTCCATATCGGATTCATATTTGATTTCATCCAAAATCGAATATTCAATCTGTCCGACATGCTTCAATCCGTGTTTCTCAACCGCCGATGAGGTCAGAAGAATTTCTTCGCCGTCAACGGAAGCAAGAAGAACATTTTTGCCCTTTCGCTTAATTCCGACGATTTTAAAATAGTCTGGCATACCGATAGATATAATTTTTTGTTTTAATTTCCAAACAGCTTTTGATTATATATTATCCAAATATAACGTATATTTTTCTAAAAAGGAGGATTATATGCCGGTTATAAAATATAGCGAACTCAAGGCAACTAAAGTCGAAATGGATGGGGTCAAAGGCGTCACCAAGAAAATTCCGGTTGGGAAAAACGAAGGCTGGGAGAATATGACAATGCGAACCTTTACCCTTCAGCCGGGTGGCTATGCCCCAAAACATGCTCACGAGTGGGAACATGTTAATTATGTTATCAAGGGCAAAGGGCAATTGATGATTGACGGGAAGGAGTATATTCTTGAGGAAAAGGATTTTGCCTTTGTGCCGCCGAATGCACATCATCAGTTTTCCAATCCGTTCGATGAAGAGTTTGAGTTTATCTGTATCGTCCCCAACCGCGGGGAGTATTAGAACATAAAAAAGGCGGGAGTCGAAGACTCCCGCATTAAAATAAGATTATTATCCAATTACCTCACTATTTGCCAATCGGCGTATAAAACTGAATCAGATAATCCTCATCAAAGTACTTATTAACAATTCGCAGTTCGTCGATCGAGCCCGTGAAATATCCACCCGGTGTCGGATAGAGATACCGTCCGACCTGCATATTGCTAAATGTTCCGCTGGGAACGTCCGTACCGGGACCGGTTATCCATTCGGCATCTAACGTTTCGCCATCAATATTCCAAACAATCTGATTCGGATAACCATATTTATGGGATAAGGAAACGTAGTGCCACCAACCGTCGGTAAAATCAACCGGGATACGGCATTCGGTCGTACCGGAGGCGAAGTACAAAAATTCATCGCCAGAGATATCATCGCGGGAATGCCTGATTTCGTAATTAATATTACCAGTTGTGCCTCGTTTGCTTAATATGGTTTCATTCATATGCGCGATCGAATCAGTCTTGAGCCACATAGAGATAGTGATTTCGTCGAAAATATCCAACTCCCCCTTATCGGTCACTTCGATATAGGAGCTGGTTCCATCAAAGATCGCCGCATAACCGTATGACCATTCGTCGAGATCGCAAAAATAAGCGTAGGTTGTTAGATTATTGGGCGAGGCATCATCCAATTGCACCGTGTCAAAAAATGGATTTTGCTCCATCTGCCAATATCCGGCGATAAGAGCATCGAAATTGTACCGGTTAATTGTTATTCCAACCGTGTCAATCGTGGCCGGATCAATCTCATTACCGACGGCGTTGAGCGGATTGAGGTAAGAAAAAACGATATTGGATAATCCATATTCGTAAGCTGATTCCGTAAATTGAGCCCTATATCTGATAGTTCCCAGATGCGCATAACCGGTATCGTCGACCATTTCAAATGTTCCGCCGGTAAATGGGCTGACATAGAATATATTCTCACCGATATTATCGGAACCGTAGCCGTCAAAAGAGAATTCTGAAGCTAACAGGGGATCAATGGTGGTTGATATCAGATTGAAAAGGTACGGCGAGCCGGCATCACTTAACAAGCTAAAGGCGAGATAGCCGAGACTGCTTATATTATATACACTGACATCAACATCGAAAGTAAAACCCTGCTCGCTAATCGAAACCGGCACCTCTTCATAGATTGGTGATAATTTTATCATCGGCACCTGCGGATAGACCGGAATATTCAGTTCTATCGGTTCGCCGGGAATGACATTAATCGTGCGGGAGCCGCGGAATAATGTTTCCGCCGGTGTTACCGAGGTATCTCGAACGAGTAGTGTAAAAACCCGTCCCAATCCGGCCTTAACGGTTATCTCGCCGACGATATATCCCTCGACCAATTCAAGATTATAACTATTGGTAATTTCGTCCTCGGGAATATAGACCGTCAGTAAAAATCGACTGGTCTCAAAATAACTGCTCTGTGAGCCGAGTGCCGATTTGAAGGCGATAGTGACATCGGTATTATTGCTATCGGAAATCTTATCGGAACAACCGCCAATTATAACGGCCAGCGTCAGGGTAAGAATGACTAAAAGATTTAATTTATTCATCATCTCACACCCCCCTTAAAAGGCCGCCATCAGGCTGGTTGAAAGTTGCAGGCCGGTTATATCCAGATCGCCTCCAGCGGCGGAACCGATATAATATTTGGCGCCAAGCCTAAGGTCAATCTTATCGGACAGCTCGGTGACATAATCGCCTCCAAATCCAAACAGCGAGGAACTGCCGTCGCCGCGATCATTATCGGCGATAGAGGTATACTCAAGTATCGGATCGAGATGCCATTTGCCGGTCGGATGATAATTCGCACTCAGAAAGACTGAAAATTCATTGCCGAATAATCTTTCGTCTAAACGATTACTTAGGGCATCGTAATAGGAATTTTCGCCGCGCAATAACATTCGCACCACACCGGAATAATCAATTTCCTTTTGACTATAAGTTGCATTTAATCGGGCGTCGAAATTATTCGATTGTTTGAAAATCTTATCACCATCGACCTTATCATTGGAATAGATAGTGTAGGCGAGGCTCAACAGGTAAAACCATTCTCTATTCCGCATATCGGCGCTGGCCGCCAATGTGAAGAAATCACCCGGCTTGTAATCCGCGATATCATCATAAGGGTCATAGCTTCCGTTGTACTGATACATCGCGGAAAAACCGGCTCGGATATCATTCCAAAAGGTGGCTGCTCCGGCCATAGCATTGATACCGAATCCCTGGCCCAACCGACGCACCGGGAAGGTGAGGTAGCTTGAGGATAGCAGACTGACAATATCCTTTTCATCGGCAGAACTTAACTTTTTCTTGCCGGTCGGAAGATTGAGTCCAACACTTAATAAGTACCGGTCGTTTTCAAATGAGCGGTTAAACTGAACGCGCAAATCGCCCAGGCCGGATAGAGTGTAATCATCATTTCCCATATCGAGGCTGTTGAAAGCATTGCCAATATAAAACCGCGCCTCAAAATTATCCTCAATCGGAATAAATCCGCCAACCGGTATGGAAAACTGGCTAAGAGTTTTCTCGCTACCCGAACTGTCAATTTTCCAGTAACTGTATATCAACGACAGATCGCCGGATGATTTCTGGCCATAGATTATCTGACCGAAAGCGGAGCCGGTCATTACAATCGCGATAAACATTATTATCATCGGGATTTTCAATTTAGTTGCTTCCATCGAAATCCCCCTTTATGATAACGGTCACATTTTCGGGGTTATCTTCCGGTGGTCGATCTGGTGATTGACCGGATCGATTATAATTAGGATCAATAAAGCCAAGCAGATTCAGATTGGTCGTTTGAATGCCATCGAGCGAACCTTCGGTATCATCAGACGGTACTTCCGCATCAATATCGGCCTCAAAGCCATCGGTTCCTTTAGCTGTCGTTGAGGCCATAAACTGCTCCGATTTATTCTGAGCGGCATTAAAATTGACATCATATTTTAAAGCTTCATTGAAAGACTCTCCGGCGGCGGCATCATTGCCGAGTTGTTGATAATTCAGTCCCCGGCAGTACGCCATAAAAGCAACAAACGATTCCGTCGGGACCTCGGAAATGGCGTCGCGCTCTTCTTTGGTCAAAGTTATGCCGAGCGAATCGATTACTTTAAATACGAATGCTTTCTGAATATCAAAAAACTTGTCGATATTTCCCTCGGTTGCCTCGGTTAGTTCAATATTGCTGTTGGCGACGTTGACAATGGCGCCATCGAGACGAATATTATCCTCATCATCGCCAATAACTGTCCCGGTAATTATCCGCCGGCTCCCCAGAAGCTTCCCGACTCTGGGTCCGGTGGAAGGATCGGCAAATTGCAATTTGGAAAGATTCAGCTCTTTCTGAATCAGATCGATTTTCAGACGATCGACCACGTTTAACCCTTCAATTTTTGAAAGATCGACCGAAGTAAATTCGGCCAGCCCCAGCGCAATCGGAGCGAGATCATCGCTCAGACCGGAAGCGTTGAAATTGACCACGGCAATACTATTGGGAGAAATCGTATCGGTCTTAATGTTTTCTTCGTTCTGAACAACGAAGGCGACATCGTTTTGCAATTTCGTTTTTATCAAACGATCCAGGTGGCCGCGGATGAGATTTTTAGTTTTCTTTTCACCGCTAAGATTCAGCGCCGCCGTATAGGTGGCAATCGCGTCATCATAGAGCTCTTTCTTTTCCAGGATCAAACCGAGATACAGATTAGCGCGGGCATCCGGTTTAATATTATTCGCCTGTTTCAAAGCATCTTCGGCTTTAATCATATCACCCTTTTTAAAATAGGCGACACCGAGCTCCCGCCAAGCTTTATAATCATTTGGATTCTCTTTGATGGCCGAATAATATTTATCAATAGCAGTGTCATATTGACCCTGTTCGGCTGAGGCTTTTCCCTGCATATACATCGATGGCGTACAACCTATTAGAAAAAGCAGGGAAAATAGAACCAGATATTTTATCATGCATTGCCTCCTTGGCAAATTCTATTCAATTTATCCGATGAGAGGTTTGTAGATTTCCATTTTCCGTTTGGCTTCGGCGAAAGTATTATCCTTCTCGTAGGCCATTTTGAAATATTCGTATGCTTTTTCATAATCATACTTATCCATAAAATCAAGTCCGGAAGCGTAAAGCTTGGCAGCATCCATATTTTCCGGACCGGCCGCTTTGATTTTTTCTTTGGCATCATCGCTTATCATCAAATTAAGTTTTTCGGCCAGTTCGCTCACCAGTTCTTTTTCCATCATGATATAATCCGGCTTACCCTCTTTGGAAACCGAGGCGATAATTTCCGAAGTTTCCACTTTGACAACCCGGACAATCATCCGTGTTTCCTTGTTGTTTAACTGCGTGATCGAGCCAAACACCATCAGTTGCGCCCCCAGAATCTTGCCAACCTGAGCCGCGGTCGATTCATCTACTTTTCCCGAAGCCTGAAGTTCCAGCTCTTTAAGAACGAAATCTATCTTATCCCGCTCCACAACTTTAAGGCCGCTTGCCTGAGAGAAATCATATTCAAAGAAATCGGCCAGGCCCTTGCTTAAAGAGCCGAGCTCTTCCTGGAATTTACCGATCGAGTGATTGTCGAATTCCATAATGGCAATCGTTTTGATCTCATGACTTTTTTCTTCGGGACAGACCAGCATATTTTTGGCCTGAGCAATTTTGTACCATCGATCGCGAAGCTCCGAGGGCCATAAATCTCGAGGAAAATTTATAACGCAGGGGCCGATATCGGATATTTTATCGAGATAATCAAATGATTTGCGTCGATATTCTTGCCCTTTGGCATAGGAAATAATCGACATAACTTCATATATGGCAACACTATCCTTTGCGGAAAGATCATTCCGCACGATAAGCTTATCGACAATCTCCGTACTTTTTTCAAATTCAGCTTCAATATAGTAATTGAGCGCTTCTGTGATTTTGTCGGCCAGATTGAATTCAACCTGGGCCGAGACTGTCCCAACCATTGAAAATGACAGGATTAAAAGACTGAAAATGCCGGCAATCAATGAAACTTTACATTTCTTCATGAATACCTCCTTTGATTTAATGATTTCACTTTTATACAATTTAATCTGAAGGATTTTTCCATTTTACAGTTAATATTTGATCTTTGGTCAAATTTATCTTTTCGGTGTAAGGAACGGTTTGACCGTTGATTTCCGGTACAATTTTGATCTCATGATACCCAACCGGAAGTTTTATGGTATTAGGTGTATGATCTGACATTAGAACGTTATTAGCATAAACCATTGCGGAACCTTCTCGGCAAGCCACTCTGACCTGCCCCGAATCGACTTTGGCCACAACTGGTTTTGACTCAATCGGTTTCGCATCTGCCGGTTTCTGTTCGGAGACGGGGAATTCAAAAATGTAATTGCGGGGTAATATCTCATCGGGTATGAGCGAAATCTCGTCCATAATGGGACTATTGGTTGCTTTGCTATTGACAGCACGAATGCTATATATTCCAGTATCAAGTTTAATAATTGTGTCGGTCAAATTAGTTGCCTGCAATTCGTCATTTATATATAAGTCTCCGGCCGGTATTAAGTTAATAACCAGCGAACCAGTAGGAGTTACATTATTGTCTTCAATCGGGATAGTGTCTCCGGCGACACTACTATCAATCTTCGGCGAATTGACCATATTAATAGGTTCATCACCCGGCATTAATACGAAATAAACGACAATGGCAATGGCAACAACCGCCATAAAACCGATAATTATCGGCATTTTGCTTTTTTTCTGACCGGGAGGTTTGGCTGGTGTTGCCGGTGTAACGATTTCTTTTGTCGCCGCCAGACTTTGCTTCTTATTGGCTTGATAAAGAGTATCAATCGCGCTTTTCATTTCGGCCACGGAATTATATCTTTTTTCTGGCTCTTTACAAATAGCCTTGAGAATTATTTTTTCAAGTTCCGATGCAATATCCGAATTGAGCTTGCTCGGTTTAATCGGATCGCTGAAGAGCTTTGCATCCCGCATCGCGAATTCATTTTCCGCCTTGAACGGTAATTCCCCGGTCAAAAGACGGTATAAAGTTGTACCAACCGCATAGATATCGACCTTTGCATAATCGATTTTTTCATCGGGCGTAAACTGCTCTGGGGCCATATAGGCTGGCGTACCGGCTGCCGTACCAGCAATTGTCAGATCGGGATCTGTTTTCCCCTTGGCAATCCCGAAATCAATAACTTTCACCACTCCGCGCGTGGTAATCATAATATTGCTCGGTTTAATATCCCGATGATAGATATCCTTCTCATGGGCTTCTGCCAGAATAGCCAGAACATCGGAAACAATCTTAAGCGATTCGGGAACATCAAGTTTGTTTCCGTTTTCGATTTTCTGCCAGAGAGTCTGACCATCGATATAATCCATAGCAATTACGAAATCTTCACCATGATTAAAAAAGTGTTTTATACGACAGATATTTGGGTTGGCATCCAAAAGGGCCAGCTTGTCCGCCTCCTGGCGAAACCGCTCGGCCAGGCGCGGATCTGACAGGACTTTTAAAACGACCTTCAGGCTGGGAATATCCTTATGCACGGCAAGATAGACTTTAGCCATTCCGCCGGCGCCGATTTTTTCGATAATCTTATAATTTCCAATAAATGTTTCTTCCATAGTAAGGAAATATATGTTTTGATATTAACGTAGCAACAAAAATCAAATGATTTTGGTGTTCAGAAAATGCAGGCTCAACGCATAAATTCTTGACAGATAATTATAACAGGCTTATATTAGAATAATTAAGCCATATAAACGATTGTCAGATAAAACCGCAATGGCATTCAACATAAACAATCAAGAATTTTATATTAATAATGGTTATGGGGGATTATTATGCATAGGCTCCTTTATTTAACAATTATTGCCTTTATTCTACTCTCTCCTTTTGGCTTATTAGGACAATGTCTAATTACAACTTTGCCGGAAAACCCTTCAACCAATTCTTATGGGTCTAATTTGTCGGCATCAGGTGATTTTAATGGTGATGGATTTAATGACATTGCCATTGGTTCGGAAAGCTACAACAAAGTTACTGTTTATTCCGGTTTTGACCAGAGTCTGATTACATCTATTCTTTGTCCTCAATCTTACGCCCGTTTAGGCTCATCGGTTTCACTTGCAGGTGACATCAATAATGATGGCTATCATGATCTAATAGTCAGCGCTTCCTGGTATGATAATGGCGATCTTAGAAATGCCGGCGCGGTTTTCATTTATTCAGGGGCCGACGGTTCGCTTTTACAAACAATATTGGGAAATATCGCTTATAAGTATTTTGGAAATACAATTGGAGTTTTGGGTGATATAGATAATGATAGCCATGACGATTACTGGGTTTCCACCCATTATGATTCAATTCATGTTTTTTCCGGTCAAACCGGCGATGAAATCTATAACATTGGCTATCCTTACATAAACAGTTTTCTCCCGATGTTTGTTTCATCCGATGGTGATATTGACCACGACAATATCAATGATATAGTCATGAGTGCCTGGAGCGACATTCAAAATCCCAGTTCAGGGAGGATGTATCTATATTCCGGCAAGACCGGGCAATTGATTCATATATTTAATAATAATGGGGAATTCACTGGCTTTGGCATACTTTCCAGAATTATTGGGGATATCAATAATGATGGCTATAATGATCTGTTATCATTTGCGGACGGATACAATTCTATAATATTTTCGGGAGTAGATTATGGCATACTATTGTCTGTTGATGATCTTGGCTATCCTTTTTCAGTCGGAGATATTGATATTGATGGTCATGATGATTTTGCCATAGGAGGCAGGATATATTCGGGTATTAATGGCGAATTGATGTTTGATCTGGGAGGAAAAATACCGGCCAGCGACGATATTAACGGCGACGGATTTAGAGATTTCATTGTCGGTAATGATAGCACAGTCAACGTTTTTATATTTGGCGATGACGATTGCGACGGGCTGACCAATAATCTTGATAATTGTACCGATCCGGATAATGACAGCTATGGCACGCCGGGATACCCAATGGGCACCTGCCCGACCGACAACTGCCCGCGCGTTTATAATCCCGGTCAGGAAGATGTTGATGGGGATGGAATTGGTGATGCTTGCGATTTATGCTATGACGTCAATTTCAAATTGGGACAGGATGTTATATATATTCAGAATACTTCTCCGTCGGATGAAATATATATCGCCGAAATTGATGTCGATATGCAAATTAAATCATGGTGGGAGAATTGCTTCAAAGATGATATTATTTATAAAATTGAATTTAAGTTTTACTACGATCCGACAGAATTAGTCTTTATAAATTCAGGAACTCCCGACAAAGAGACTGAGGGAACGACATCGGTTGAATATGACGATTTTACAGGCTTATCTTATATCAGAATTGGCATGATCAATCATGGCTATTCGTTGCCCTGCGATTATACTACCATAAGAAAATTATATTTTAAGGCCAAATGCCAGCCGCAATTCAATCGCACGAGTGTGATTTTGGACAAAGCGAATACATTTATTGAAGTTGCCGAAGAACGATTTTATGCGACGCATAAAATAGATGGCGTCATAACCGCGATACAGGGCGAAATCCCCTGTTATGTTTGTGGCGATTATGATTTTGCCGGGATTGTTAATATTCTTGATATCGTATCTGTTATTAAATATCTGTATAAGGGAGGACCTGCGCCTTATTTCCCGGATGCGATCGATGTTGACAATTCAGGGATTATCAATATTATGGATATAACGGCTATGATTAATTATCTCTACAAAGGCGGTCCGAATCTCAGTTGCCCGAGATAATATTGCTTCTTGATAAAGATTGATTTGCGATAAAGTCACCCTCAATGCAAAAAAGGTGTTTTTTATCAATCTCCCGATGATTTGCCGGTCATGGAGTCAATGTCAACTTTAATGATTATGCATCGCTCAACCGATTTATCATCGTAGAAAAATGCGTCGTTATCTGCATATTGTCGCATAATAATATCCAGCCCATTCCGCTTTCCGTTATCATCTTCGATAATTTCAGCCGTCCCCCAGCCGATGACCGATTTGTATTTCATAGAACCATTGCAGGCAATTTTGCCTAACACTAATTCATGATCAATATCAATTTCAAAACAAACCCGGCTGTTTTTCCGAATCATATCAATCTTTTTACCCTCGGTAGCGGAATGAAAATAAAGGGCGTTTTTATAATAGCCAAAATTAACCGGGACAATGTAGGGCTCATTATCGACCGTTAGGGCGATCCGGCAAATATTCGCTCGTTTGATTATATTTTCGATTTGATTTCGATCTGTAATTTCTTTTTCTTTTCGCCGCATTTATCTCTTATATCCGATATCTCTTAAGAATTTATGACGGGTTTTTTTATTCTTCGGCTTCTCAATTCCGACCGGCATGTTGCCATCGATAACCCCCATCACTCCCCGTCCCTGAGGTGTCTCCGCGACAATTACCTCGACCGGATTGGCCGTAGCGCAAAATATTCGGCAAACCTCGGGAATAGACTTTATCCGCGGAAGGAAATTAATGGGGTAGGCATTGCGCATATAGATAAAGAAGGAATGGCCGCAGGCGACATCAAAGGTGGCCTGTTCGGCCATTTTTATTAATTCATCGTCATTGCCATCGGAACGGATCAGACATTCGCCAGAGGCTTCACAAAAGGCAATGCCAAATTTAGCGCCAGATACGGTCGTAATCATTGCTTCATAAATATCTTCAACCGTCTTGATAAAATGCGACATGCCGAAAATAATATTGCCGTCGGAGGGAATTGCAATCGAAATAACTTTTGTTTTCATAATATCTCCCTTTATTTATTTCGCTCAATAATTTGAATTGTATATATCGAATCATTGGGACATATTCTGTCCAATACGGCCAGACCCGATTGGACCTGCCCAAAAACAGTGTATCGCGATTCAAGATGAGGCAGTGGAGCGAGTGCTACGAAAAACTGCGAGGAGCCGCTGTCTTTGCCGGAAGTGGCAATACCGACCGTACCGCGCTCGTAGGACAGATTGCTGTATTCGCATCGAATCTCATATCCGGCGCCACCCCAGCCATCACCGCGCGGATCGCCACCCTGTACAACAAAATTAGGTATCACTCGATGAAAAATTAGATTGTTATAAAAGCCGTCATCGGCCACTTTTATAAAATTGGCAACCGTCAATGGAGCAATATCAAAATACAATTCAAATTCAAAATCGCCTTTATTGGTGCGGACAATCGCCCGCGGATTTTCGGCGTAATCCTCAATCAATGATTTCAATTTCCATTCCGAAAAATTCTGTTTGGGAAGATTGATATAGGCTGACTTATCGATATCCAGGATATCTTTAAATATTTCCGCGGCCTCTTTACTTACCAGATAATTCTTATCCATCAGGCAATGAAAGAGAAGATTTTCGGCGGTCGAATCTGGTCCATTTTTTAATATGGTACCGGCAGCCGCGGTTATCGAACGTTTCAGGTCAGTCGTCGCTTTAGCATCCATATTTAACATTATCATCAGTTGACCGAGTAAACCCTTTTTATTAAGCTCGCCGATCTTATCTACGGCCAGAGAAGCGACTACATAGTCTTTGTCCGCCAGAGCCTCTTTGATATAATAATCGACATTACCCGAATCAACATTGCATAGCGCAGTAAAGGCGGAAGCCCGCACCATCGGCTCGCTATCGCCAAATAGCCGATTCAGCCGCGGCTTGACATTCTCTCCGCCAATTGCACTTAAAGCCTCGGCCAGATTTTTCCGTAGAAACCGATTTTTGGTTATCGCCAAGGTATCAATCAGCGGAATGATATTTTCACCCTCGATATTGGCCAGATATATTATCGCCGAGGCGGAAACATTAATATCAGACGGTTTGGTATTAATCTCCTCATGAGCCATATCGACCAGGCCGTTATTTTCCAGTCGGGTAAGAGAGTTAAAAAGCTGGCTTTTAAGCCGAGTATCATCAATATTGGAATAGGAGGTTATCAGGTAATTTATGGCCGATGGCGTTCCGACTGACGTCAACGATGAGATTGCTTGGGAAACGACATTATTATCCCGGTCGTTCAATCCTGAGGCAATCATCGGAACCAGTTTATTATCTTTGGGCAATGCCAAACCTCGTAATGCAATCGAGCGTACAAACGGCTCCGAATCGGGAATCCAATCCTGATAAATATCGGGATATTGATCGGCATTCATACGGACCAATGAATACAATGCGGCCACCCTGACTGGCCTAACCGGATCGTTTAGGCACAATTCAGCTATTTTATCAATCTCTGATTGGGCATTGGCCCGCCAAACGGCATAGACCGCCTGCTCCCGAACTCGATGATCTACGTGCGAAAGAGCTTCGCTTAAACCTTCGATAATATCGATCATCGACGAATCGGTCAAAAAACCGAGAGAACGAAGGCATTCCGCTTGAAGTTCCGGCTCGAAATCGAGTGATAAATCAAACAATCTTAAGGCATATTTTTTATTGCCAGTTAGACCGATGGCAAAGGCGGCTGAAGTTGCTACTTCGGGTATTGTATCATTAAGCAGATCAAAAAGGGCATCAGTTTTGGAAAGATCGCCGATCCGTCCCAGCGCCAGCGCCGTTTTTTGACGGATAATCGGATCGGAACTTTTGGTTTTTTCAACTAATTTACCCGATGCCCGACGACCGTCCTCATAACTAAGAATGGACGCTATTTCGGCTGATTGGCTGTATCGCAGGTTAAAAAAATCAAAATAGAAAAAGGCCACACCACAAATAACGACTATTATCAAAAGGCTAAAAATACCGCTTTTACTCATAACTTCCTATCCGGTTATATTGTTATTTAGAATAAAAAGATTGTGGATAATAAATATCCGGTCAACAAAAACTTACCGTTGGAAAATTCAGACACTTGCTTGCTAAGCGCGCAGTGAGTCGACAATTTTCATCCGGGCCGCCCTAACCGCCGGAAGGAATCCGCCAATTATACCCATCAATATTGCAAATATCAATGTGTATGTTATAATTGGAACCGAGATTTCGAAATTGAAAGCTATCTCTGAAAAAGTATCCCAGTTAGTGGTCGAAATCTTGACATATCTCAAAGTATAAGCTCCGGCGACACCAATCACACCGCCTATAAATGATATTAATATCGATTCGAATAAAAATGAACTAAGAATGCTGAAGCGACTAAATCCGAGCGAGCGCAAAGTCCCAATTTCTTTAATTCGGTTGGCAACAGCCGCATACATAGTAATCATAGCTCCCACAATGGCACCGAGAGAAAAAATAATACTTATAACTGAACCGGCAATATTGAGAAAGGTGCTGATAGAACGGGATTGCTTGGCATAATATTCCTTTTCCCAATTAACTTCGAGTTTAAGCCTTTGATCATCTTCTATTTTTTCTTTCACGGCCAAAAAAGAGGCTGTATCGGATACGCGGAAGGTCAGCGATGAATAAACGGGACGATCAAATGCATCGCCCGCCTGAGTAACATCACACCAGAGTTCCGATTCGACTGACGATCCGCCTGCGTCGAAAATTCCGACGACCGTCCAATCTCTCATTCCAAACCGAACGGTTTCGCCCAACCCGCAACCCTCAAATCTTTCCGCTGCCTGCCGACCGGCAAGAATTTCCGATCCGGACTCAGTCCACATCCGCCCTTCGACTATATGAACATTGGGACGTATGGCAATTGACTGATTGGTGATTCCTCGCACGGCGATATTACCCTCGCCTCCGGTTTTGCGGTTCAATCGGCTGATTATGACGTATATCTCAGTGGTGATAAGCGGGGCGCCATTTTCATCGGCCATAATTTCCGGGAAATTTCTAACTATTTGAGCCTGATCTTTATAAATTATAGACTGAACCTCAGTCTGAGCCGCCTGGCGGATTAAAGTAACATTACCATCGCTACCCGAGGCCACCAAAGTATCGGAAAGCCCGCGAGTCAACATCAATGAACCGGCAAAAACAAAGACGACCAGACTAATCCCGAGAATAGTCAAAAACGAGGTTATTTTATGATTTACTATATTTCGAACTGTATAACTAACCGGTATCATAATTTTTTTGCTCCTAATCAACCACTCTCAGGGCATCCACAATTTTTATTCGCAGCGCTCTATTAATTGGGAAAATCGATGCAATGACACCAACTGCAATGGCCGCGATCATCGATAAAATATAGGTTTCCGGATTGACCGCGAAACCCGGAAAAAACTGGCTAAGAGCAACGCCGACTCCTTTGGCGACCACATTTAATAGCCCCCAGCCGACCAGACCGCCGAGAACGGCAATAAATAATGACTCCCCAAGAATCAGCCCAACCAAATGATAACCGCGAAATCCAATGGTCCGCATAAATGCATTTTCCGAAACTCGCTCTCTGGCTGTCATACTCATTGTATTAACCAGAACCATCAAAATAACGCCAATTATCAAAAATGAAATGATCCTTAAGCCGATAATTATGGCGCTGCTCATTTGAATAAAACTGAGGTTAAAATCTTTTTCCGTTTCCGTTTTTATTTCATACTGTGAATTATCAAACTTTTTATCAACCATTGAACTTATCTCGGCTGACCGGTTAGGATCATCGATTTGCAGAATGTACCATCCGACCCGACCGCCGCGCGACGGCCACATCTCTTTGACGCGTTCATCAAGATAATCATAACGAAAGAAAAACAGAGTCTCATCAGTATCGATCTCTTTGCCGGTATAAATTCCTTTGATAATAAATTCATAATTGCCGGGATAAATCGTGCCTATTAATGATATTTGGTCGCCCAGTTTCCAATCAAAGCGATCGGCTAAACCCTGGCCGATTATAGCCCCACGGCGCTCTTTATTGAATTCCTCAAGTTGATCCGGAGGTATAATAAATTCGGGATAAATTTTAAAATAATTGGTATGATCCACGGCAAAATTGGGAAAAAAATTGCTCGGATCAACATAGGTTCCGCCGAACCAATTGCCATATGAGACATCTTTGACACCGTCAACCTGCATTAATTTTTCTTTATGAGATAAAGGTAAATCAAAAATAATACTAACAGCGTGACGGGTTACCAGTCGATCGGGCGAGGCCGCTCTCGCTCCGGCATACCAAGCATCAATAAAAGTTCGTATCAAACCAAAGGCCATAACCGCCAGGGCCAAACCGAGGATGGTCAGTGAGGTTCTCAACTTATGCCGCAAGGCGTTTTTGCTAATTAGTCGAAAAACCTTCACGGGATCAGTTCTCCCTTATCGAGATTTAAAACCTGTTCGGCTTTTTCGGCGGCGTTAGGATCGTGCGTAACCACTATTATTGTCTTGTTAAACTCTCGATTCAATCTTCCCAATAGTGTCATAATCTCTTCCGCGGAAACCTTATCCAAATCCCCGGTTGGCTCATCGGCAAGAATCAGCGATGGATCGGAAACGATAGCCCGGGCAATGGCGACCCTCTGTTCCTGTCCGCCCGATAGCTGACGGGGATAATGTTTCATCCGGTCGCCAAGTCCGACAATCGAAAGAGAGGTTTCAACATGTTGTCTCCGTTCCTTTTTTGAAAGTTTGGTAAGCAACAGGGGGAGCTCAACATTTTCGAAGGCGGTTAGAACCGGTAATAAATTGTAAAATTGGAAAACAAACCCAATATGCCGGCTTCGCCATTTGGCCAGACTACTTTCAGACAGTTTATCAACGGCTTCACCGGCCACCGATAAAGAACCTGATGACGGCTTATCAATTCCGGCAATTAAATTCAGCAATGTTGTCTTCCCGGAGCCAGAGGGTCCCATCAAAGCCAAAAACTGGCCTTCGGGAACGTCAATATTTATATTGTGCAAAACCGGGATTTCCAGACTGTTACGATAATAAGATTTGCTGACATCTCTAATTTGTACTATTGATTGTACCATCAATTTATCCCAATATTAATTAATTATTTCGATTTTATCTCCGGTTTTTAAACCGCCAGGGGGCGATTTAACGGCTCGCTCGCCAACCATGGCGCCACTGATAATTTCGGTCACCTCACCCAATTTTCGACCGATAGTCAC
The DNA here is from genome assembly GCA_043825815.1 of Candidatus Zixiibacteriota bacterium. Classification (GTDB taxonomy): domain Bacteria; phylum Zixibacteria; class MSB-5A5; order GN15; family PGXB01; genus JBDRRI01. The sequence goes on from JBDRRI010000113.1 coordinate 23,481, forward strand.
GCTTTTTTCAACAATCGTTCCATCGGATGTAATGATAAATATTTTCTTATTGCCGTCGCGGGTTGCAATGGCATCGGAATCAACCGCCAGAACCGAATCGATTTTGTCCGAAACGGATACCGATGCTTTTTGAAGGAAATTAACCCGGGCCGACATTTCCGGAATGACTCTTTCATCTTTCTTTAGAAAGGCGATTTTAGTCATGACTGTAGCCCGCGCCCGGTCGGCAGTCGGGACTATTTTCTTGACATAACCATGATATTTATCATTGGGGTAGGCATCGAGAAATATTTCGCATGGCTGGCCGATTACGACTTTATTAATATTCGATTCAGAAACATCGGCTTCAACCTCCAGAGAAGACATATCGGCCATCTGCACGACAGCACCGCGCGATGATGCCGAGGCGGCCATTGGCGCCACCATTTCGCCGATATCGGCATTTTTGGTTAAAACGGTACCGTCGAATGGTGCTCTAATTATTGTATTTTCCAGAGCCACTTCGACCGCGCGAACCGAAGCCATTTTGGCTTCGACATCGGCTAAGGCCCGGACATAATAGGCGGTTGCAGTTTCAAATTCCTCATTGGATATGAGCGCCTGATCGAGTAATGTTTTTTTCCTATTGTAGTTTAAAGAGGTTGCAACGGAATCGGCTCGGGCTTGCTTTAAATAAGCTTTCATTAAATCGAGATCAGCCAGGATATCATCGCCTTCCAACTCGGCAATAATATCGCCTTTTAATAAAGTATCGCCTTCCTCCACATTTATTTTTTGCAAACGACCAGTGGCTTTTGATGATACCGCTGCCTTTATCTGGGCGACAACATAGCCAGTGGCGACCAATTCGGAGCTGGCCGTCGAACCGGTTATATATCGAACCGTATCAACTTTCACCTTAAGCGAAGGCGTCACTTTTTTTATGGCCGCCTGATAGCCGAAATAAAGAATGACAGGAACTAATAACCAAAGCAGATGTAGCCATTTTTTCCAAGCCCCGGGCGGACCGGAACGCTCTTCTCTATTTATTTTCAGAGCCGATAAATCGGCGTTGTGGGCATTTGATTCTTCCATATTATTTACCGAAAATAAAATTCCTCTCTTTATATGTCAACCATTTTACTAGGTACTTTATGCAATAAACTTATTGACTTGTCTGAATTTAAAATGTAAGACGCGATTTCGCAAGAATATATTAATCACAAATTTTGTTAGAAGATTGATGAAATGAGCCATTCAAAAGCACCAGCGTCAGATAATACCAAAGGGGGATTTAACTTGAAAACTCTTATTTAGTTGAAAGTTTATGCATATTCCATTATTATATCCGGATGAAATGGGCAGGTATAATATTTTTTTGTATATTCTTTTTTTTATCAGCCACAATTATTGCCGATGACTCTGGTATAGAATCTATTCGCCAATATTATATTTATAACGCCCCGTCCCGGCAGTTTATTGAACCGATAGATTCGGCGGTTGCATCGGCCCGCGCCAGATTGATAACTATAATCGGCGATACTCTTGATTATCTTCCCCGAATCGTCATAAAGGATAATATCGCTGATTTTAAAAGTCTGATTGGCTCCGCCTTTCCCGATTGGGGAGCGGCGGCGGCGCTTCCCTATCGCCAATTGATTGCCCTGAAATCGCCGGCCCACTTCAAATTGGGCAAACCGCTTGCAGAACTCGTGCAACATGAATATACTCATCTGGTCACTCACTATCGCCTGAGACCCTCATATCCTCCTCGCTGGCTGGATGAGGGTTTGTCTATGTATATTGCCTATGAATGGGGGTGGGACGGCAATTTCGCAATGTCCCGCGCGGCCGCTTTCAATTCGTTGATACCATTGGGGGAAATCGAAATGCTTAACCGTTTTTCGAGCGGCAAGGCCCAAACCGCATATGCCCAATCATATTTGGGCGTTAAATATTTCCTTGATGTTTATGGAATAGAATCATTTAATATATTTTTGGATACACTCAGGGTGACCCGTTCCAGTGACTCGGCTTTTATGGCGGCTGTCGGCGGAACCACCGTAGAGTTTGAGAAAGAATTTTTTGAATACGTGAATAAGAGGTATAATATAATGAGCCTTTTTGGAGACCTTTATTTCCTTTGGATAATACTGGCGGCGGTCGTCTTTTTCGGCGCTCTGTTAAAATTTATACGTCGCAAAAAATATTACGATCGATGGGAGGAAGAAGACAAACTACAATCGCGCGATTTTGACTATGGCGATCCCAATAACCCGGAGCAGGTTGACGATGAAGATAAGCCATGGCTTTGAGTTTATCGGGTTTTGGTGTCTCACAAAATTCGTTCAACTAATACCGGGCTGGATGGCCGATAAATTAGCGGCGGGGATTGGCATATTAAGTTATCATATTCTTGGTTCGCGAAGACGAATAGCTATTGATAATCTGACCAGAGCGTTTAGCAAAGATAAATCTGAAATTGAAATCCGGGAAATAGCCCGCGAAGTGTTCAAGACAGTGGCCCGCTATACTATAGATTTTTCGCGTAATCCAGTTATCGCCGGGGGAAGATTAAAATCTTATGTATATGAATATTCCGGTTTTGAGTATCTCACCGAAGCGCTAAAAGAAGGTCGCGGCGTCGTATTTGCCACGGCGCATTTTGGCAATGGAGAATATATGGGAGGCTGGCTCTCGGCAATGGGATTGCCGGTCGATTTTGTCGTGGGGCGGCAGCATAATAAGCATATTGATAAAATGTTCTCGGAACTGAGGAAAGCCCATGGGGTCGGGATAATTTATGCCAATGTTTCGGCCCGTCACGCTATTCGCGCTCTTCGCGACAATCGTGTCATTGGTCTGATGGCTGACCAGCACTCCGCCTCAAAGGGTGCCATTGTCAATTTTTTTGGACGCAAAGCGGCGACGCCCAAAGGACCGGCCAGTTTTTGTATCAGCAATAACTGTCCTATGATTTTCGGGGTCTTAATCCGGGAAAAATATAATCGGTATAAAATATTAATTAATCCCCCGATCTATCCCGATTCCAAGGCCGACCGCAAGGATGATATTGTCCGTATTTTGCAGGAATATACGAATCAACTGGAAGAAATCGTGCGTCAATACCCGGAGCAATGGATGTGGACGCACCGGCGATGGAAAGTTGATAATTAAAACTGTAGATTATGAATAAAGTTATTATCAGAATTCCCAATCATCTTGGCGATGCCATCATGGCCCAGGGTGCAATTCGCTCATTTGTCGAATTTACGCCCGATTTCGATGTTCATCTGCTTCTGCCCGAATTGTCCTTACCGATCTATAAAGATATTAAGCACGTTAAATTTCTTCCGTTAAAGGCCAGACATATTCACGGTCCCAGGTCGATATATCATCAGATAAAGCTGCTATTTAATTATCATTTCGGAATCGGCATTGTCCTGACACCCTCATACTCATCGGCTCTGATAATGACCCTCTCTGGCGTTCAAAGCCGATATGGTTATGATGGCGAGGGACGCGGTGTTTTTCTTAACAATAAAATCCCGAAAGATAAAACGGGCCGCACGCATCGGTCGGAGAGATATTATCGTCTTCTGGAACGGGCCGCCGGGCATAAGCTAGTCAATTCCCCTCCGCAGTTGACATTTTCGGAAAAGTCAATTAACCGGGCTTCCGAAATGCTAATTGCCAATGGAATAAATCCGAAAGAAAATTTCATAACTCTGGGACCTCAATCGGTAGCGCCCTCTCGAACCTGGGGAATTGAAAAATTTATTGAATTGGTGAAGCGGCTTGATTGCCAAATAGTACTTATCGGTTCCAAATCGGAATTTGAGGCAGGTGAAAAAATAGTTGGGAATTGTCGGAATATTCTCAATCTTTGCGGTCAAACTGATATTGAAACCGCCGGTATGATTATATTTTTATCGAAATTATATATCGGCAATGATTCCGGACTGGCGCATCTGGCGGCCGCGGTTGGCGCTCATTTAGTGGTCCTATTCGGGGCCGGCAAACCGTGGGAAACAGCACCGATAACTGACAAAAAAACATTGATTATAAAAGATCATTTACCGTGCATCTCATGCGCCCGCAATCACTGCCCGCTTCGCGGCGATGATTATATGCAGTGTCTTAGGCAGATTACCGTTGAGGAAGTGTATAATGCCACTCAAAAATATATTTAGAGAAAAATCCATATTTTTCATTTAAAAATATTGATTTCTTTAAAATTATTTTTTTTATAGGTAGTAGATATATCTAATCGTTATAGATTGGTAAATTAAAAATTAGAAATATTAATTTAATTTTCGGAGGTTTTCAAAATGAAAAAGCTTTCACTTGTCACTGTCATTACGTTGATTGGAATGAGCTTCATATTAATGATCGGTTGCGACGACGATTCATCATCGTCATCGGACAAAGATCAGGGAAGCACCAGCGATCCCAACTATGAAGCGGTCTCGGATTTGGTCGGTGAAGGAAATTTCGAGTATGATATGCAATTACTCAACCTTTCCTTCTTCTTGGTCGATGAACATTTTGGATTGAATGAAGGTTCACGTAAAATGTCGGCTATGGCCGAAGATAGTATTGATATCATAACTTTTGTGTATGACTCCTCCAATTACTGGCATATCTTCACAGTCAATATTGAGATTTTTGATATCCGTGACCTTGATACCAATTCCTTCGTTTTTATAGGAACCGATTCCATCCGGTTAGGCTACCCCGGCGGGACCTATTCTTACAATTTGGACACCAATACAATTGCGTCACTTGATATTCGCGGTCATTTTAATGTTACTCTTAATGAGGGTGACAACACGACCGATATCGCTAGTCACATTCTGTTTTCGCTGATAACCGCCGGCGGAGCTCATGTACCATTTACAATTAGCGGTGCTACCATTGATTCGGTTATGATGATGGTCGATTCGGATTCCGGCTCCTGCGATTTGGCAATGTATTTTACGCAAACCATCAATCAAATTGTATTGGATGATATGGCTATGGAGCAGGATGCCTGTCCGCTCTCAGGAAATATGGCATATTCTGTCAATTTCGATTTAAGCTGTACCGGCACCGATGAATATGATTCATTAAACGTCGACGGTCTCTGGACGGCTACCTTTACATTTGCCAATAATATGGTTGCGGGACGGTTTGAAAACGCCACCACTTACTGGACATTTTCGGATCAATGCCGGGGTTTTGACACCGTTCTAAAAAGATGGAGTCGACCTTTCAGTCCGGCCAAAAATTAATTTTAAAATAATTTGGAATTTAAAGGGCGTCCGGCTATCGTCGGACGCCTTTTTGTATAATATTCTTGACAGAATGCCGATATTGGTATTAATTCCGATGTTCTAATAGCCGGAGGAGTGGCTGAGTGGTCGAAAGCGGCGGTCTTGAAAACCGTTGTACCGAAAGGTACCGTGGGTTCGAATCCTACCTCCTCCGCATAGTTTATGCAAATCATTGTTTATCAACACTATGCGTAAATTAACTGAATGCTTCTGTATTTCAAATACAAAAAAATCCATTGATAAAGTTAATTTCTATTCTCTTGTATTAATAAATATCAATTTAAATACCTGAAAAAAAGTTTTAAAAAAGTTGTATAGTTTTTGAACAGTTGCGTCGATATAAAATATATCTATGAGTATTGTAAAAATAAAATTGCATAATTCAAAACTGCAAAATCGTTTGAATAAAACAGATTTTTCAGATTCAATTGGATCGGAAATAAGCAATGGTGTAAAACCGGACGAGTATTTAAATATTATTCTAAATTCATTGACTCACCCGTTCATGATAATTGATGCCAATGATTATGTCATTAAGAAATACAATCACATAGCGAGCCCTGATAAATTATCGCCCGGTAAAACCTGTTATCAATTAATCCATGGACTCAGCAAACCATGCGGTGGAAAGGATAATATTTGTCCGATTCTGCAGATTAAAAAAACAAAGAAACCAGTTTCGGTTAAACATATTTATGTCGATAATACTGGTAATCAAAAAGTATTTAAAGTTCATGGTTATCCTATTTTCAATAATTTCGGGGAAATTTCGGAGGTTATTGAGTATTTATATGATATCACCAAACTTGAGCAGTCAAAAGGGGAATTGAAAGCACGTGAAGAACTTCACCAAATAATACTATCCAATATCTCAGATGCAGTCTATATCACCGATGATTCCGGCGAATTTACTTTCATCTGTTCAAATGTGGACATTCTATTTGGCTATAGCGCCAATGAGATGAAATCATTCGGTAACATCAGAAAACTGCTTGGAAAAACTCCGTTTGATATTGGCGATCTTAATAAAGTCGGAGAAATCGTCAATATAGAATGGGAAATAGTCAACAAAATGGGGCAAAAACGTATTATCTTAATCAATATCAAAAAGGTTTCCATTGGCAAAGGAACTATACTTTATAGTTGCCGGGATATTACCGAGCGCAAAAAGACTGAGCAAAAACTTATAGAGACCCATTCCAAATTATTAACCGAACAGGTGACTCTTAGAGAGAAAAATACTGCGCTTAAAGAATTGATGTATCAGATAAATGATGAGAAAAAACAAATGGCTCGTTTGATTCAATCCAATGTTGATAGAACTATAATGCCTATCCTAAGAAAACTAAAAGAAAAAGCCCAGCCTTCAGAACAAGAATATATTAAACTTTTAGAAGGCAATCTTTCAGAAGTGACTTCGCCATTTATATCTCATCTTGAAAAGCAATTTACAGAGCTTACGCCGCGAGAAATTGAGATATGCAATATGATAAAGAACGGGCTATCTTCAAAAGATATAGCCGCAACCCTTGATATATCAGATCAAACCGTTATAAAGCATCGCAAGAGAATCAGAAAAAAAATAGGTATTGGCGGACAAAAGGTTAATTTGATTTCGCACTTAAATTCGTTTTCCTCTCACATCTAATTATAATATTCTAATAGGTTTTTGGGGTATTTAAATTACCCTAAATGTGTCCTAATATACCCCCTTAAAACCTATTTATTGACGACGATAATAACAGTAAAGATATTTGATTTATTCAATTTAATAGAATATGAGCAAAAAAAGGGGGCTATATAAATAGCGCAAACAATCATATTTTTATTAAACCTTTCAAACATAAAGGGAGTGAAATCAAATGATAAAACGCTTAACAATTCCAATCATATTGGTTTTCTGCCTTGTGGCATCAAGTGGTTTTAGTCAGGGAGTAATGGATCTTCTTGACAGGCTTGAACAAGTAGAGAAGCAATTGAAATCCTTTGAGACCAGGATAGCAAATGCGGAAAATCAATTAAAAGTTGAACCAGCTGAGAAAGCGGATCTGTCTATTTATGACGAATCATTGCTTGAATTGGCAGCCCGGTTAACAGCTTTGGAAAGAGATCTTCAGTATGCCACCGAAGAACAGAAAACGATGTATGCTGATATTAATGCTCAATACAGCGACATAAGCTCAAAGGTGAGTGTAACCAGTATACCTCAGGAAGAAACTACTCCTGCGCCATTGGAATCTCCAATCGGAATCAGTATCACAGGATTCGTAGACGGTAGTTACTACTATGATGCTTCTTCGGCTTCAAATAGTTTTGGATTCGATCAGGTCGAAGTTGATATTGAAAAAGATATCAATAGTATTGGATCGCTTAGAACCGACGTTGAATGGGTCAGCGATGGTTCCGGCGGCTTTGCACTTGATGTCGAACAGGGATACGTGACTTTCAGTCCCAAGGTCTTAGGTCCGGTCAGTTTTACTTTTGGTAAATTCAATGCACCAATCGGTTTTGAACTATTGGATGCACCTGATATGTATCAGTATTCGCACGCTTTGGTCTTCAATTATGGACTTCCAACAAATATTACCGGAATGATGGCCAGTGCTGATTTTGGCTACGGTCTTGATTGGTCCTTATATATTGTTAATGGCTGGGATCAAAATGTTGATCTTAATACCGGAAAAACCATAGGCAGTCGTTTTGGATGGAACAAAGATTGGGGTGGCATCGGCTTTTCGTTTACATACGGAGCTGATACCGAAGTGGAAGGCGATCATCAAACGGTTTTTGACTGGGATATGGTTTTCACACCAATGTCGTTTTGGACAATTGGTGGTGAATTTAATTTTGGGAATAACGCTGTTGGCGATTCCAACAATAGATGGTGGGGCATGCTAATCATGAACCATTGGGATTTCAATGGTTGGTTTGGTCTAACCAATCGGTTTGATTATTTTGATGATAAAAACGCGAGTCGCCTCGGCTTTGGAGTTATCGAAAAGCGCAAGGCTATTACTTTTGCCCCAACATTTAATCTTGGCGAAGGCATGGGGGCTTTGTTTGAGTTTCGTTATGATTTTTCAGATCAGGAAGTATTTGAAGACAACGATGGCAACCTGCAAAAATCGGCCATTACCGCGGCATATGAAATGACTTACTCATTTTAAATAATATAAACAATTAGAATATTAATCAGAGGGGACAATAAAATGGCAAAAACCAAAATGGCACTAGGCAAAAAGCTACTTTTGCTTTTTCTAGGAGTGGGTATTCTTCCGTTTGCAATAATAGCACTTATATCATTAACAAAATCGGATTCTGCGTTGAGCGATAAAGCTTTCAATCAGTTAACAATGGCTCGAGAAATTAAGAAAGTCCAGATAGAGAATTTTTTTAGCGAACGCAAAGGAGATATGGGCGTTTTAAAAGAAACCGTCTCAACTCTTCGCCGCGAAGCTTTCGCTAAACTAAAGGCTATTCAGGAATTGAAAAAATCACATCTTGAAGATTATTTCAAGCATTTGAGAGCAAACACCAAGGTCTTAAAGAACAATCCTACAACCATTCAGGCTATTAATGATTTTGAAAGAGCATTCAAAGCTGAAAGTAATCATACTGGGGGACCGAAATGGTCAGCAGTCGAATCAGTTTATGGTAAGGCCTTTGAAGATATGCTGGCAGATAATGGATATTATGACATTTTTCTTATTGGCGCCAACGGTGACGTTGTTTATACCGTCGCCAGAGAATCTGATCTGGGACAAAACATCATTGACGGTTCACTTGCCAGCTCTGGTTTGGGTAAGGTATTTAAGGGAAGTCGTTCTAAGGAAATTGCAATGGCAGATTTTGAACCATATGCACCTTCTGCCGGTGCACCTGCCGGATTTATCGCCGGTCCTGTAATGAATAATGGTAAATTTATTGGATCGGTGGCAATTCAAATACCGCTTGATGCAATTAATGATATTATGTTTCTTCGTGAAGGAATGGGTGAAACCGGCGAATCATATCTGGTAGGCCAGGACGGACTAATGCGTTCTGATTCCTATCTCGATCCGGAAGGACATTCAGTTACGGCGGCGTTTAAGAATCATGCCGTTGTTGAAACCGAAGGGACTCGAAGTGCTTTGGCTGGAAATGAAGCCCAAAAAGTAATTATAGATTATAATGGTAATCCAGTTCTATCTTGCTGGGATGCTGTTGATATAGGAGATGGCATTCGTTGGGCGATGTTGACTGAGATAGATGTTGCCGAAGCATTTTGTCCAAAAGATGATAACGGCAATTACTTCTTTGCCAAATATATAGAGATGTATGGCTATTATGATTTATTCTTGATTAATCCTGACGGATATTGTTTCTATACGGTTGCCCGGGAAGCAGATTATCAGACCAATTTTATTGATGGCAAATATTCAAATTCAAATCTCGGGAAATTAATTCGTGAAATTATTTCATCAAAGCAGTTTGGAATGGCTGATTTTGCGCCTTATGCGCCTAGTAACGGCGATCCTGCCTCATTTATCGCAGAACCGGTTATATATAATGGTCAAACTGAATTAATCGTTGCCTTACAGTTATCAATTGAAGCTATCAATAAAATTATGCAACAGCGCGAAGGTATGGGCGAGACCGGCGAGACTTATCTTGTGGGACCTGACAAATTGATGCGCTCGGATTCATATCTTGATCCTAAAGGTCACTCAGTGGTAGCCTCATTTGCAGGAAATGTTAAAAACAATGGTGTCGATACTGACGCCTCAAGAAATGCATTGGCCGGGAAATCCGATGCGGAAATCATCATTGATTATAACGGCAACCGGGTTCTTTCAGCTTATACACCGGTTGACATTAATGGTATGATATGGGCATTGATTGCAGAAATTGATGAACCGGAAGCTATGGCGGCGGTAAATTCCATTACAACAATGTTCACAATGATTGCTATAATCGGTATTGCATTAATAATTGTTATTGCGGTTTGGACGGCGAAATCTATAACTGGACCGATCAATACTATTATCAGTGGTCTTAGTGCCGGTGCGGAGCAAGTTGGAGCGGCTTCCGAACAGGTTGCCGGAGCAAGTCAATCGCTCGCAGAAGGAGCTTCCGAAACAGCATCGTCACTTGAAGAAACATCATCTTCTCTTGAAGAAATGGCGTCTATGACTCGTCAGAATGCTGATAATACTAAAACGGCCAATTCGCTTGTTTTGACAGCCAGTTCAGAAACTAACAAAGGAATGTCAGCCATGAATGCAATGTCAATGGCAATGCAGAAAATTAAGAATTCATCCGATCAAACTGCCAAAATCATTAAGGTTATTGATGAGATCGCATTCCAGACCAACTTACTGGCTCTTAATGCAGCAGTTGAAGCGGCTCGTGCTGGCGAATCCGGTAAGGGTTTTGCAGTTGTTGCTGAAGAAGTAAGAAACCTGGCTCAGCGATCAGCCGAAGCGGCCAAAGATACATCATCTCTTATTGAAGAATCACAGAAAAATGCAGACGCTGGTGTAAAATCGACTGAGGAATTGGTTGGTACACTTAAGAATATTTCCGGAGGCATTCAGAAGATAACTGACCTTATGAATGAGATTACAGCGGCGAGCGACGAGCAGGCTCAGGGAATTGATCAGGTTAACACAGCTGTTAGCCAGATGGATCAAGTAACTCAACAAAACGCTTCCAATGCAGAAGAATCCTCCTCGGCGAGTGAAGAGCTTGCTTCACAAGCTACGGAAATGCGAAGAATTGTCGATGACCTGACATTTATGATTCACGGTAATACTAAAAATGCTGTTTCAGTCAAGAATAATAATTCTACGGATTCAAGGTCTATTGTAAATGGAGGCATTACCAAAAAGTTAAATAATCTAACTACTTATTGGAATAAGAAACAACCGAAAACTGTTGCTGCTCCTATATCTACTTCTAGTGAAGATGTAATTCCGCTTGAAGAAGAAGAAATGGCAGGATTTTAAAGAATTATCTCCTCTATTATTTATTAGCTCACAAAAAGTCGAGGAATCAAATTCCTCGGCTTTACTTGTTATTAACTAATTTAATTTTCGTAATTTAATATATAAGGATGGAATATACTTTTTATATCCAATTATATTTTGGCAAGAATATAAAGTCTAGGTAACCGTACATCAAAAAGTCGCGAAATTCGTATAACGATCCCATTTATTATTACACTTAATTCATTGTTGAATAAATTTCACTCCAATAATCCGGATGATTTTGAAATTATTAATTATAAAAAGATAAAGCCGAAAAACCTTGCTTCCCCGGCTTTATCAACTGGAAAAAAAAAGAATTTGTATAATTAGAAGTTGGCCATTTCCTCTTTTTCAAGAGGAATGATTTCTTCAGCTTTGAGAGCCGCCTTGTTGGGATTTACTGTCCTGCCAATTTTTTTCTTCCATCCGGCAATTTTATTTGGATTTTTGTTATATCCACTACTTTTACTCGTAGTGGTTGCTTGCCTTCCGAAATTATTTTCGTTAAATTGAGTTTGAATATTCTTTCCATTAGTTCCATAAATAACCAAGGATAGCTCATTGACTATTTTTTGCATCTCTTGAGCCTGCGAGGCCAGTTCTTCAGAAGCCGACGAGGATTCCTCGGCGTTGGATGCGTTCTGCTGCGTTACCTGGTCCATTTGACTAACAGCCGTGTTAATCTGATCAATTCCTTGTGCCTGTTCATTACTGGCAGCTGTAATTTCAGCCATTAAATCGGTAATTTTCCGAATGCCTTCTGAAATATTTTTAAGAATCTCAACCAGTTCCTGAGTAGATTTTACGCCGGCTTCGGCATTTTTCTGAGAGCCCTCAATTAAGGAGGAAGTGTCTTTGGCTGATTCTGCCGAACGTTGTGCAAGATTTCTGACTTCCTCGGCAACAACCGCAAATCCTTTTCCGGCTTCGCCAGCACGAGCCGCTTCAACTGCTGCATTAAGAGCCAAAAGGTTGGTCTGGAATGCAATTTCATCAATTACCTTTATAATTTTAGCCGTCTCATCAGAGGAATTTTTGATCTGATTCATTGCCTCCGACATACTATTCATGGCCGTCATACCCTTGTCGGTTTCATCACTTGCGGCAAGGACTAAGGAGTTGGCTTGCTTTGTGTTGTCGGCATTCTGGCGAATCATACTTGTCATTTCTTCAAGCGATGATGATGTTTCTTCGAGTGAAGAAGCTGTTTCTGAGGCGCCCTCAGCCAATGACTGACTGGCACCGGCAACTTGCTCGGAAGCCGCACCAACCTGCTCTGAACCGGCAGATAGATTGCCAATAATGGCAACCATCGTCTTAATAATACCGCGAGCTATGGTAATCGCCAGGAAGATGCCGATTAATAATGCAGAAACGGCGATAACTGTAACCAATGTTTTGGTATTACCGGAAGCCTGCAGCATTTGCTCATTTTTTATCTTAACATTTTTTTCAACTGTTTCATTAACTTTGCTTAGTAGACTCTGCACTTCTTTTAAGTTCGGTTTCGTTTTATTGGCAAATATTTTATTAGCCTCATTTATTCCTTCAATATGCTTTTGATTCCAGACAATTACATTTTCAATGGCATTAAGAGTATTACGAGCATCATTTTCAGTATTTTCACTGAAATAATTTACTGCCTCGGAATGCTTTTTTTCTTTCAGCATCTTATTAATTTCTTTTGCACTTTCATGCAATCTTGAATGAGGCTCCTCAATTTTGGCTAAATTTGCCGCGAATTCAGGATATTGAAGTTTAAGTTCGGCAACCTCAGGAGATTCCAACCATTGGCCAAGTCCGCATTTTGCGGGATCCATCTGGACATCGATTCCGTCATTATTATTAATGAAAGCGTCTTTTACTGCATTTATCCAACGAAGATGATCGCCTTTTTTGGCTTCCAGAAAACGACCCAATTCTTCATCGGCCTTTTGATAATGTTTACTGATTTCGATGGCTGATTCATGCAGGTTTTTGTGCGGTAACTCAATTTCTGCAAATATTGGTATTAATTCAGGAAACAACTCTTCAGCATGCTTTCTGTTATCACTATAATACCAAGAGCCAAAAGCGCATTTATGCGGATCCGTTTGCACTTTTAATTCGGTGACCTCGTCATCTGTCAACAGGGCGGAAACCTGGTTGGCCCAATTAAGATGAT
>JBDRRI010000114.1:0-19913 GCA_043825815.1 Candidatus Zixiibacteriota bacterium
CAATGTTGCGATGGAAGCGGCTTTGATCACCCCGATTGCGATGGAGAAAGAGTTACGTTTCGCGATTCGCGAAGGCGGCCGGACAGTCGGCGCCGGAGTCATCTCGGAAGTTATTGAGTAAACGAAAAAAATAAGAGAATAATGATATGCCACGGGATAGAGTTATACTGGCTTGCTCGGATTGCAAGCGGCGGAATTATAATACAAATAAGAACAAGCGGACCCATCCGGAAAGAGTGGAATTTAAAAAATACTGCCCATTCTGCAATAAGCGTACGGTGCATAAAGAAACCAGATAGGGCGGAAAAATTGCACAGGCCAGTAGCTCCAATTGGTAGAGCGCCGGTCTCCAAAACCGGATGCTGGGGGTTCAAATCCCTCCTGGCCTGCAAATAATAAGGTGATCTGATGTTTGGAAGTTTTGTAAGGTTTTTGAAGGAAGTTCGTGCCGAACTTAAAAAAGTAACCTGGCCGTCCAGGAAGGAACTTATCGGTTCCACGATTGTTACGGTTGTGGTGACCTTTATAATTTCGATTTTTATTGGAATTGTGGACAGGCTGTTAAGTTTGGCCACGCGGACCATATTTGGATAGGTGATTATTATGGCATTGCAATGGTATGCCGTTCATACATATTCCGGTCATGAACAAAAAGCCAAGCGGTATTTGGAATCATCGATTGCAAACGCCGGTTTGGAGGAGCGGTTCGGGCAAATATTGATTCCGACCGAACAGGTGACCGAAATGAAAATGGGCAAAAGAACAACTTCGACCAAAAAATTCCTTCCCAGTTACATACTGGTTGAAATGGAACTTGACCAGGTCACTCAAAATTTGGTAGTATCGGCACCGAGTATAACAAATTTTGTTGGTGCGGCCGGAAAACCGAATCCTCTTCGAAAGGATGAGGTTGATCGCATAATGGGACAGGTGGACAAATCGCGGACTGCCGAGGTTGTTGATGTCCCTTACAAGGCGGGCGACTCGGTTAAAGTAATTGACGGACCATTCGCCGATTTTGCCGGATTTATCAGTGAGGTGAATCTGGAGCGCAAAAAAATTAAGGTTATGGTCTCAATCTTCGGTCGACCGACGCCGGTAGAGCTTGATTTCCTTCAGGTTGAACCGGTCAAGCAGAAAGTATAAATGAAATTTGATTTTGTTTTGGAGATATAAAATTGGCTAAGAAAATTGAAACGACGATTAAACTGCAGATTCCGGCGGGAAATGCGAATCCGGCGCCTCCTGTGGGACCGGCTCTGGGTCAGCATGGCGTGAATATTATGGAATTTTGCAAGGCATTTAATGCCAAAACGCAGAGTTTGGGAGGTATTTTAACTCCGGTTATTATTACCGTTTTTTCGGATAAGACTTTTCTCTTCGAAACCAAAACTCCGCCGGCATCGACGCTGTTGAAGAAGGCGATTAACCTGGCCAAAGGTTCGGGCGAGCCCAACCGCGACAAGGTGGGCGTTGTAACCCAGAAGCAGCTTCGCGAAATAGCAGAACTGAAAATGGTTGATCTTAATGCTTCGACGGTTGAAAATGCCATGTTAATGATAGCCGGAACGGCGCGTTCTATGGGCATCGATATTGAGAGAGCAAGTTAATTTAATATAAATATTCGATAATACCTGCTTCTTTCCAAACAGGTTGCAGGGAGAATAGGAGATTATGAATAAATCCAAGAACTACAAAGCCTTTCGAGAGAAAGTTGACCGAACAAAGCTTTATACTCTTGAAGAGGCGGTTAAAATTGTAAAAGAGAACAGTTTCGCCAAATTCGACGAGACCGTCGAAGCGGCGGCGAAATTGGGAGTCAATCCCAAGCACGCCGACCAGATGGTTCGTGGAACTGTTTCGCTTCCCCACGGAACCGGCAAAAAGGTTCGGGTTTTGGTTTTTGCGGTTGGGGACAAGGAGATTGAGGCCAAAAATGCCGGGGCCGATTTTATAGGCTCGCAGGATTTGGTTGATAAAATTCAGGGCGGCTGGCTTGACTTTGATGTCGCCGTGGCCACCCCCGATCAAATGAAAGTTGTCGGCCGTTTGGGCAAGATTTTGGGTGCGAGAGGCTTGATGCCTAATCCCAAATCAGGAACGGTGACGATGAATATTGAGCAGACGGTCAGAGAATTAAAAGCCGGACGAATTGAGTATCGAGTTGACCGGCAGTCCAATATCGCCGTTCCGGTCGGAAAGGTTTCCTTTACCGAAGAACAGATTGCGGAAAATTATCTGGTTTTTGTTGATGCTCTTTTAAAGGCGAAACCGGCCTCTGCCAAGGGAACCTATATGAAAGGTTTGTCCATCTGTTCGACAATGGGAGTAGGTCTTAAACTTGATCACCAACAACTATTATTGAATATGAAGAGGTAGGGTGATATTATGCCGAAACCGATTAAATTAGAAAAAGTTGCCGAGCTAAAGAAACAGCTCGAAGAGAGTAAGTCGATATTTATTACCGATTATACCGGTTTGAATGTCGCCGACATTACGGTATTAAGAAGGAAATTACGGAATAATTCTGTTAAATATTTTGTGGCGAAGAACACTTTGATTAAAATCGCCGCCAAAGAAACCGGATATGACGGTATCCTTGATTATCTTCAGGGGCAGACAGCCATTGCTTTTGCCAAGGATGATCCGGCGATTGCGGCCAAGATCTTATATGATTCATTCAAAGATATTGAAAAGCCGGTTATTAAGGCTTTTGTTCTTGAAAATGAAACTTTTGCTGGAACCGAAGTAAAACGTTTGGCAGAACTGCCATCCCGAGAGGTCCTTTTATCGCAGATCGTTTCTGCGGTCGAAGCACCATTGGCCTCGGTGATTGCTTCGATAGACGCGGTCTTTCATGAATTGATAGCCACGGTTGATGCTCTGGCGATATCGAAAGAATAGAGATAAATTGGGGTTGAAATTTAAAATCAAATGAAGGTCTAGCTTCTCGATCGGAGGAACCCGCCGATTGGACCGGGAATTTGATTAAAAATTAGATTTAAAGTAAGACTAGTATAGAAAGGTAAATTGAGATGTCCGACAAGGCAGTAATTGAAGAAATTGTTAACAAGATCGCCGAATTATCGGCCATGGATCTTGCGGATCTTTCCAAGGCAATTCAGGACAAATTCGGCGTTGTTCCTATGGCGGCTGTTGCGGCGGCTCCGGCGGCGGCTGGCGGCGGTGAAGCTGTGGCTGAAAAAACCGAATTTGACGTCGTCTTGAATGCGGCTGGTGATAAGAAAATCCAGGTAATTAAAGTTGTCCGTGAAATCACTTCATTGGGTCTTAAAGAGGCCAAGGATTTGGTTGACGGCGCTCCTTCGAATGTAAAAGAAGGTGTTTCCGCGGAAGAAGCCAAAGCCATCGTTGAAAAACTTCAGGAAGTTGGCGCTCAGGTAGAAATAAAATAATTCCCCTAATTAAAAAACAGGGGACTAATAAAAGGCCAAACCCGCCGTATGAAACATGCGGCGGGCATTCCGGTTTTAATAAACCCGGCGAAGGGTCTGTGAAATTAAGGCTCCGCTGACATAATGATTTGTCGGGAGAAAAATGGAAGAAACAGAATCGCCGATGCGAGTTAGCTATTTATCGAATCGTATTATACATTTATCTTTTCGCATCAAATCGAATCTGTATCGCGGCATCCTTTAATAATTAGAGGAGGATATTTTGGCACGCAAGAAGAAAGTAGAAAGATTTAGCTACGGGACGATTGTCGAATCAGCCGAAATGCCGAATCTGTTGGAAGTTCAGCTAAAATCATACAATGATTTTTTGCAGGCTGACGTTGATCAGGATAAAAGAGCAAACACAGGACTGCAGCAGATTTTTAATGATATTTTCCCGGTAACGGATATCAATGAAAACTATTCAATGGAATTTGTTCGTTACATTTTGGGAAGACCACGGTATACGGTCGACGAGTGTCGTGAGAGAAATATGACTTTCGCGGCGCCGCTAAAAGCGACGCTGAGATTGATCGCCAAACAGGGTGAGGGAGAGGAAAAAGAAGTTAAGGAGATTATCGAACAGGAGGTTTACCTGGGCGAACTCCCGATTATAACCAATTGGGGAACTTTTATTATTAATGGAGCCGAACGTGTTATCGTTTCGCAGTTGCATCGCTCGCCCGGCGTCTTTTTTGATGAGGGCGTCCACCCCAATGGAAAGCTCCTGTATTCGGCCAGAATTATTCCGTATCGGGGAAGCTGGCTTGAATTCGTCATTGATGTCAATGACGTTATGCATGTTCATATTGATTCCCGTCGAAAACTTCCGGTAACAACTCTTTTGCGGGCGATCTCGTTTCCGACCGATGAAGAATTATTGAATGCTTTTTACAAGATATCATCGATCTCCCTGGTTGGCAAAGCCGCCAAGGAGGCTTTAAATAAAGTTATTGCCGAATCTATCGTGGATAAGGAAAGCGGTGAAATTGTAATCGGGGCCACCGATGTGATTACGGAAGAACATCTGGAACGACTCAGCGAACTGAAGGTTAAAAAGATCAATATTGTTGAAATGGAAAATCAGCGGGATGTTCTGGTAATCGCCAACACGATTAAGAAAGATACTACTAAAACCCGCGATGAGGCCCTGACTAAAATATATTCATTGCTTCGTCCCGGCGAACCGCCAACGATGGAGATGGCAGAAGCTCTTCTGGAAAGATTATTCTTCAATACCAAGCGGTATGATTTGGGCGAAGTTGGCCGTTATATGATTAACAACCGTCTGTATTTGGACATTCCATTGGAAAAGTCGGTTCTCGATGTTAAGGATTTCGTGGCCATAATTTCTTATCTGATGGATTTAAGAAACGGCCGCGGATTTATTGACGATATCGATCATCTGGGAAATCGCCGCGCCAGAACAACCGGCGAATTGCTCTCCAATCTTTTTTCGGTGGGACTGTCCCGCGTGGCCAAAACCATCAGGGAGAGATTATCGCTTAAGGGAGATGAAACTCCGACCCCGCAACTTCTGATAAATGCCCGTACGGTCTCGGCCGTGATTGATACCTTTTTCGGTTCTTCGCAGTTATCGCAGTTTATGGATCAGCCCAATCCTCTGGCGGAACTGACTCATAAGAGACGTTTGTCTGCCCTGGGTCCGGGAGGTTTAACCAGAGAAAGAGCCGGTTTTGAGGTTCGCGACGTGCACCACACTCATTATGGGCGCCTATGTCCGATTGAAACGCCGGAAGGTCCCAATATTGGTCTAATCGCATCATTGGCTACGTACGCCCGAATAAATAAGTACGGTTTTATTGAAACCCCGTACCGTCCGGTTAATAATTGTAAAGTGTCTGATACAATTCAATATTTAACGGCCGATGAAGAGGACCGCTATATCATTGCGCAGGCTGACGAACCGCTGGATAGCAACAAAAAATTCGTTAATGAAAAAATTAAGGCCCGAAGCCGAACCGATTATCCAATCGTCTCGCCCGAGCAGATTAACTTCTATGAAGTTTCACCCATGCAGATGGTTTCCGTGGCGGCTTCATTGATTCCGTTTCTTGAGCATGATGATGCTAACCGAGCCCTGATGGGTTCGAATATGCAACGTCAAGCGGTGCCGCTGTTGGTGGCCGATTCTCCAATCGTTGGAACCGGCATAGAGGCTAAGGCGGCGATTGATTCCGGCGCCTCGATCACGACCCATCGGGATGGAGTCGTTAAATATGTTTCCGGTCAAAAGATCGTGATTACTCCCGATGTCAAGCCGAAAGCGGACGAGCTGGGCTATTATGAAGACGATGAATATATTCTGACAAAATTCCGCCGCAGTAATCAAGATACCTGTATAAGTTATCATCCGATTGTCGAAGAAGGCGATCGGCTCAAGGCCGGGGACGTTATTGCTGATGGTCCGGCGACCGATTTAGGCGAATTGGCCCTTGGCTCCAATGTTTTGGTGGCCTTTATGCCTTGGCGCGGATATAACTATGAGGACGCGATTGTTATTTCGGAACGGTTAATCGAGGAAGATATTTTTACCTCGGTGCATATTGAGGAATTCGAACTCCAGGTGCGCGATACCAAGCGCGGAGCTGAAG
This sequence comes from Candidatus Zixiibacteriota bacterium, assembly GCA_043825815.1. GTDB lineage: Bacteria > Zixibacteria > MSB-5A5 > GN15 > PGXB01 > JBDRRI01. Next base: position 6,071 of record JBDRRI010000114.1, read on the forward strand.
AAATAACCAGAGAAATTCCCAATGTTTCCGAAGAGGCGCTCTTGAATCTTGACGAACGCGGTATTGTCCGAGTCGGAGCCGAAGTAGAAGCCGGCGATATATTAGTCGGCAAGGTAACGCCGAAGGGTGAAACCGAGCTCTCTCCGGAAGAAAGATTGCTTCGGGCCATTTTTGGAGAAAAGGCAGGAGATGTCAAAGATGCATCTTTGAAAGCGCCTCCGGGAATGAAGGGTATAGTTATTGACAGTACCGTTTTCTCGCGCAAGGAGCGAAATGAGGAAGCCAAGAAATCTGAAAAGAATTTGGTGGCTCAAATTAAAAGACGGTTTGCCAAACTTAATCAGGATATTGTTGAGTTCCGTAATAAACGACTTGGCGAAATATTAGACGGCCAGATCAGCAATTCAATTCGAGCCAAAATTGATAATTCAATAATGGTTCGGGCCGGACATAAATTTGATGCCGAATTCCTGCGAACATTTGAATTCGATGCCGCTTATGCTCCCGATGGTTGGTCTCAAAATGCGACGGCCAGCAAAAAAGCGGAAAATATTCTGAAGGAAGCGGCCGATTTACTGGCCTCCAAGGACGAAGATATGGCGATTGAAATCGATAAGATCGTCCGGGGCGCGGAACTTCCTCCGGGTGTCCGACAGCTGGTTAAGGTTAAGGTTGCTATTCGCCGGAAACTATCGGTCGGCGATAAGATGGCCGGACGCCACGGTAATAAAGGTGTTGTATCGAAGATCGTTCCGGTGGAAAATATGCCTTATCTGGACGACGGAACTCCGATTGATATTATTCTTAATCCGCTCGGCGTACCTTCTCGTATGAATGTCGGACAATTGCTTGAAACGCACCTTGGCTGGGCCGCGAAGAAATTGAATATGAAGATTGCCACACCGGTTTTCAACGGTGCCAGTCTGACGCAAATTCATGAACTTCTGGAAAAGGCCAATCTCCCGACCAGCGGAAAAATAAGATTACACGACGGTTATACCGGGGAATATTTCGCCGATGAAGTGACCGTTGGATTTATATATATGCTTAAATTGGGGCATTTGGTCGATGACAAGATTCATGCCCGGTCGATTGGCCCTTACAGTTTGGTAACCCAACAGCCGTTGGGAGGTAAGGCGCAATTCGGCGGTCAGCGTTTTGGGGAAATGGAAGTCTGGGCCATGGAAGCCTATGGCGCCGCCTATACGCTACAAGAATTGCTAACGGTGAAATCGGATGACGTAACCGGTCGCAGTAAAATTTATGAAGCCATCGTAAAAGGTGAAAATCCGCCCGAACCGGGTATTCCGGAATCGTTCAATGTTCTTATAAAGGAACTTCAAGGATTGGGTTTGGATGTTAAGCTTATTGAAAAATAAGGATTGCTTGACACGATGATTTGTAAATTCGGAAATGTATGCCGGTTAACGGCAATTTTATAAAGGAGTTAAACAGTGGTTAACCTTCCTTCAAACATACCCAAAGGACAGCAGAAGAAAGCTTCTGATTTCTCGGCCATGCAGATACAGCTGGCTTCTCCGGAAACGATCCTTTCCTGGTCATTCGGCGAAGTTACAAAGCCGGAGACTATTAATTACCGATCGTTTAAACCGGAGCGTGATGGTCTCTTTTGCGAAAGGATTTTTGGTCCGGTTAAGGATTGGGAATGTAATTGCGGCAAATATAAAAGAATCCGTTTTCGCGGTATTGTCTGTGACCGTTGCGGGGTAGAGGTGACTCAATCCAAAGTTAGGCGCGATCGCATGGGACATATTGAATTGGCCGTGCCGGTTACTCATATCTGGTTTGTTAAATCATTGCCATCCCGGATTGGCTGCATGCTTGATCTTTCGGTGCGCGATTTGGAAAAGATTCTTTATTATGAATCATATATAATGATCGATCCCGGCAATACTTCCTATCAGGAACGGGATATCATTACCGAGGAAGAATATTTCGAACTGGAAGAAAGCGGGAAGAAATTCGTCGCCCGGATGGGCGGGGAAGCTATTCATGAGCTTTTGGCCAAGATGGATATCGAAGAAACCGCAATCAGCTTAAGGGCTCAGGTCAAAGTTGAAACCTCGGTTCAAAGGCAGAAGGATGCTCTCAAACGTTTGAAAGTTATTGAAGCGTTTCGCCAGTCGACCAATAGTCCTGAGTGGATGGTGATGAGGGTTATTCCGATTATTCCTCCTGATCTTCGTCCTTTGGTGCCACTTGAAGGCGGCCGGTTTGCTACATCTGATTTAAACGATCTTTATCGCCGGGTTATCAACAGAAATAACCGGCTTAAGAAACTAATCGATATTCAGGCTCCCGATGTCATTCTTAGAAATGAAAAGAGAATGCTTCAGGAGGCGGTCGATGCTCTCTTTGATAATGGCCGTCGAACCCATTCGGTTCGCGGTGATTCCAAGCGGCCGCTCCGCTCGCTTTCGGATTTATTGAAAGGCAAGCAGGGCCGTTTCCGCCAGAATCTATTGGGCAAGCGCGTCGATTATTCCGGCCGTTCCGTTATTGTGGTTGGACCGGAACTGAAATTATTTCAATGTGGACTTCCCAAAAATATGGCTCTTGAACTCTTCAAGCCGTTTATTATTATGAAACTTGAAGAAAAAGGATATGTGCAAACGGTAAAATCGGCCAAAAAGCTGGTCGAGCGGGAGCGCCCCGAAGTATGGGATATCCTTGAGGAGATTATCGAGGATCATCCGATCATGCTGAACCGTGCTCCAACCCTGCACCGTCTTGGCATTCAGGATTTTTATCCGGTGTTAGTCGAGGTCAAGGCAATTCTTTTGCATCCTTTGGTTTGCGCCGCCTTTAACGCCGACTTTGACGGCGACCAGATGGCGGTCCATGTGCCCCTATCATTTGAAGCCCAATTGGAAGCCCGTCTATTGATGCTGGCCAGCAATAATTTGCTGTTACCGTCATCGGGACGGCCGATTACGGTTCCGTCGCAGGATATGGTTTTGGGTTGCTATTATATTACCAAAATTCGACCCAATGCAGAGGGCGAGGGAATGAATTTCTATTCTCAGGATGAGGTTATGGCGGCCCATGCGGCCGGTCAGGTCAATCTCAACGCTGAGGTCAATGTCAAGATTAACGGGGAAATGGTAAAAACCTCGCCGGGAAGAGTGATTTTTAATCAAATATTGCCGAAAGAGATTCCATTTTTTAACGAAGTGGCCTCAAGAAGCCGAACTGAAAAACTGATTTTACAATGTATCCGTACCTCCGGCAATGATAAGACTGTCATATTCCTCGATAAAATAAAAAAACTTGGATTTGAGTATGCTACGCTGGCCGGAATAACGGTTTCAATTGATGATATGCTGGTTCCTGATGCCAAGGATCAACTGGTTGCCGAAGCTCAGAAAAAAGTTAACTCAATTACCAAGAAATATGAGCGTGGCGTTATTACCAACCATGAGCGGTATAATAAGGTAATGGATATTTGGATTGAAACCATTCAATCCGTTGCCGATGCCATGATGGATAACCTTGCTCAGGATAGAGACGGTTTTAATCCGATTTATATGATGGCCCATTCGGGTGCGCGTGGTTCCAAGGAACAGATCCGCCAGTTGGCTGGCATGCGCGGCTTAATGGCCAAACCGCAAAAGAAATTGACCGGCGGCCAGGGTGAAATTATCGAATCACCTATTATTTCGAATTTCCGTGAAGGTCTGTCGGTGATGGAGTATTTTATTTCGACTCACGGCGCTCGTAAGGGTCTGGCTGATACCGCCCTGAAAACCGCCGATGCCGGTTATCTTACTCGTCGTTTGGTCGATGTGGCCCAGGATGTAATTATTACTGAAATTGATTGCAATACTATTCTGGGGCTTGAGGTTATGGCTCTTAAGGAGGGCGAAGAGGTTATTGAATCGGTTCATGACCGTATCCTTGGCCGGGTAGCCCTTGAAGATGTTTTTGATCCGATTACCGATGAGATAATTGTTAAAGCGGGCGATGAAATCAAGGAAGATCAGTCGGTTCAGATTGAAGAGGCTGGTATTGAATCGGTCCGAATTCGTTCGGTTTTGACATGCGAATCCAAACGCGGTGTGTGCGCCAAATGTTATGGACGTAATCTGGCTAAAATCGGACTGGTAAATATCGGTGAAGCGGTCGGAGTAATTGCGGCTCAATCAATTGGTGAACCGGGTACCCAGCTTACTTTGCGAACATTCCATATCGGTGGCACGGCGGCTCGTATCGCGGAGCAGTCTGCTGTTGAATCGAAATATAATGGAACAATTAAGTTGATTTCGATGGCAACTATTGATCGCGCCGATGGCATGCCGATTGTGACCGGTCGTGAAGGCGAACTTCACGTCATTGACGATCAAGGTCGCGTAAGATCAAGAATGAAAGTGCCTTACGGTTCCAGTCTAGCCGTTAAGGAAGGGGATAAAATAACCAAAGGCGATGTTATCTTTAACTGGGATCCTTACACTTCTCCGATTATTACGGAAAAAGGTGGTAAGCTCGTTTTTAAAGATATCATTCCCGATGTCACTCTTCGTGAAAAAGTAGATGAGACGACAGGCAAAATTCAGCCAATTATCGTTGAAGAACGGGATAAGACAATGTTCCCGACTATGATTATAACGGATAGCAAGGGTAAGGAATTGGCCAACTACAGAATTCCAATCGGGTCCAACTTATTGGTTACCGAGGGTGAGTCTGTCAAACCGGGCGATTTTCTGGTTAAAATTCCGAGACAAATATCAAAAACCCGAGATATCACCGGCGGATTACCGCGAGTTGCCGAGCTTTTTGAAGCGCGCAAACCGCATGATCCGGCCGTTATTTCGGAAGTTGATGGTATAATGGAATTTGGCAAGACTGTTCGCGGTCAACAGCAAGTCTATGTCCACGGCGATCAGGGCGAAACCAAGGAATATTTGATTCCACATGGTCGTCACCTGCATATTCATGATGGCGATAGAGTTATGGCTGGCGATAGTCTTTGTGAAGGCTCGGTGGATCCTCATGATATTCTTAAGGTTTCCGGCGTTAATGCGGTGCAGGAATATCTGGTGAACGAGATTCAGGAAGTTTATCGTTTGCAGGGTGTAAAAATCAATGACAAACATATCGAAGTTATTGTGCGCCAGATGCTTCAAAAGGTAAAAGTGGAATATCCGGGCGACACCAATTTCCTTGAAGGAGAGCAGATTGATCGCGCGGCTTTTGCCGTTGAAAACGATCGGGTTATTGCCGAGGGCGGTGAGCCGGCGACATTTGAACCAATGCTTTTGGGTATAACGAAAGCATCCTTGTCGACGGAAAGCTTTATTTCCGCGGCCTCTTTCCAGGAAACGACAAAAGTGTTAACCGAAGCGGCCATCAACGGAAAAATAGATTATTTACGCGGTTTGAAGGAAAATGTTATTATTGGACATCTCATTCCGGCTGGAACCGGTATAGAAAAATACAATTCTATCGAAGTTATTCCGGCCGAGGATGAAGTGGAAGGCGAAGGGCCGGAAGAAGAAGTGTCAAATATTTTCCAAGAAAACGCTTGACAATAAAGAGATTTTTGATATTTTGAGGTTCTCTTTGTGAGAAATTTTGTAATTTTTTGGAGGTAACGATTGCCGAGAATTAGTCAGTTGATACGAAATGGCAGAGTTGTTTTAAAATCTAAAACAAATACTCCTGCGCTGAAAAATTGTCCTCAGAAAAGAGGCGTATGTACTCGTGTATATACTTCGACACCGAAGAAACCGAATTCTGCACTACGCAAGGTTGCCCGTGTGAGGCTGACTAATCAGATGGAAGTCACGGCTTATATCCCGGGTGAAGGTCATAATCTTCAGGAGCATTCGATAGTCCTTATTCGGGGCGGACGTGTTAAGGATCTTCCGGGCGTCAGGTATCATATCATACGCGGTACTATGGATACATCGGGGGTCAATGATAGAACCCAGGCTCGTTCCAAGTATGGTACAAAAAAGCCGAAGAAGAAAGATTAATGGTTTGTAGTTATGGCTAGAAAAGGTTTTACAGCAAAACGGGACGTTGTTCCCGATACTAAATACGGGGACAAATTATTAACCCAATTTATCGGATTCTTAATGAAAAAGGGTAAACGTTCAACAGCGGAAAGAATCCTTTATTCGGCTATTGATATCATGGAAAAAAAGACCGGGAACTCCGGTCTGGATGTTTTTCATAAAGGCCTTAGTAATGTCAAGCCGGTGTTAGAAGTGAAATCTCGAAGAGTGGGAGGTGCCACCTATCAGGTCCCGGTCGAGGTACGCGCTGATCGTCGTCTTGCTTTAGCGGTTCGTTGGCTGATTCAGTTCGCTAAAGCTCGCAACGAGCACACCATGGCTGAAAAACTGGCTGCTGAATTTATCGCCGCCTCTAATAATGAGGGCGCGTCGATAAAGAAGAAAGAAGATACTCATAAAATGGCCGAGGCCAATAAGGCCTTCGCTCATTTTAGATGGTAAACGTTAACTGGTAGTTCTTTAGGAAGGACTGAATTTTATTTGAAGACATCAGTCTTTAAATGATAAGAAACATAATTTTTCGTGTTTCCGGGCCCGTGCTGAATTTTGACCCGGTTCAATGAATAAGTTTTTTATCAATGAACCTTTTATTTGCTGAAATTCGGTAAGGGATTTTTTATGTCTACGCGGAAGGACATTGGTCATATTAGAAATATCGGTATTATGGCACATATTGATGCCGGTAAGACCACTACGACCGAGAGAATTCTTTTCTATACCGGAAAGACTCATCGAATTGGCGAAGTCGACGACGGCGCTGCCACGATGGACTGGATGGAACAGGAAAAGGAGCGGGGCATAACTATAACTTCTGCCGCGACTACCTGTTACTGGCGTAATTACCAAATCAATATTATCGATACTCCCGGACATGTTGATTTCACAATCGAAGTTGAGCGATCCCTGCGCGTTTTGGACGGAGCGGTGGCTCTTTTTTGTGCGGTTGGAGGTGTTGAACCCCAGTCCGAGACGGTTTGGTTCCAGGCTGACAAATATAATGTGCCGCGAATTGCCTTTATTAACAAGCTTGATCGAGTTGGCGCCGATTTCTACGGTACTATCAAAGAAATGAATGAGAAATTTTCAACCATGAGTCTGCCGATTCAGGTTCCTCATTTGGATGGGACCAATTTACTGGGTATTGTTGATTTGGTTGATATGAAATACCGTCATTTTGAGGGAGATCACGAATTTAGTGATATCGAGATTCCCGAAGAGCTCTTGACCGAAGTCAGGGAACATCGTGAAACGCTTCTCGATGCTGTCTCCAGTTTTGATGATGATTTGTTAGATAAGATTCTGCACGAAAAACAAATCGATAATGCCGATATTATTCGGGCTATTCGGGCCGGCGTGATTTCCTGCAATTTTGTGCCGATTTTATGCGGAGCCACATTGAAAAATCGCGGGACTCAGAAACTTCTTGATGCTATTATTGATTTACTTCCGGCGCCCAGCGATATGCCGCCGGTTGAAGGATATTCGCTTGATGGCAAAAAAGAAATAAGAAGGCAGGCTTCCGACGACGAACCGTTGGTAGCGCTGGCATTTAAAATTATTAGCGATCCTCATTCCGGGCATCTTTGTTACGTCAGAGTTTATTCGGGACAGATTCAAACCGGAAAATATATTTTAAATTCGATTTCTGGGAAGAAAGAACGTGTTGGCCGTATCTTGCGCATGCATTCCAATAAAAGAGAAGATGTGGCAACTGCCTTTACCGGAGATATTGTTGCCATTATTGGATTTAGAAGCACCACGACTGGCGATACTTTATGTGATGTTAAACACCCGATTCAATTAAAATTAATGCAATTTCCCGAGCCTGTTATCTCGGTGGCCATAGAGCCCAAATCAAAAGCCGATCAGGAAAAGATGATCGATTCACTAACCAAACTTCAAAATGAAGATCCCACATTTAAGGTGACGACGAATGAAGAAACCGGACAATTGATTATTTCCGGAATGGGGGAACTTCATCTTGAAGTTTTGATAGATCGTATGATTCGTGAATTTCATGTTCAGGCCAATGTGGGCAAACCGCAGGTCGCTTATAAAGAGACAATCAGTACTCCAGTAAAAATGGAGGGGAAATTTATACGCCAATCGGGCGGCAAGGGCCAATATGGCCATGTCGTGCTATATGTCGAACCAAGTAGCAACGGAACTGCTTTTGCCTTTAATAATGATATTCGGGAAGGCGCTATTCCGAATGAATTCATTCCTTCGGTTGAACGCGGCGTTAAACAGGCCATGTCCAATGGCGTTATTGCCGGATACCCCTTAACCGGAATAAAAGTGACGCTCAAAGACGGTTCTTATCATGAAATTGATTCGACGGCGCTGGCCTATGAGGTTGCAGCTTCGATGGCTCTTCACGATGCCGCCAAAAAAGCCAAGCCGCTGGTACTGGAACCGGTCATGAATGTTGAAGTTGTTTGTCCCGAAGAGTATATGGGTAACGTGGTCGGTGATATGAATCAACGGCGCGGTAAAATAAATGGTATGATCCCTCGTAATCGCCAGCAGGTTATTTCGGCGACGGTTCCGCTGGGTGAAATGTTTGGATATGCGACCGCATTGCGCAACCTCACTCAGGGGAGAGGGGTTTATACGATGCAGTTTTCGAAATATGAGCCGCTTCCTAAGGAAGTGAGTAATAAAATGTTTGCAAATTTGATGTATAATTAATAGACGGAGGTAGAAGTTACAAATGGCCAAGGAGAAATTTGTCAGGAATAAACCGCATGTCAATGTTGGCACAATCGGTCACGTGGACCACGGCAAGACGACTTTAACGGCCGCGATGACGATGATCCTTTCACGCAAGGGTGGGGCCGATATCCGGACTTTTGATTCGATTGATAATGCCCCGGAAGAGAAAGAGCGTGGCATAACGATTGCGACGGCACATGTTGAGTATCAATCGGACAAGCGCCATTATGCCCATGTTGACTGTCCCGGTCACGCTGACTATGTCAAAAATATGATCACGGGTGCGGCTCAGATGGACGGAGCGATTTTGGTTGTCAGCGCGGCTGACGGTCCGATGCCTCAGACTCGCGAACATATCCTTCTGGCTCGGCAGGTTGGAGTTCCTTATATCGTGGTCTATATGAACAAAGTTGATATGGTAGATGATCCGGAGCTTTTGGATCTGGTTGAATTGGAAGTTCGTGATTTGTTGACGAAGTATCAGTTCCCGGGCGACGACATTCCGGTTATTCGCGGTTCGGCCCTGAATGCAATGACAACGGCTTCGAATCCTGATATCGCTGATGACGAATCGTTCAAGTCGATTTATGAGTTGATGGATGCTTTGGACAATTACATTCCTTTACCGGAGCGCGATATTGACAAGCCGTTTTTGATGCCGGTTGAGGATGTTTTTTCGATCACGGGTCGCGGTACGGTTGGCACCGGTCGTATTGAGCGCGGTCAGATCAAGATGGGTGAGGATGTTGAGATCGTCGGTATTCGTGACACTCGCAAATCGGTTTGCACCGGTGTTGAGATGTTCCGTAAGATCATGGATTCGGGCGAAGCTGGCGACAATGTTGGTATTTTGCTTCGCGGCGTTGACAAGACAGAGATAGAGCGCGGCATGGTTATTTGCAAGCCTGGTTCGATCAAGCCTCATACGAAGTTCAAAGCCGAGGTTTATATTTTGAGCAAGGAAGAGGGCGGTCGTCACACCCCGTTCTTCAACGGCTATCGTCCGCAGTTTTATTTTCGGACGACGGACGTTACCGGCGTGGTTCAGTTGCCGGAGAATGTAGAGATGGTTATGCCGGGCGACAATGTTGCGATGGAAGCGGCTTTGATCACCCCGATTGCGATGGAGAAAGAGTTACGTTTCGCGATTCGCGAAGGCGGCCGGACAGTCGGCGCCGGAGTCATCTCGGAAGTTATTGAGTAAACGAAAACATTTTATGTTTAATAAAGGTTAGTTTGGTATGAATGGCCAAAAAATCAGAATCAAGCTGAAAGCGTACGACCATTATTCTCTTGATAAATCGACTAAAGAGATTGCGCGAACAGTATTGCGTACCGGCGCCAGAATTGCCGGACCGATTCCTCTTCCGACCAAGAAGACGATTTATACGGTCCTGCGGTCGCCGCATGTCGATAAGAAATCGAGAGAGCAGTTTGAAACCAGAATCCATAAACGTCTCATTGACATTTATGAATCAACGCCGCAGACAGTCGATGCTTTAATGAAGCTTGATTTGCCGGCCGGTGTTGATGTTGAAATAAAGACTTGATGGTGGTACTGCAATGAAAGAATTAATCGGCAAAAAAATAGGTATGACTCGCATTTTTATCGAAACCGGCGAGGCGGTTCCCGTTTCTGTAATCGAGGCCGGGCCATGTGTTGTTGTCGCCAAGCGGACAACGGATAAACATGGCTACGAAGCGGTCCAGGTTGGATTTGGCGATCGCCGCAAAAATCTCTTCAATAAACCGATTATCGGCCATTTCGAAAAGGCTGGTTCGGAACCGAAGCGCTTTTTGAAAGAAATAAAGACAGATAATGCTGTCGAAGTCGGTGACGAATTAAAAGCGGATATCTTTAAGAAAGGTGAGCGAGTCGATGTGACTGGTATCTCCAAGGGTCTTGGTTTTCAGGGTGCCATGCGCCGCCATGGTTTTGGCGGAGCGCAAAAAACCCATGGACAATCCGACCGTTGGCGGGCTCCGGGCTCAATTGGAAGTTCATCGTATCCTTCACGGGTTTATAAAGGCATGAGAATGGCTGGAAAAACCGGCAAGGATAAAATAACCGTTTTGAATTTGGAAATAGTCCAGGTAATCGATGACCAAAATCTGATTCTGGTCAAGGGCGCTGTTCCGGGAAAGAACGGTACATTTTTAAAAATACGCAAAAGTAATAGATCTCGTTAGAGTGGCGGTGTATGATGGAATTAAAAATATATAATAAAGAAGGCGCAGAAGTCGGAACCGTAACGTTGAATGAAACGCTTTTCGGAGCTGAACCTAAACCGTCATTGGTTCACCAGTATATTGTTAATTATCTGGCTAACCAACGGCAGGGAACTCATTGTGCCAAAGGTCGTTCCGATGTTTCCGGCGGCGGTTCCAAGCCGTGGCGTCAAAAAGGAACGGGACGCGCTCGGGCCGGTACTATTCGGTCGCCCTTATGGCGCGGCGGCGGCATTGTTTTTGGGCCACAGCCTCGCAGTTATTTCTCCAAGTTTCCCAAAAGGATGAAAAGAGGGGCTTTTATCTCGGCTCTGTCCGACAAAGCGCAGTGCTCCCAGATTTTTGTAATTGATGCCCTTAATCTGGATAGCCCCAAGACCAAGGAGATCGCGACGATTCTTGATAAACTGGGATTGGCCGGAAAGAAATGTTATGTTCTGGATGAAAGCGAAAATAGAAATGTTGCCCTATCATTCAGAAATCTGACCAGAGTTAAATATTCGCGGGCGCCATTGGCCAATACTTACGACATTGTTAATGCCGAAGCGCTTCTATTGACGACGGCCGGTTTGAAGAAGATTGAGGAGGTGTTTGCCTGATGAAAGATTACCGGAACTTGTTGCAGATGCACCTGTTGACCGAAAAATCTTTGGTTCTCAAGGAACAGGTGAATGCTTATGTATTCAGAGTCGGTCGCGATGCGAATAAGACTGAGATTAAAAGGGCGGTTGAAAAGATTTTTAGCGTCAAAGTTGATACTGTCAGAACGATGGTAATGCCGAGCAAGCCAAAACGGCTGGGTCGTTTTGCCGGTCGGACTGAAAGCTGGAAAAAAGCGATTGTTAAGCTTAAAAAAGGCCAGCAAATATCGGAATTTGAAAATATATAATTGAAATAAAGGTCTTACGATGGCTGTTAAGAAATTTAAACCAAAAACCCCTTCGCTCCGTTTTCGGACGGTTCCTACATTTGAAGAGATTACTTCGGTTGTCCCGGAGAAATCCCTATTAAGATCCCTGAAGAAATCGGGCGGGAGAAATAATAAAGGTCGGGTTACCGCGCGTCACCGCGGCGGCGGTCATAAGAGACATTATCGTCTTATCGATTTTAAACGCAATAAGCATAATATTCCTGCCCGGGTTGCCTCTATTGAATATGATCCGAACCGTTCAGCCCGAATTGCCTTGTTGCATTATGTCGACGGCGAAAAAAGATACATCCTGGCCCCAAACGGATTGAATGTTGATGATACGATTATGACCGGTGAAAACGCCGAAGTTCGCGTGGGCAATGCTTTGCCCATCGGATCGATGCCATTGGGAACATTAATGAACAATGTTGAGTTGTATCCCGGTCATGGAGGCCAGATTGCCCGATCGGCCGGAACTTATGTGCAATTGGTAGCGAAAGAAGGCGAATTTGCCCACCTGAAGATGCCATCGGGTGAAGTTCGACTGGTCAAGCAAAAATGCTTTGCTACGGTTGGTGAAATCGGCAACACTGATCATAAAAATTTGAATCTGGGTAAAGCCGGCGCATCGCGTTGGCGTGGTCGTCGCCCCAAAGTACGCGGTGTTGCCATGAACCCGGTTGACCATCCTATGGGTGGCGGTGAAGGACGCTCCTCGGGCGGACGTCATCCTTGCACTCCCTGGGGAAAACCGACCAAGGGTTATAAGACCCGAAATAAGCGCAAATCGAAAAAATATATTGTTGAATCGCGCAAAAAGAAAAACTAATTGCGGAGGAATAAATGCCACGGTCACTTAAAAAAGGCCCGTTTATAGATGCCAAGCTTATTAAGAAAATAAATAGGCTAAATGATACCGGTGATAAAAAGGTTATCAAAACCTGGGCGAGACGCTCTACGATCACGCCTGAATTCGTCGGCCATACATTAGCCGTTCATAACGGTAATAAATTTATTCCTATTTATGTAACTGAAAATATGGTTGGCCATAAACTCGGCGAGTTTTCACCAACCCGAACTTTCCGTGGACACGGCGGCAAATTAGTTGAACGTGCATCCGCAGTTAGGTAATAGGGAGATAAAGTATAATGCAAGCACGAGCACGAATCAAATACCTGCGAACGTCACCCAAGAAGATGCGCCAGGTTGCTGATCTGATTAAAGGGAAACCGGTTGAAGAAGCGATGAATATCTTGAACTTTACTCCCAAAGCCGCGGCTCATCATCTGGCTAAAACCTTGAAGTCGGCCGCCTCTAACGCTCTTTCGTCGGTGGGAACATCGAAGTTGAAAGCCGAAGACCTCATGGTTTCCAAAGTTTTTGTTGATAGCGCTCCGACCGCCAAAAGGATTAGGTTTCAGGCTATGGGCCGGGTGTTCAGACTTCGTAAAAGATATTGCCATTTAACGGTTGAAGTTGAGGGTGAACCTCAGGAGGAAACAGCCAAGAAGAAGATTCGGACCAAGAAAGAGTCAACCGAAGAACCGGAAACGGAAACAAAAACATCCGCCAAAAAAGGCGCTAAAGCCAAAAGGGCGGTCAAAAAAGATGCTAAAACCGTTGAAACGAATAAAGACGTCAAAGACGTTGATATAAATAAAGAATCTGCAGAAGCCTCAAATGAGGAAACCAAAACTGCTAAGGTTAAGGCCAAAGAAACTGCCGAAGATAAGCCGGTCGAGTCTGCGGATACTGAGAATGATGTTGATAAAAAGTCTGATGCAGAATAAAAGGAGATAGGATTGGGACAAAAGACACATCCGGTAGGCTTTCGCCTGGGAGTGATAAAATCCTGGAATAGCAAGTGGTTTGCTGGTAAGAATTTCGCCGAGTTTATCTATGAAGATATCATGGTGAAAAAATATATTAATGCTCGTTTGGATAATGCCGG
>JBDRRI010000115.1:0-18012 GCA_043825815.1 Candidatus Zixiibacteriota bacterium
TTTATGGCTTATTGGAAATTGATTTATTAGAATAATACCTGATTTATATACAAAAAACGGGTTAGTCCCCGATCTGAACCAATCCATAAATACTCATCGCCAAAGACAAGATCATTAATTTGATTTGATAATAGTCCGTCGTCAATGGTATATAGAAGATTTCTTTTTTCAATACCATTATATAAAAAAACCATTCCATTATCGGAAGCTCCCGCCAAAAGAGTATCATTGGCGGTTATTTTATATAAACTGCCATATTTCATAATTTCGGGAAAAACTTCTACCTTTGCCGTTTCCAGATCAATTGAAACCAATCCTGTTTGATAGGAAATCCACATTCGACCATGATCCAACTCAAGATCATATATATATTGGCTCAAATCGGCCTCGGCAATTATCAATTCTTCCAAACGGCCCTTCTTAAAAAGATACCTAAAGACACCGCGATCAGTTCCAATCCAGAGTGACTTATCAGTTTTTTCAAGGCAGGTTATATTATAATCTTTTAAAACCACTTTTGAGACCGGATCTGTCGAATCAGGATAAATTGAGATTATCCCCAATCCATATTCTGTCCCGGTAAATAAACTATCTCCAGATATTTCAAGGCAAGTAATTCTGTCATTAGGAAAGCCTAAATTTTTTCCCAATTTATTTACAATTTCCAGATTTTTCTTATCGATGATCCAAATGCCATTATCAACCGCGGCGAAAATTTCTTCATTGCTGGCACACAGCGCATTTAAATCAAACGGTTCGCTAATTAATGAACCCTCTGTTTCCATATATTCGAATTTATTTCGTTTTGGGTCGAAAATTGTCAGGCCGGTTCGAAAAGCATTTTCCACCCATCCGGCCATCCACAATTTCCCGGCATCTTTAAAAATAATTTTAACGTCCGGCTGCAACAGGCCATAATTCATAATTTCGATACGGCGATCGGTTGTCTCGGTGCGGCAGACGCCCAATCCCCAGGTCCCGATCCACACATTGTTTAAGCCGTCTTCATATAAATCGGTAAATTGAAAGATCCGGTTCCAGCTATCAGCCAATCCACCACCATTCACATACCGATAGTTCCAAGGCGCAAAATAGTTGCCATCTGGCTGAACATGTCTTCCCCGCCGTTCTTCGACAGGTATTTCATCGGTCATGTCCCATTGATCCAGAGTGCCGTTATAAATAAAAATCCCGTCGTCGGTCCTTGCCCAAACCGATTGATCATCAAACGACCCTGCAATATCATAGACGGATACCAATGATAACCCCACTTTTCCATTAAGCGGTTCGGCCCAACTGCGCGTGGAAAGATCATATTTGATGATCCCGTTACTCGTTGCGAAATATATGAAATTGAAACCCATTGCAATCGAATTGATATAGGAAAAATCGGAATAGTGAATCACCAAATCTTTATAAAATGGTCCCTCTCCCATTAATAATATGGGAAAGAATAATACTATTAGAAAAACCAGAAAAAATGACTTCATTGATTTTCTTCCCAATATCGGATAACGGCCATAGAGAGAAGCTCCGTTCCGAATCGAATAGATTGTTCATCAGCTATAAAATCGTGAGCATGCCAGGACTTGTCCGCCCCGATTTTAATATTTTTAACACCCAGACGAAACATCGCTCCGGAAGACTTCTCAAGATAAAATGAAAAATCTTCACCACCCATGGTCGGCAAGGTTATTTGAATTTTTTTAGAACCATATAATTCTTCGTAACACGCTCGCAATATTTTATTGGCCGACGAATGATTATCCAGCACCGGATAACTTGACAATATATTAAGTTCATATTTTGCCCCGCGCGCCCGGCATATCCCGGCCACCGTTCTTTTAATCAAGCGAGGAAGTAGTTTAATATTTTCTTTTGAAAGTGTGCGAGCGGTACCCTTAAGAGTAACTTTATCGGCAATAATATTGCGGGCGGTACCACCTTCAATTGACCCAAAAGTCAGTAATACTGGGCTAAGCGGGTTGGTTTCGCGGGATATTACCTTTTGCAGGGATTCTACAACCTCCGAGGCGACCACAATGGCATCAATTGCCCGATGGGGTATCGCCGCGTGTCCTCCCTGACCCAGAATAACAATATCAACATCAATAACCGAAGCCATCGTCGGGCCATCACGAAGACTGATTTCCCCGGTTGGCAGAGTCGGATCGACATGCAAACCAAATATCATTTTAACATCCGGTGATTTCATGACACCGGCTTTGATAAGGCGCTCCGCTCCTCCCGGAGGAGACTCTTCAGCCGGCTGGAATAAAAATTTAATCGAGCCCGGAATCTTATCTTTAAAATTATTTAAAAGCACCGCAGTTCCGAGAACAACCGCCATATGCACATCATGCCCGCAGGCATGCATAACCCCGATATTTTTGGATTTAAACGGCAGGTCGGTATGTTCGATAATGGGAAGAGCATCAATATCGGTCCGAACCGCCACGGCCGGTTTTTTTGCCTTATTAATAAATCCTACCAGGCCGGTTTCCATTGTGAAATCGGAATATTCAATTTTGTATTTATTAAGAATCGATTTTATAAAAGTGGTTGTTTTAAATTCTTCATTGGATAACTCCGGATTCTGATGAAGATGGCGGCGCCACTCAATTTGTTTTGGAAATATTTTATCAGCATTTTCTTGAATTGTTTTTTTATCTATCATACAACCCCGGCAATTGAAATATTTATGCTCTCAATCAATAAGTTTTGGATTATACTGTTTTCTAATTAATTATACCAAACTTAACTTCATAAAAATAGCGCTTTTTTTTATTGATTTAAGACAAGGATAAATATAAGATTATCCTATGCGGATTTTATTGCTATTTATAATACTTACAATTTTGGCCGGCATATTGCCCGCCGAAGAAATCCATCGCTTTTCCATTGGTCTGGAATATGGTTTAACAACTCCTATGGGTGGTAAAGCGGTTATAATAGATCCTTCCAGAGGCGCTATCCCTTATAAATTCACCATGCACAAGACAATTGGATTAAAACTGGGGACCAATATAAATAAACGGCTTAGCGCCGAATTGAGTATCGGCTCCTTCAAAAATTATGATGATAGCTCAGCCTCGGGCAATTTCCAGATTGGTTCCGATGCCGCCCTTCGGTCGAGTACCTGGCAAGGATACAATATAATCCTGATGTTCAAATATCGATTTATGCCTCATCCCAAAAGACTTGGTTTACTTGCCGGTTTGGGGGGTGGTTTATTCAATTGGAGAATTAATGATTATGAGGCCGATACTACTTTTGATGCTCCGGGAGAGATAGAAGAAAGTCTTGATTTGGCCGTCAGCGAGGTGACCTTCTCGGGACTGGCAGGCGCTGAATATCGGGTTAGTAAAAATATTATGCTCGGCTTCGATATCCAACTTAACTACTTAACCGGATGGGGACAGGAATTTGCCTCTGGTATTGAAAAGAATTTGCCAAATTTCAACTTTAAAGCTGCTTTTCAAATTAATTATCTTTTTTCCAAAAAACAAACAGCTCCGCCTCCAACAATAGTAAATTGGGGAAGCACTGAATATTATCGCCCGGTTTCAGGCATTATCAGTCCGCTTTTAATTCAGGAATCGCGGGTAGCGGTCGATGTTGGAACTGATTCCGATCGCGATGGCATCCCCGATGCCAATGACGATTGCCCCGAAACCCCTATCGAAGCAGCCGGTTTGGTTGATATTCGCGGTTGTCCGGTCGACTCTGATTGCGATGGCATCGAAAATTATCGCGATAAATGTCCCTTTAATACTCTGGGAGCGAAGATTGACAAGCAGGGATGCCCTCTTGACAGTGATAATGACGGCGTTTTTGACGGTCTTGATGATTGTCCCGATTCCGACCCGGAATTGGGCGTGGATGAATCCGGATGCATTGATCTAACGCCCATTGAAAAACCGATAACGCTCTATATAAATTATCAATCCGGCTCATTTGAAATTGATGAAATTACAAAAGAAAAGCTAAGGCAATTAAATAGAACTCTCACCCGGGCACCGGGTATAAAGATTGAAATTAATGGATATACCGATAATATTGGAACATCAGAGGCCAATAAAGATCTTTCGCAGAAAAGGGCCAATCGGATTAAAGATTTCCTGATCCGTCTGGGAATAGCCCCGGAGAGAATTACGGCGGTAGGGCGAGGTGAAACCAATTTTATTGCATCAAATAATGATAGAGAGGGACGACAAAAAAATCGGCGAGTTGAACTTGTATTTTATAAATAATTTAACAAGTTGCTTGCTTTTCCGTCCATAATTCAATACTTTTGAGCCAAGTTGAATAATAGGGTTAACCTAAATTTGGCCGGTTTTTCATTGGCTAAATGGTAGAACTGTTTAAATATAAATTCTTCGGGGAGATTTGCTGTATAGATTTTGGGAGATGTGACATTCAGTGATTAAGACAAGAAGTTTATTTTTTGCCTTATCTGTTGATTTTTATTAATTTATATGGTAGATTAGCCGACTGATATGAAGAAAAATATGCGAATTTTAATTGTTACTCAATACTTTCCTCCGGAAAGAGGGGCGGTTCGGAGATTGTATGAGTTTGCCCTTCAATTCAAGGATAAGGGGCATGATGTAACCGTTTTAACGGCTATGCCCAATTATCCCGATGGCATCCTTCCTGAAAAGTATCGGGGCAAATTCTACCAAAGAGAGATTATTGACGGACTCGATATACGCCGTTCTTATGTCTTGCCAGCCTCAAATGCGCAGCCTAAAAAAAGAATGTTCGGTTTTTTAACTTTTATGGCCTCCTCGCTTATTAATAGTTTTAGAATTAAGGGAAAATTTGATTTGGTCCTGGCCTCCACTCCCCCCGTCACCTCCGCTGGTTTGGGCTTTCTTTTAAGCAAGCTTCGCCGGACCAAATTCGTATTGGAAATAAGAGACCTTCAGCCGGAATCGGGTGAGCAGTTTGGCAATCTTAAAAAATCAATTTTTACCGAAACTATTCGCCGAGTGATGAAATTTATTTATAAGCAAGCTGATCAGATTGTATGCGTTACCGAAGGCATCGAAAAGGCTATTAGGCAAATTCAGCCGATGAATGGCAACTTAACGACCATTAAATCGGGCGTTGGCAATGACTTCATTAATAGCCATTCCAACGGCATTCGCAAAAAGCATGGATGGGAGGGGAAGTTTCTGATTCTCTTTAGCGGTACTCTGGGATGGGTGCGGCCTTTGGAATCGATTGTCGAAACGGCCCGGATTCTCTCTGATAATAAGCAGTATCATTTTGTATTTGTCGGCGACGGCCAGAAGAAGGATTCATTAAAAAAACTGGTCGAACAATATAACCTTAATAATGTTTCCTTTGTCGGACTTCAGCCGCTTCAGCAAATTCCATATTACTTAAAGGCTGGAGATGTTCTAGTTGAATGTTTAAAGGAAGTCCCGATCGCTAAGGTCGCCCTGCCCACCAAGGTCTTTGAATATATGGCCGCGGGTCGGCCGATCGCTTTTGGCGCCCTCGAAGGCGAAACGAGCCAGATGCTTAATCAAGCCGGAGGCGAATTGAGATTCTCACCTCAACATCCGGAACAATTAGCGCAGATTATCAGAGATTTATACGATAAAAAAATTGACGGTGTCACAATCGGCAAGAAATATCATGAGTATGTCGCCCAGAATTTTTCCCGCGAAAAATGGGCAGATCAATATCTTAATGTGCTTGATAAAGTTGGCGCAAAATAGCGCTATTCAAATTCTTAATCATACAATGAATATATTTGTCCGGCGAATACGGGTCTGATTTTATCTATATCATTTTTACGGAAGACTATCACGGCCATTGCCTCATTCGGAATTGACAATAAATTTATATTGCCCAAATGTCGGTACTCTTGTTCGGGAAGCCAGTCGCCGATCGTTCCCATGTTTTGAAAATAGGGGCGATCTCCATCGTCAAGATATTGGTACATTTCGGGATTGCCGTATAACACTTTTCTGACTCCAATCTTTTCAGCCACATCTTTACGAATAGCCAACCCGTACGGTTCAAAACTCATCTCATGGTATCGTAAACGCCATTTCATTAACTCGGTTGCCCTGGACGGGCATAGAGAGCTAAAGGCGACCGCTGAGGCACCCTTACGAAGATGCCGGGATGAGGCGCGAAGTTTATTTTCGGTTAGAATTCGTTTCAAGGTTTCTATGCCATCATGCGAATAATTGCCGTCCAAGGATAAAATGCTATCGTAAAATTTATAAATTGTCTCTCCCGGCCAGGGAGAATTTGATGCTCGCGTCCAATGAATCAGATAATCCTTAAGTTGTGCATCAATGCTATTGACAATTTTGTTCGTATCTATTTCTATTTTGGCGCTGGAAATGGGTTTGGAGTAGCTAATTTTAAATTTATTATCGATTATTTTCCCATTAAAATATTTTTTGAGACTACTATTCTGACGAATTGAGATCGGCCAGACAGAATCAGCTGATTCAATAATAATTTTATCTCTTTGCTGTTGAAAAAAATGTTTATCCTTTTTGAAATTACTGATTTTAATGAATTTCCATCTGATTTTTTTATCATTCAAATGAAATTGCTCTATATAATTTAATATGGCTTCATTCTCGTCGTCCTCTTTATCAAGCGGGAGATAAAGCTCAATATCGGCCCTATATTTCGTTGCGAAATATAAAACTACTTCCCAGCTGGTCATTCCCACTGATGTCATAATTATACAATTAATATCAACAGCATATTTAACGGCTGATTCGGTTTGGCTGACCCACCGATCGGCGCCGGTTGGCCTCATATTTTGGCGAGAATTCAGAATGGCGATTTTATTGGCTAAATGCACTTCGGACCTGCCTCATAATTGTCCGGAGAAGAAATTCAAATCTAATGCTTTCCCTAATACAGTTTGACTAATTCAGTATTTTTATAATAAAGCAATAAAATATCTTTATAGTTCCATCCTTTACGGGCCATACCTATAGCGCCGCACTGGCACATACCGACGCCATGCCCATAGCCGCCACCAATAAGTGTAATCCGTTCGACTTTACCACGGGAATCCTGTTTCATCTCAATTTTAAACCGGGCCGACTGCAAAATCAACTCGGGATTTGAGGCTCTCTTTATAGCCCAGCGTATTTTATCACCACCGAAAGAATAGGTTCCTTTGGCCGCCTTGACAACCAGCTCTGACACTCGTCCCCCGGCGGTTTTGCTACGAACCAAGATATCAACAATATCGCCGATCTTTATCTGCTTGCCGCGTTCAGAAGACAGATATTGTTCAATCATCAACCGTAACTGCCGGCCTGTGTAGGTTTCCGTCCAGTTATAATATTTCGACCAGGAGCAATAACCGCTATCGTTAACCGCTCTTAAATAGGGTTTTTCCGCCTTATCCCAAACCTCTTCGATATCGTCGGTATATCCGCCGCAGGTTGAATGATAATAAGCATTGATAAGATTACCGTCGCTTTTCAAAACATATCCGCGGGTATCATCAATCGCCCGATTAATATTATTCTTTTCAACTTTCATTCCCAGATAGACCTGATCGGAAACATCCGATTTCATATCATAAGGTTTATCCTGATACTGTGATAAATGACTCATGGCGTACGTTCTGGCTGCGACCGCCTGGGCTTTGATTGCCTCCAATTCATCTTCTCCGGAAAAACCAATTTCTGGTGGGACAACGCCTTTCAGGTAATCGTCAAGATGAACCACATTGATCAATTGAAGATTGGTGCCATGCGGTAATATTCGCATCATGCCCCGATAAAATGTATCGCCATATCTTAAATACCCGGAATTACCGCGGGGTGAAAGAATAATCTCATCGAAATTTTCACCGATAAACTGCCCATTCATAGAGACCGAAACCGAACCTCGTTTTAGGGTGACGATAATCGGATTGGAACAATAATAGACCAAATTCTGACCGCTACTAAGGGCTTCCAATGAAAAAGTTGCTTTGCTGTCAATAACCAGTTTATCCTGGCCGCTGTCAAGAAGAACCCGGACAAAGGGAAGCCGGACATAATTGGATTCGCTGCCTTCATGGAGCGAAGGCACGGCACCGCATCCCCAGACAATCGCTATTAAAAAAACGACCGATACAATCCTTATTGAAAGCCTTACTATTCCTTGCATCCTTTTTTATCCCTTTGCTACTTAATCGATGGTTGTACTATTCTTCCGCAAACGGCTCTTCTATTTGCACCGGTTATGTCCGGTAATCCGGCCGGAGTTGTATGTAATGTCATTGCTCCCAACAATGCATAGCATATTGCCTCCAAATAATCAGAATTCAATCTGAATCTGTCAACTTTGAAAAAAACTATTCCGTTATTAATATGGGCAATCAATCGGTCAATTAAAAATAGATTGTGAACCCCACCGCCAAATAGATAAATTTCATTAATCGCGTACTTTTTAAGTATCGGTAGTAATGACGTTTTTATTCCCATCGCCGTCAATTCCGTCAAGGTGGCCAGAATATCGTTTTCATCCAATTTCAATTTTGCGGAGGACCGCTCTACTTTTTCTAAAAATTCAAAACCGAATCGTTCTCTTCCGGTCGATGGTCCAAATTTACCTTTCAGAAATTTATCGGAGAGCAAAATCGACAATAAACGCCTGGATATATTTCCGATCGATGCCAGTTGACCGCCATAATCATATTTCTTTCCGAAATATTTCTCGGTAGCTAAATCAAGAAGGGTGTTGCCTGGACCGCAATCTTTGGCCATTATTTTATCAGGCGGTGAATTGTGGGGCAGGAAAAAATAATTGGCGATTCCGCCGATATTAATTAATAATCGATCTGATTTTTTATCGGCGAATAACTGCCACATCGGGTACGATGTTATAGGCGCACCCTCTCCTCCGGCGGCAATGTCGGCCTGTCGAAAATCGGCCACGGTAACCAATCCCGTCAGTTCGGAAATCGTCTCAGGATGCCCCAGTTGCAGAGTCCCACTTGCCTTTCGACCGTTTATTTTAAATCGGCCCGGAAGGTGCCGCACCGTTTGCCCATGCGAGGCAATTATATCAGGACGCACTTTTTTTTCTTTTAGACGTTTAATAAAATTTATTGCCTGCTGCCCATAAAAGTGGCCGAGTTGCCGATCCAACTCTAACAGTTCATCAAGACTCAATTTATTGGCAATTGCCAGGTGCACTTTCTCTCGCAAATTTTTGGTGTAAATGACTGTAGCACCTTCGATAAATTTGGAATTAATTTTGTGTCCGGTCAAATTTATTCTGACTGCCGCCAAATCCAAACCATCAGCGGATGTTCCGGCATTGAGACCGATAACGGTCAAGGAATTTTTGTTGAGTAGTTTTTTTAGCATATATCTTGTTTATAATATTACCGAACTGACCATTTTTAATTTAACGCCGGAAATTCGCCCTAATGATTTTTCAACCATATCTTTATCGAGCGTTCCATCTTTGTAGGCTTTCTTAAAATACTCAATCGCCATTTTTGTAGCCATATAATTTCGACCAAAGAGAAGAATATCATGGCCGGCCGTGAAGGCATTAAAGGCTCGTTCACCAAAATCACCCAGTGATTTAGAGCCGTTCATCAGGAGGTCATCTGTAATCACAATTCCATCGAAATTCAATTTATCTCGAAGCAGGTGTCCGATTATATGCGGCGAATTGGTTGCCATTTCCTTGTCAATAGCAGGCAAATGCAGATGAGTCGTCATGACCATATCGGCGCCGATATCAATTCCGGCTTTGAAAGTAAGCGATTCGCGATTGAGAAACGTTTCAAAATCATAATCGCCAATAGCCAATTCAGTGTGCGGATCATTATGAGTGGCACCCAAGCCGGGAAAATGTTTCAGGCAGGTAAGCAGGCCGGCGCTCTGTGCCGTGCGAATTGCCGCTTCAATGAACTTAATAGCTCTGACCGGATTGCTATGGAAAGTTCGGCTTTCAAGACACTTATTTCTTTTATCGAGATTCAGATCCGCCACCGGTCCCAGCCAAAGATTAAGGCCGAGTGATTTTAAATAATATGTCGATCGATGGAGCCATTCTTTATACGATTCAATATCATTTTTTTCGCCAAAAACTGCCGGCGAAGGAAACTCAGCCGGGACACCGCGAAATCGACAGACTCGTCCGCCCTCCTGATCGACGGCAATAAAGGGAGCTTCATCCGCTACGGCGACAATTTGCGCAATCGTCGCCTCGGCGATTTTATGCGGATTACATTGCTCCTCAAATAGGATTAACCCGCCAAGATTCTCTTCTTTAAAAAATCGGAGAAAATCATCCGAGGGCAACTCGCCCTCAAAACCGGTAATAAATAATTGTCCAATCCTGTCAATCATCTTAAATCACGCATACCTTGTTTCTACCCGCGCCTTTGGCGCGGTACAATGCCTGGTCTACTATCGAGAGCAGTTCATCATGTCCTCGCCCATTTTCCGGGAATGAGCTTATTCCCACCGAAACCGTAACCTTAAGTTCCGGAATATCGTCTGTTCCCCCGAAGACAGTGCACTCTATCTGTTCTCTAATCCGCTCGCCGATCTTGGTCACCACAACCTGAGGCGTTTGCGGCAGAATAATCACAAATTCTTCGCCTCCATATCGGGCAAATATATCAACATCCCTTATACATTTTTTTACAACGTTGGTAATACCCTTCAAGACAATATTGCCGATTTCATGTCCATAAGTATCGTTAAAACTCTTGAAATGGTCAATATCTAACATTATCATTGAAAGCGGCAAATCATACCGACTGGCACGTCTCTGCTCCTCTTTGAGGGTTCGAGTAAAATAGCGATAATTAAATATACCAGTCAATTCATCAGTGATCGTTAATTCTTCGGTCCTTTTATGAAGAGTGGCATTTTCAAGAGCCATGGCGGCTGAACGAGCAACAACCGATAACATTTTCTCGTCACGTTCCGAAAATCCGCCAACATTTGGTGATTCTGCAATCAGCAAGCCATTCGGCTTCTTCTGAATAACCAGCGGAATAATAATAACTGATTTCGCCCTTTTATTAAGCGGTTCATAATCTTCACGATCAGTGATATCCTTAACAATAACTGGTTTGGTTTGCGAAGCCACTTTTATCAAAAGTCCTGATTTTTTATTATTAACCGCCTTCAGGTGGTAATTACCTCGACCGCCAATATTGCGTCCCCGATAAATAAGACTTTCTCCCGGACCAAGCAGTAATATTCCGCTGGCTGGATAGCTGAGTAATTCACCGGTAATCTTCATAACCCCTTCGATAACACCCTCAACATCAAGCATTCCGCCTAAAATACGGGAGTTGTCATAGATCATTTCCAAATGAGCCTGAGATTTTTCTAATTCCGAGGTTCTCATATTAAGTGTATCGAGTAGTTTCAACAATCGATTTTCCGAGCGTCTGACATGCTGGGAAACGAAGGTAATCGCCATGGATAAAAACCAAAGCAATCCGATTCTAATAGCAACATCCAGCGAATCTTTAAATGTCAAATCTTCCATTATGATTAGAGCATAAGCAATTGAAATAAGACCAACAAAAGAAAGGGTCGAACCAATCGTTAGAAGGTAGGCCGCAAACATAACCACCGGATAGTATAAAAGATAAAAATTGGACTGATACCCGCCATTATAAATTATCAGCATGGTGGAGAAAAAAGTATCAAAAAGAATCAGGGCTAAATACGCTCTTTTTAGATCGCGGGTTCCGATTTTCATTAATCTCCAGAAAATAATCATGGTCACCAGATAGGTAATAGACAGGCTGATTAAGGCGGCAAAACCGGAAGGTGAGGATTTGGCATTGAACAGCATCCAAAGCATACCGCCCATTATCAAAACGCGCGATAGCAAAAATAAAAAATCTACGCGGGGTAGAATTGTTTGTCCTCGGTCTTGAAAAATACTCATAATTATAGCTGTTACAATCCAATTGCTTTTTTTAGTATATCGGCAGAAAGATTAGTTTATTTATTGAAAGAAAAGAGATTATGAGGATATCGAGGCATTTAATTGCCCCCTTTTAACGCTGAGAATTGATTTAATCGAAAGTGAAATAACGCCGGTCGAAAGAGCCAGCAAAATAATATCGGTAACTATCAATATAATATTCCCGGAAGGAATATATTGAGCTATTAAGAAATATAACAAGGCGGTAATGGTCGTAATAATCATCGCAATGGCTGGAATTAAAGAAAACCAACTTTCCTTCCCTTTTAGCTTTAGCCAAACGGTTACGGCGATAAGAGCCAGGGCAGCAAGGAGTTGATTGCTGGCGCCAAAGACCGGCCAGATAAGCTTATAACCATTTGTAACTGCCAGTAAAAACATCAATACCACCGCCAATCCGGAATTAAACCAGCTTTTCTTTAATATATGGGGAACGTTATTAAATAAATTTTGCCATAATTCTTCAAAAATATATCGATTCAACCTGACGGCCGAATCGAGCGTCGTAACCACAAACCCTTCAACCATTAATATCCCAATAATAGAGCCCAAAGCCGCCGGAATTCCAAATGCGCTGTTAATCAAATTACCGATCGATAAAGAAAAGGCCAAAATCGGATTGCCGCTACCAACAATGGGCCAGGCAATTTTCAAATAATCCGAAATCTGAAGAGAGGACGCCAGAGTGATTACCACCAAAACGGCCAGCATAGATTCCAAAATCATGCCGCCATAACCGATTGTTCTTGCTTCCCGTTCACCGGAAATCTGTTTGGAAGTGGTTCCACCAGCTACCAAAGAATGAAAACCGGAAATTGCCCCGCAGGCAATAATAATAAATAACATCGGCCATACCGGACCCATGTGCGAATTTCCCTCGGCCAAACTAAACAATGGCATGGCAATCGTTTGCCCGCTAATCCCACCGATTAAAACAGAAATAAACATAACGGCCAATCCAAAATATAATATCTGAACATTAATAAAATCCCTGGGCTGCAAAATGAGCCAAACCGGAATACCGGAGGCAAACATAACATAGATCGAGAGAACAATCATCCAGACCAATCCGGACATAGAAACCGGGAATTGAAAACCGACATAGATTGACAGTATACAAACCAGACCAGCCAATAAAAATGATAATGATGTCCTCAATGATCTTTTAAATATTAAAAATCCAAGAAGCGGGGCCGCCAAAGTAATAATTATAACCGAAGTCGAAGCAATTCCGCCGATTATACCCATCTCCTGACCATCAATCAATTTTGTTTTTAGTAGGGTTTGCTCACTGGTCAATCCAAGCTTCTCAAGGGGCAGCAAAGATGTTAGTGAAATTGCGGTTAGCGATAAAAAAGCGGATGTGACTAATACAAGCATAATTGCGGTAAACAGTATAAACAGCAAAAATCCTTTATCTCCCAATGCTTTTCGAGCGATTTCCGCCATTGAATTCCCTTTTTTGCGGATCGAGGCAAAAAGTGAACTATAATCATGAACTGCTCCGAAAAATATTCCCCCAATTACAATCCAGAGCCAGGCTGGACCGACACCATACAATATTCCAAGAGTCGGGCCGATAATAGGTCCGGCCCCGGCGATAGTAGCGTAATGGTGAGCAAATAATATTGGGGTTCGGGTCGGAACATAATCAATGCCGTCATTCATTTCGATAGCCGGCGTTTTCCGCTCGGCATCTTCACCAAATTTCCGAGATAAATACCCGGCATAGAAGCGGTTGGCACAATAAAAAAGTATCGCGGATATAATTAAGGGGTATAATATATTCATAAAATTTTGTTGCTTATCGATTAACTTATTTACATAATAATCCTATATTATACAATTAGCAACCAAATTTCAGGTCGATAAGAAACATTGGCTGGGACAAAACGTATTTATATTAAAGAGTAAATTTGGGGAAATATGAAAGCGAAGCTATTTTTAATTCTTATTGCGGTTTTATTAATCTCTCCCGCTATCAATGCCTCAGTTTTTATTACTGATGACGGCACGATTGTTTCGCGAGGAGAAATAATTGATGATGACCTTTATATATTTGGAAATTATTATACAACCTACGGGACTATAACCGGCGATCTAACCGGGTTCTGTTATCGATTCACTAATGAGGGCCAAATCGATGGCAATGCCAATCTGGGAGCCAATTTTATTGAACTTGACGGAACAATTGGTCAATCAGCCCGCCTTTTCGGACAATATGTAGATATCTATGGTACCATCCAAAAAAATGTCATTATCTTTGGACAAGAAATCACTCTTGATAATGATGCACAAATCGGCAGGAATCTGGATGCCTTTGGAGAAGTCATTGCCTTGTCTGGAACAATTAATGGCGATGTTAATATAACAGCCGGATCGGTCGAAATATCTGGAAAAATAGTCGGCAATGTTTCAATAAGGGCCGAGGAAATATCATTAACGGAATCCGCTGTAATTGAAGGAAATTTTGATTATACTTCTCCGCAGGTAGCGTTTATTGATGATAATGCCAAGATTGTCGGTCATACAGACTGGGATGAATCAGACTATAGAACCGTTGCTGAAAGATTCAAATATTTCCTGTCGCAAATAGCCACATTTTTAAGAGTAATTACTTTCTTTATGACGCTTATTATGGGATATTTTCTCATTATCTTTTTCAGGAACATTACTGCTGAGGCAGCTAATCAAATTAGAACAAAGTTTGCTTATTCTCTCGCCATCGGCTTTTTAAGCTTTTTAATATTTACTTTCGGGTCGGTCATATTCATCATTATTATTATTGGAATTCCGATTGGCTTGTTTCTAATCGGCTTGGGATTCTTATTATTCTATATCGGTAAAGTCTTCGTGGCCATTGCTGTAGGAAGATTTATTATCGGAATGTTTTCGGCCGACAGCAAGCCGTCAATGGGATGGGAATTTTTTATTGGATTAATATTGCTATCAGCCCTATTTCAATTACCGTACTTGGGAATTGTAATCTATTTCGCCACCGTTCTGGTCGGCATGGGCGGAGCAATAATGGGGCATCAAGCGCTCAATAGAAAATTGACGGCATCCAAAAATTAATATCCCAGAGTTTTACCATTTTCTCTTGGGTCGGAAGCACCGCTTATTAAACCGTTATCGTTGATAAAAATTATCTGAAGATCGGAGTATTTGCTTCTCTCTTTAACGCGGTGGCCTTTTGATATCAGGGCTTGAATCGTATTTAAATCAAAACCTCCCTGTTCCAGATACAATGTGTCCGGAAGCCATTGATGATGGAATCTGGGAAAGCCCGCGATTTTCGATGCCGTCATATCAAACCTGATAAAGTTAATTATCGCCTCGGCCACGGTCGTAATAATTTTGGATCCTCCAGGCGAACCCAGAGCCATAACGGGCCGGTCATTTTTCATAATGATAGTCGGACTCATAGAAGATAGCATTCGTTTACCCGGAACAATTTCATTGGCTTCTCCGCCGACCAGACCATAAATATTCGGAATCCCGGGCTTGACTGAAAAATCATCCATCTCATTGTTTAGTAAAAATCCTGCTCCATCAACAACCAGCTTGGAACCATAGCTGGCATTTAATGTATATGTCAGACTGACAATATTATGATCTTTATCAACTATGCAAAAATGAGTGGTAGACTCCGACTCCGGCAATATATTTTTCTCCGATATTCCCGAACCAATCTCTTCGGAATTCCCGGCCGCATCAGGATTGATTAGGGACGAGCGGGCGGTTATATAATTATCACTGAGTAATTCATCGACCGGATTATTAACAAAATCAGGATCTCCCAAATGAACGGCACGATCAGCATAAGCCAGCCGGCACGCTTCGGCAAAAAGATGAATATATTCGGGAGAATTAGGAGAGTACAATTCAAAATCGTACGACTCTATCATTTTGAGTATTTCTCCCAGAATTACTCCACCCGACGAAGGCGGCGGCATCGAATATATCATATATTTATCGAATTCAAATTGAACCGGGCGACGCCAAATTGGGTGATAATTAGACAGATCCTTTGCGCTGATTAAACCATTATTTTTTTGCATCGAAGAGACAATTAATTCAGCTGTTTCTCCCGCATAAAATCCGTCGGTACTATCACGGCCAATACGATCCAGAGTCCGGGCCAAGTCTTTTTGAATCAACAATTCTCCCGATTTAACAGGCTGGCCGTTTTTAAAAAACAGCTTCTCCGTTTCCGGGAAAAATGAAAGATCCTTTCGATATTCCATAATTGAATTAGCCAGATATTCCGTAACAATAAAGCCAGAATCGGCCAACACCATGGCTGGCTGAACTAAATCAAACCAATCCAGTGAACCGTACCGCTTCCATATTTCAAACAATCCCGCTACGGTTCCCGGCACCCCGGATGATGCAGCCCCAAGAATTGATTTGTTTTCTATCGGATCACCATTTATATCGAGGTACATATCGCGGGTAGCGCCTAAAGGAGCCATTTCCCGAAAATCAAGCGCCTCAATATTATCAACTCCGGCTCGTTTTAAAAGGGCAAATCCGCCGCCGCCGATATTACCGGCTTGCGGATGAGTTACCGCGAGAGCAAATCCAACCGCGATGGCAGCATCAAAGGCATTGCCGCCCGACTCCAGAATATCTAATCCAACCTGTGAAGCGATAGGAGATGAGGTTGCCACGACTCCATTGTCATATAACTTTTCGACAGAGACCGAACTGCAGGAATAAATAATAATGCTTAGACATATTAGGAACGTACATAATAATAGCCGCGGCTTGAAATATAGCCTCATGATCCACTCCAAAATTATAATATTTTTAAATCGATTAACGCTTCTCAATCAAATAAATATGTCCGTCGGGAAAATCAACCATTAGAGGAATACCCTTGCGAAGACTTTCCGCCGTAATTTTTAAAGGCTCGGCTTCTTCTCCCGCCATCAGATCGGTTATCTTAATCCGAGCTGAAGCAATACCGAACTTTCGAAGATTAACCCGCACGATTATCTCGCGGCTGGAAGTATCGGCCACCGCTGATAACTCTCCGGCCGGGGGCGCCACCAGAAAGAGAACCGCCTTTTTTCCCACCTGCTGAACCGACATATCAATCGAAGGATCGCTGCAATAAATATGTGAAACAATTTTATTTTCGCCGATTAGCGACTCAAGGAATACAAGTTTGTTATGATCGCTATTGGAGCCGATATTGAAGGTAAAGAACGATAGAGTCCCGCTGTAACGCGACGAAGCTACGCCCATAACTTTCTTGTTGGCTGTCGCCAGGCGCTTAATCTTATTATCAGTTGCCAGAATATTGCCATATATAGTCGAGGTAAACTGACCGCCCTTAGCCAGTTTGATGATATCAATACTTTGACCCAAAGTTGTTTTAATCCGCATATGCCGGCTTAATATCTGACAATCCTTAAATTCATCGTCATATTTAGGCATCAACCCGCACATTATAACATTGATCCCTTTTTTCAAGAGTTCAATTATCGCCTCCTGTTGATCGGCGGCCATAAATTCGGCGCTCGGAATAACGACTAATTTATATTTCTTAAGCTGGTCCGGATTGATAGTTTCTTTGATATCATAATCACATTTTAATCTCAATAAATCACGGCAAAAACCGCCCAATGAATCCTGTAAGAGTGATTCCATATAGGTAAACTGCTTGGGCTGATTAAGAAGCCGCATCCACTGATAAAAACGATTGCCAATTACGCAAATTTCAGGAGAACGCTCCAGCTTATTCAATTTGGCTTCAATAATGGCATTATTGAAATTCTTGACAACTTCATAGCCGCTGGCAATTGTCCCGTCATTCGCCAAAGGAGCCCCATACCAATGATCGCGATTGACAAACATATAATGATTAACGCCATTGAAACCACTGATCATACTACTGGTGATATAAAAACGGCGTAGACCATCGGGATAATTCGTATCGCCCGCCTTCAATTCCTGATTGGTTGCCGAAGAACCCGATATAAACGATGAAGCCCAGGCAAAATTATACTCGCCACGAAGATAACGGCCCTTTTGTATCAGATC
>JBDRRI010000116.1:0-27920 GCA_043825815.1 Candidatus Zixiibacteriota bacterium
AAGGAAGACTAAGCATTGGATGTTTTCATATGGGTGAAAACAACAAGCCAATTATAGTCGCTCTTGACGTTATGGGCGCCGATAGCAGTCCCGAATCGATAATCGAGGGTGGCATTCAGGCGGCGACCGAATACGGCAAAGATCTCCAGATCGTTTTAGTCGGCAAAAAGGAAGTCATCGACGACTATTTTAGTAAACAGGCGAGTCCTCCCCCAAACGTATCTGTCGAGTATGCCGCGCAGGCGGTGGCAATGTCGGAAGCGCCTACCGAGGGTATGCGCAAAAAAGACTCCTCCATTGCGGTCGGACTGGGCATGCAAAAACAACAAAAAGCCCATGCTTTTGTGTCCGCCGGCAACACCGGCGCCGTCATGGGGACTTCGATTATGGTGCTGGGTCGAATCGAGGGGATAAATCGTCCGGCTATTGTCGGACTGTTTCCTTCCTTGGGAGAAAATCCAACTCTGGTTTTGGATGTCGGCGCCAATGTCGATTGCAAACCAGCGACCATTTTCCAGTTTGGCCTGATGGGTTCGGTCTATGCGTCATTAATGACCGGACGGACTTCACCCAAAGTCGGATTACTGTCCATCGGTGAAGAGAAAAGCAAAGGGAATGAGCAGACTCTGGAGAGTTGGAAACTGTTGAAAGAATCAGGTTTGAATTTTATTGGTAATGTCGAAGGACGCGACATCTTGAATGGCAAAGCCGATGTTGTCGCCACGGATGGATTTACGGGAAATATTGTTTTGAAATTTACGGAGTCGATTAAAGGTTTTCTGGTGACCAAATTAAGGCGCCAGGTTGATGCTAATATATTTTCTCGGGTCGGTGCGGCCCTGATGACCCCGTTTTTGAGGCGGCTCAAAAACACCTTTGATTATTCCGAATATGGCGGCGCGCCTCTATTGGGAGTCAACGGAGTCTGTATAATTTGCCATGGCTCTTCCTCTCCCAAAGCAATCAAAAATGCGATTAAGGTTGCCCGCGATATGGTTCGCCATCGGATCTCAGACAATATCCGAAGCGAGCTGATAATGAGTACTAATCGCAATGGAAGTGAAGATAATGGTAAGAGCCAAAATAACGGGAACGGGATCGTTCGTTCCGTCTCATCGCCTGACAAATAGCGACTTGGAAAAAATTGTTGATACCTCCGATGAGTGGATCACCACTCGAACAGGGATCAGTGAAAGAAGAATCTGCGCGGATGATGAACCGCAGTCGCTGATGAGCCTGAGTGCTGTGAAGGCGGCTATGGATATGGCCGGAGCCAAACCGGAGGAAATTGACCTGTTGTTGATTGGAACGGTTACTCCCGATTTCCGGCTTCCCTCTTCGTCGTGCATCGTCCAGCAAAAACTCGGCTTGGTTAATGCGGCCACTATGGATATCGTGGCGGCCTGCGCCGGATTTTTACATGCTCTTTCAATTGCCGATGCTTATATTAAAATCGGAAAGTATAAGAAAATCGTTGTGGTCGGAGCCGAAAAACTTTCATCAATAACCGATTATGCCGATCGCAACTCCTGTGTTCTTTTTGGCGATGGTGCCGGAGCGGTTGTAGTGGAAGCCGTCGAAGGTGACAAAGGCGTTCTCTCGACCTTTATGAAATCCGATGGTAACCTGGCTGAATTGCTTTGGATACCCGAGGGAGGATCCAATTTGCCGCCGCATAAATTAAACGGCGATGCCTCCAAAACATTCATCAGGATGGCTGGCAAAGAGGTTTACAAACATGCCGTACGGCAAATGGTTGACGCCTCTCTTAAAGTTATCGCTGATGCCGGATTAAAATCGGATGATGTCACTCTGATGGTGCCGCATCAAGCGAATATCCGGATTATCGAATCGGTCGCAAAAAAACTTGGCATGGATATGGATAGAGTATTTCTAAATCTTCCCAAATACGGCAATACATCGGCGGCCTCGGTCCCGCTTGCTTTGGATGAAGCTAACCGCGAGGGGCGAATCAAGGATGGCGATATTATTTTGATGACCGCTTTCGGAGGCGGTTTAACCTGGGCCTCGGCATTGGTCAGGATGTAGGAGCAAGCATGGGAAAGATTGGCATAGTTTTTCCGGGACAAGCCTCGCAATACGTCGGCATGGGACAGGATTTGTATGAAGCCTCGGATGAGGTCCGTAATTTATATAAAATAGCTTCGGATGAGATAGGCGAAGATATCGCCCGACTATCATTTGAAGGTCCCGCTGAAAAACTGAAAGAGACTCGTTTTACTCAGCCAACCATACTGGTGCATTCATTGGCTGTTCTGACTATTATGAAAGATAAACTGCCCAAAGCGGATTTAACCGCCGGTCATTCCCTTGGTGAGTACGGTTCGCTGGCGCTGGCTGGCGTTCTTTCATTTGAGGAGGCCATCAAAGCGGTGGTGAAAAGATCATCGCTTATGGAAACCTCTTGCCGGGAGAATCCATCAACCATGGCGGCGATTATCGGTCTGGATGAAAACAAAATTATAGAAATCTGCAAAGCCGCTTCCGAGACGGGAGTTGTTGTCCCGGCGAATTATAATTCGGCCAATCAGATTGTTATTTCCGGTTCGAATCAGGCGGTCGAAAAAGCCTGTCAATTTTGCAAGGAAGCCGGTGCCAAACGAGCCATGATATTGCCGGTCGGCGGCGCCTTTCATTCGCCATTGATGGAATCGGCCAAAATTGGTATGAAAGAATATCTTGATTCTATAGGATTTCAACAGCCGACCATTGATATTGTCCCCAATGTCACCGGAGAAGCTGAAAGTCAGGCCGACAATCTTAAGGAACTATTGGTGGAACAGATAACCGCCCCGGTGAAATGGTACCATACTATGCAGTATTTCCAAACAAGCGGCATTGGTACTTTTATTGAAGTGGGACCGGGCAAGGTTCTGGCCGGATTGGCCAAACGGGAACTTCCCGAAGCGCAAATTTTTAATATAGATAAATTAACGGATATCGAAAATTTCGATTTTGTATCAGTAGGATAGTAAAATGGATTTTAGCGGAAAAACAGTTTTAGTCACCGGCTCGGCGAGAGGGATAGGCAAGGCAATTGCCCGGCGATTTGCCGACGATGGCGCCAATATTGTTATATCTGATGTACTGGCGGAGTTGGCTGACGAAACAGCCGGAGAATTTATAAAGGACGGGATTAAGGCCATTGCGATTAAGGCGGATGTTACCAATAAAGACGATGTTAAAAATCTGATTGATGAAACCGTGGAAAAATTCGGATCGCTCGACGTGGTTGTCAACAATGCCGGAATTACCCGCGATACGCTACTGATGAGAATGAAAGAGTCCGATTGGGATCTGGTCATGAATATCAATTTAAAGGGAGCCTTTTTGGTGACTCAGGCCGCCTCGCGAATAATGATGAAACAGCGTTCCGGACGAATTGTAAATATATCATCGGTAGTGGGAAAGATGGGTAACGCCGGACAGGCCAATTATTCGGCCAGTAAAGCCGGTTTGCTGGGCTTAACCAAAAGCGCGGCCAGAGAATTGGCCAGTCGGAATATTACCGTCAATGCTATCGCACCGGGCTTTATCAAATCGGAAATGACCGACAATTTGCCCGAAGATATAAAAGCTGAATTTATCAAGACGACCCCGCTTGGCCGTTTTGGCAGTCCGGAAGATATTGCTAATGCCGTCGCCTTTTTGGCCTCCGATGATGCCTCCTATATAACCGGTCAGGTTTTAGGGGTTGACGGCGGGATGACTATGTATTAACCTTGGAAATTAAAAATAAATAAACAATTAATATAAGAAAGAGGGAGAGTAACAATGTCAGATGTTGCCCAGAAAGTTAAGGACATTATTGTGGAGCAGTTAGGTGTTGACGCTTCTCAAGTTGTCGAATCAGCGAAATTTGTCGAGGATCTTAGCGCCGACTCGCTGGATACAATGGAAATGGTGATGGCTCTTGAAGAAGAATTTTCTTTGGAAATTCCGGACGAGGATGCCGAGAAGATTACTTCCGTTCAGGATGCAATCACCTATATTACCGAACACACCAATTAATGTCAGGGACAGTTAGGGTTTCATGGAAGCCAAAAGAGTTGTAGTAACCGGAATGGGGGCGATTACGCCCCTTGGTTTGGGGGTTGACAGTCTATGGTCGGCCCTGGTTAACGGGAAAAGCGGTATCGGACGGATCACAAAGTTTGATCCTTCGGATTACGCGGCCCAAATAGCCGCAGAAGTTAAAGACTTTGACGGTTCTGTTTATCTTGATAAAAAAGAGGCTCGGCGCATGGATTTGGTCGAGCAGTATGCCATTGCCTCGTCGCAAATGGCCGTTGACGATGCCGGTCTTAATTTTGAAAATGAAGATCCGTTTCGAACCGGAGTCGTTATTGGATCCGGGATCGGCGGTATCTCTACTTTCGAAGCTCAGCATGCCAATCTGCTAAATTCCGGTCCGGGAAGGGTCTCTCCGTTTTTTATCCCGATGATGATTATCGATATGTGCGCCGGTCTGGTGGCAATTCGTTTCGGTCTTCGCGGACCCAACTATGCTACGGTTTCGGCCTGCTCATCATCATCGCATGCCATTCTTGACGCCTTTAAGATTATTCAAAGAGACGATGCCGATATAATGGTAACCGGAGGCTCGGAAATGACGATCACCCCGACGGCGGTGGCCGGTTTCTGTTCCGCGCGGGCTTTGAGCACGCGCAATGATGAACCGGAACGGGCCTCGCGTCCATTTGATAAGGACCGCGATGGGTTTGTTATGGGCGAGGGATCGGGCATACTGATACTTGAATCACTGGAACACGCTCAGGCTCGTTCGGCTCGAATATATTGTGAGCTTATTGGGGCCGGGATGACCTGCGATGCCCATCATATGACGGCGCCTATTCCCGATGGAAGCGGGGCGCGGATGGCTATGGAAATCGCCATTAAAGATGCCGGAATAGCCAAGGAGGAAGTCGGCTATATCAATAGCCACGGAACCGCCACCGGTTTGGGCGACCCGGCCGAGACCAATGCCATCAAGCAAGTCTTCGGTGACTATGCCTACAAGATTCCGGTTAACTCGACTAAATCAATGGTTGGCCATCTTCTGGGAGCAGCTGGGGCCGTGGAGTTAATTGCTGCTATCAAATCCCTCCAAACCGGCATTCTGCACCCCACGACAAATTTGGATAATCCTGATCCGGAATGTGATTTGGATTATGTTCCCCATGTAAAAAGAGAAGCCGTTTTTGATACGTTTCTTTCCAATTCTTTCGGTTTTGGAGGCCATAATGTAACTTTGGCGGCAAGGAAGTTTAATGGTTAGAATTGGTGAAGTTATCTGATTTTTTAAGACGATTGGGTCTCGATTCTTCCGCCCGCAAGGAGGTGGATGAACTTTCGGAGAAGTTTTATAAAAAGTTCGGCTATAAATTTAAAAAGGCCGAACTTTTGTTTGAAGCCCTGACCCATCGTTCATATTTGTACTATAATGAAGGCGTTTCGGTTTCGTCCGAACGATTGGAATATCTCGGAGATTCCGTGCTGGGCATTGTCACCGCCGAGCATCTTTTCAAATCCTATCCCGAATATAACGAGGGTGATCTGACCAAGACCAAGGCTCTTCTGGTCAACGAAACCACGCTGGCCATGGTCGGCGAAGATTGCGGATTGAATATGTTTATATTAATGTCGCCGGAGGAAGAAAAATCGGGCGGCCGCAATCGCAATTCGATTATATCTGATGCCGTGGAAGCCGTAATAGGCGCCATATTTCTTGACAGCGGATTGAGATCAGCCCGGAAATTTATCAGGGAGAATATCCTGTCGCATTCCAAAGAGATTTTTAATGATACCAATCAGTACAACTATAAAGGCGAGCTTTTGGAATTTATGCAACATCGCGGACAACAACCGCCGTACTACGAAGTTGTTTCCGAGGAGGGCCCGGATCATAAGAAGACATTTTACGTCGTCGTTAAAACCAACGGAAAAGTGGCCGGTACTGGAAACGGCCAATCCAAGAAAGAAGCGGAGCAAAAAGCGGCCGCGGAGGCCCTCGAAAAATTAAAAGCTTTTGATTCGGATGAATATTCAATATAATTATGCTTAATAAATTTGACTTTTGCGTGAAAATAGATTATTTAGGAAAAAATTAGATATAACCTGATTTACAGGAGGAATTAATGAATATTGTCGTTTTAATAAAACAGGTTCCGGAAATTGAATTGGTCAAAGTTGATGAGGCGGCCAATAATGTCGTCCTGCCCTCCGGTCCCGGAATTGTCAATCCGTTTGATGAATATGCCGTCGAAGAAGCCTTAAAACTTAAAGAGGCCTATGGCGGTAAAGTGACCGTCTTGACGGTCGGTTCCGAGAAAGCCGAATCGGCTCTGAGAGCCTGTCTGGCACTGGGTGTTGATGAAGCGATTCTAATCAGCGATCCCGCTTTTAATAAATCCGATCCTCAGGCACTGGGCAAGATTCTCTCCGCCGGAATTAAAAAAATAGGCGCCTATGATTTGGTTCTCGCCGGCAAGCAGGCGATTGATTCCGATGCCGCTCAGGTTCCGCCGGCAGTGGCGGCCAATCTTGAACTGCCGCAAATTATGTTTGTCAAGAAAGTCGATTCGGTTTCCGATGGGAAAGCGGTTTTCTGGCGGACAACCGAAGAGGGTTACGATATTATCGAAACCGCTCTCCCGGCAGTTGTCTCAGTCGTTAAAGAGATTAACGAACCGCGGTTGCCGTCCCTGAAAGGGAAAATGGCGGCTAAGAAAGCCCCGATTACAAAATGGACAGCCGGTGATATCGGCCTTGACGGTTCGAATGTTGGTGTAAATTCTTATACTAAGATAGCCAAGATAGCATCGCCTCCGCCGCGCCAGAAGGGCGAGATGATTGATGGGGGGACCCCCGAGGAAATCGCCAACAAGCTTTATAGCAAGCTGAAAGAGAATCAAGCCTTATAAACGAGTTTATAATAAATAATAAGCCGTCCGGATTTTTTCGGACGGCTTTTTTTGTTTGAGTTTGACACTGCTATTTGAACTTTCTATATTCGACCTATGGGTATAAAAAGAATTATTGCAATATTTACGATTATTCTCTTATTCGGGGTTGCCTCCGTTTCATTGGGAAGTACCATCAATTATTTGACCGATATAAAAGCGGTTTACCTCTATGACGGTTTCGAAAATATCGACTGGGCCCTGGTATACTATCTCAGCGTTGACAATGGTTGCCTCGTCGAGTTGGTTTCTATCGGCCCCGGTCCGATGTATAAACAGATGGAAACAGCCGCCGAGCGTTACAGCCTGACCGCCCGCCGCTTTTTTATACCCTCGATTTCGAATGAATATTATGAAACTATCAGTAAAGAACTTTTCCGGGATTTTGCCCCCGATATTTTTATATTTGGATCTAATTACGTCTCTGAAGAGCCAAAGGGATACGAATCTTTTATTTCCGATTATGTCGGTGATACGACCGGAAATAATCAGATTAAGAAATTCTATAAACGAAGCAGTGCCGGAACCGACCAGTCGATATATCTTAAATCAAAACAGTTTTTTGATAATTATTATGATGAAATCGCCAGTATGTCAAAAGCTATTTTTTCGCGTCCCCCGCTGGTTAAGACCGATGAAATTTACACGATGTATGATCTGGTTAAAGGCCGGATTATTACAACCGGAGGACGCGCCTCATTTCTGAATGGTATTCAAAGATTTAAATTTGATCAGGTTATATCGGCTCATATCAGCAATACAGCATATCAAATGCAACTAAAGAAAAATCGAAAAGATTATATTAACTATCTCGATGACGCCATATCCAAAACAGGACAGGAGCGGCTTAATGCGCTTCTATCCGCCCGCGATGAATTGAAAAATATTTTGGCTATTTATTATCGCCAAATCAATACCATCGATACTCTTTCTCCGGTATCCCGCTATATCAGTAGTCGTTTGAAAGCGCTTTCCAAGGCTATTTTCTTTGAAACCGGCATTAGCCATAATTCCCAGGTTGTTATTCGCGAAACACCCGAAGGCAAGCGGCTTAAACTTCGGACTGAAATTAATAATGACGGTCTTCTTCCCGTCGTTGGCGGCTATCTGACATTTAAGCCCTACTGGACCGATCAGGAAATTGCCATTGACACGAATTGCGTTGAAATACAGCCGAACAACAGTCTGATTCGCGAATATACCGTTATTATCGACCAGCAGAAGCTTGAAACAATTTCCGAGGAGCTTCTTGTTTTTATCGGCCGGGTCGAATATATGAACTATGTCGTCGATTTTAATTATCAGACATCATCATACGAAAATACCGGATTCGGAGTTGAATTCGTCCCTGATTTCCTGCTTATTAAGCCTTTTAACAAATTAAAAATCGACAAACTGGTGGAGCAGGCCGCGCTCAAGGCGGTAATTACCAAGCCGCCGGGATTTACTGGACGGATTAATATCAATGTGACTACCTCTAAAAATATTCTGGCGGGAGCTTATCCGGAGCGGCTTGATCTCACAGCCGAGGAGCGCGCTATTGAGATCAATATCCCAATTGTCGCTACCAAGAGTATGGAAGATCGAGTTCATGAAATAAGTATTTCGATTTCATCCGGGGGAAGCCAGCTCGCCTCCGATATCGCCTATATTCGAACCGGAGAAATCAAGATTTCGGATGATAAATATTTCGGATTGCTTCCCGATAAAGATGGTCTGATAGAAGATATTTTCATTCAAAGCGGAATTAACTATAAAATTATTAGCGATAGATTTTTAAAATCAGGGAATTTCAATCTGTTCGATGCTGTCATTTTCGGAACCGGATGTATTCAGGCTTATAGCTCTTTGAATATGATTTATGATAAAACCAAGAATTATGTTGAGCAGGGTGGAAAAGTTATTGTCTTTGGCCAGTCCGATGAATGGCGCGATGATTTGCTTCCGGTTTCATTGATTTCCTCAGCGCGCGGGATTAATTATGATGAAATAAAAATCAACAGCGCCAGCCATGCTGTTTTTTCGACCGGAGCTTCCGTCACAATCTCCGAATTGCTTAAAAATGCCACTCAGAATTATATAACTTACCCCGCCGTCGCTTTTCCCTGTCAAAAAATTATCGAAGCCAATAATAATACGTCGTTGCTGTCGGTGTCAAAATTCGGCAAAGGCGAGATAATCTACTGCGGTTTGCCTATCCCTGAGCAAGTCTCCGATCTGGATCTGGAAGCAATTAAATTCTTCGCCAATCTTATTAATTTCTAATTCGAAAATTTATAATAGTGATTGAAGAGTCGCTTTTTTCTGCGTATTATATAAACTATGGCAAAAACTGGCAAAAAAAAGGATGACCGTTTCCGGATTATCCGCGGTTATCTAAAAAGATATAAATCGTATCTGATCTGGGGCGGTTTGGCCGTTATTGCTTCCAATGGTTTGATGCTGATTAATCCGTATCTGATGAAAATAGCTTTTGATAAATTGGAATTGAAAGTTCCCTCATCGGAAATCATGAACATTGCCCTGCTTATTGTCGCTCTGGCCATTGTCTCGGGCGTCTTCCGATTTATCATGCGGCGGACGATTATCTGGATGTCCCGCAAGGTTGAATATGATCTTCGCTCCGACCTTTTTGCCCACCTTCTTAAATTGAATCCGACCTTTTATTATAATAATAAAACAGGCGATATTATGGCCCGGTCGACCAATGATGTCGAGGCGGTGCGGATGATGGTCGGCCCGGGCATCATGCATATTGCCAATGCCTTTATTTCGACTATTATTGCTTTGGCGTTTATGCTGTACCTTTCGCCCAAATTGACCTTGTACTCTTTGATTCCGCTCCCGGTATTGTCGATTGCGGTCAATCAGTTGGGAACGGCTGTCCATAAACGGTTTGCTCGTATTCAGGAATACTTTTCAGTTCTCACCTCGCGGGTCCAGGAAAATGTTTCCGGAGTTCGGGTTCTCCGCGCCTACAATCAGGAAGAATATGAAATTGAAGATTTTTCTAGACATAGCAATGAGTATATCCGACTGAATATAAAAATGATAAAAATTCAGGGGATATTTTTCCCTTTGTTGTTCACTCTGGCCGGGGCCGTCAACCTATCTGTCTTTTATTTCGGCGGCCGGGCTGTTATTGGCCAGGAAATCAGCCTTGGGACGCTGGTTGCCTTTTTTGCTTATCTGACCATGCTTATCTGGCCTATGATTGCTATGGGTTGGGTGGTGTCGCTTTATCAGCGCGGAACAGCTTCGCTGGATAGAATTAACAATATTTTTAAAACCAAACCGGAGGTTGTCAATTCAGCGGAAAGCATAAATGGTAAATCATTCAAGGGCAAAATCGAATTTAAGAACCTCAATTTTGGCTACAATAATGAAAAAATACTGCACGATATAAATTTGAAAATTGAACCGGGAATGTCAATTGGTATTATCGGGCCAACGGCCTCCGGTAAAACGACTTTTGTTTCGCTTATCAGCCGGCTTTTTCCGATTGACCGGGGGCAATTATTTATCGACGACATTGACATTAACGATATTGATTTGGAAACCCTTCGTTCCCAGATCGGTTTTGTTCCGCAGGAACCGTTCTTGTTTTCGGATACAATTACCAATAATATTTTGTTTTCCACCGATCAAGGCAACCAATCGCAGGCCCGTGAGGCCGCCTATAAAGCGGTGATTGATAGTGAAATCGATGCCTTTCCGCATGGCTATGACAGTGAGTTGGGCGAGCGGGGCATATCATTGTCCGGCGGTCAGAAACAAAGAGTCGCTATCGCCCGGGCACTGGTTTCCGACCCGGCAATTTTAATTTTGGATGATGCCACCAGTGCGGTCGATACCGAAACCGAACATGCCATCAATCAAAGATTGAGCTCCGAAATTAAGAAGCGCACCTCGATTATTATCTCTCATCGATCCTCAGCCGTCAAAGATGTTGA
This sequence comes from Candidatus Zixiibacteriota bacterium, assembly GCA_043825815.1. GTDB lineage: Bacteria > Zixibacteria > MSB-5A5 > GN15 > PGXB01 > JBDRRI01. The sequence continues at coordinate 10,937 of JBDRRI010000116.1, forward strand.
TCTGATTATATATCTCGAAAACGGCCGGATTGTCGAATCGGGCAGTCATGAACAGCTTCTCAAACTTAATCAAAAATATGCCGGTGTTTATAAAATGCAGTTGATCGAGCAGGAACTGGAGCAAATGTAAACATGGCGGAGAATAACTATCACGAAGAAGAAATTCTGGGGAAGGCCTATGATGCCCGCCTGATGCGCCGTCTGCTGACCTATGTTCGGCCGTACCGTTCACAACTGGTTTTCTCAGTCTTAATATTAGTGGTTGGCTCCCTGATGCAACTACTTCTGCCAATCTCGATCCAAATTGGTATCGACAATTATGTCTCAACTAAAGATATCGGCGGTTTGGGACAAATTGCTCTGATTTATGCCGGGATTCTATTGGCCGCCTTTATCCTGCAATATCTGCAGATGCTGATTACCATGACGGTCGGGCAGAAAGTGCAGTACGATATCAGAATGCAGGTATTCAGTCATTTGCAGAAACTCGACATTTCCTTTTTTGATAAAAATCCGGTTGGCCGTCTCGTTACGCGCGTTACCAACGACGTTAATGTTCTCGATGAAATGTTTTCCTCCGGATTAGTTGCCGTGTTCGGCGACTTGATAACCCTTGTGGGAATTGTTATCGCCCTCCTGTACTATAATTGGCAGTTGGCCCTGCTGACATTTTTGGTCCTTCCGCTGATTATAATCGCCACCGCCATATTTCGCAAAAAAGTGCGGGGCATTTTTCGCGATGTCCGAACCCGGCTGGCGCGGCTCAACGCCTTTATGCAGGAGCATATTTCCGGGATCAGCATAATACAACTGTTCAGCCGTGAGAAAAAAATCTTTAATGATTTCGCCACTATCAATGCCGATCTTCGGGATACCAATCTCAAGGGAATTTACTACTTCGCAATATTCTTTCCCGCCGTTGAAATTATAAGCGCCTTCTCTTTGGCTATTCTGCTGTACTTTGGCGGGATCCAGATAAATTCCGCCGCGTTAACCTTCGGTGAACTGGTGGCCTTCATTCAACTGGTTCAACGTTTCTATCATCCGATTCGTGATTTGGCTGAAAAATACAATATTCTCCAATCATCTATGGCCTCCTCGGAGAGGATATTCAAACTTCTCGATACCGAGCCGAAAGTTGCCAAGGGCAATAAAATAGTTAAACAGGAAAAATTTACAGGCGCACTATCATTTGAAAATATCTGGTTCGCTTATAATGAGGGCGAGGATGTCATCAAAGATTTATCATTTACGGTTGAGCCGGGCGAGAAGGTCGCCATTGTCGGCGCCACCGGAGCCGGGAAAACCTCGTTGATATCGCTTCTCTACAGATTTTATGACTATCAGCGCGGCTCGATAAAAATCGACGGTGTTGAAATAAGAGACATTGTACCCTCTGAATTGCGTGCCAATTTCGGTTTGGTTTTGCAGGATGTCTTTATCTTTTCCGGCAATTATGCCGGAAATATTCGTCTTGGTAATAAGGCGATTTCCGATGATAAAATTATCGAGGCTCTCAAGCGCGTTAATCTTTATGAATTTATACAAAAGAGCGAGGGCGGCTTGTATGCCGAAGTCAAAGAACGCGGCGCCACCTTATCGACGGGCCAAAAACAATTGCTCTCTTTTGCCCGCGCACTCGCTTTCGATCCGAAAATCTTGATTCTCGATGAAGCGACCAGCTCCGTTGATACCGCTACGGAGCGATTGATTCAAACCGCTCTTGATAATCTTTTGGAAAACAGAACTGCGATTATGATTGCGCATCGGCTCTCAACTATTGAAAAAGCCGATAAGATTTTGGTCATGCACCATGGCCGCCTGCGGGAAATGGGCCGGCATGAAGAACTTCTCAAGCAAAAAGGTATTTATTACCGATTGTACCAAATGCAGTTTAAGCAGATGGAAATTAAAAAGGCCATATAGAGTGTTATCTCAAAGGAAATTATCTGAATTAACCGGATTGGCCAGGAGCGTGGCTCTGCAGGCCGGGGAAATTATTAAGAAAAAAAGCCATCAGCGCCATCGAGTTTCTTTTAAGGGCCGGGTTGATCTGGTAACCGAGGTTGATCTTCTTTCCGAGCGGTTTATTGTCGGCGAAATAACCAAACGATACCCGAAACATGCCATACTGGCTGAAGAAGGCTCTGATAACAATATTGAGTCCGATATAAAATGGATAATCGACCCAATCGACGGTACCACCAACTATGCCCACGGTTTTCCGTTTTATTGCGTCTCTATCGGCATTGAATACGAGGGCGAGATGGTAGCCGGGGCGATTTATGATCCGGAGCGGGAGGAACTGTTTTACGCTTTTCAGGGCAGTGGAGCCTTTTTAAATAAAAAACGAATTATAGTATCCTCCGAGTCAAATCTGCAAAAATCGCTTTTAGCGACCGGTTTTCCGTATGATATAAAAACATCGCGGATAGATAATTTGAAATATTTTCGGAGATTTGCCAAAGTGGCGCGGGGAATCCGCCGGGCTGGATCAGCCGCCCTTGATTTATGTTATCTTGCCTGTGGAAGATTTGATGGTTTTTGGGAGTTAAAACTTCATCCCTGGGATACCGCCGCCACAGTCGTCATCGTCCGCGAAGCGGGCGGAAATGTGACTAATTTCTCCGGGGAAAAATATTCCATTTATGGCAATAATATTCTCGCCACCAACGGTAAGATTCATTCGCAGATGTCCGAAATGCTCTTATGGAAGTAATTGCCGGTGCAATAATCCTGAATTCGCGGTTAATTGTCAAAAAAGCCGATTCCTGATATTTCTTTATAGGATATTAAAAATTCGCATTTAAACAGCGTATAACTAAATATTCATAATTGCTTTTTGAATAGCGTCGCATTATTATTTCGAAAAGCGTAATGTTATTATGAAATTGGGAGACAGTGAATTGAAAAATAAATTAATGATTTCAACATCGGGCATAAGAGGCGTGATCGGAGCCGGATTGGATCCGGTCATGGTGACAAAATATGTTTCCGCCTTCGGCGCCTATTTGAAAAAAGGTCCAGTCGTCATTGGCCGCGATACCCGTCCGTCGGGACAGATGTTCAAAATGGCCGCAATTGCGGCCCTTCGTGGGGTTGGTATAGATGTCATCGATATTGGCATTGTCCCAACGCCGACCGTGGAGCTGGCCGTAACCGGTCTTAAAGCGTCCGGCGGCATCTGTATTACCGCCAGTCATAATCCATCGGAATGGAACGCCCTCAAATTTTTCAATCGCAAAGGTGAGTTCATCAATAAGGCCGACCTTGACAAAATTAATAAAATTTATGACTCGGAAAAGTTTACTTTCGCCGATCATAATAAACTTGGCTCCCTGACCGTTGATAATTCATGGATTGACCGGCATATTTCCCAGATATTGAAACTCAAAGAGATTAATAAAACGGCCATTAGGAAAGCTAAGTTGAAAGTGGTTGTCGATGCGGTCAATGGTGCCGGTTCGATTGCTCTGCCGCAGTTGCTGGAAGAACTCGGTGTTGAAGTGATTCGTCTTAACTGTGAAAACGATGGTGATTTTGTTCATACTCCGGAACCGATCCCGGAAAATCTAGCCATGCTTGCGGCCGCGGTGAAAAAATTCAAAGCCGATATCGGCATGGCCTCTGATCCCGATGCCGACCGTTTGGCGCTGGTCGATGAGACCGGACGGCCGATTGGCGAGGAATTAACGCTGGCGATGGCGGTCAAATATATTTTGCCCGGAAAAAGGGGCAAGGTCGTGGTCAACCTGTCGACTTCGCGCATAACGCAGGATGTGGCCGCCGAAAATTCCTGTCGAACTTTCTATTCCGCCGTCGGGGAGGCCAATGTTATCGCCGAGATGCGCAAACAAAAATCAGTTATCGGCGGCGAGGGCAATGGCGGAGTGATTTTCCCGACGCTCCATTATGGCCGCGATGCTCTTGTCGGAGCGGCGATTATTTGTGCCCTTATGGCCCAATCCAAAAAATCATTGTCAGAATTAACCGGAACTTTGCCGATATACCATAATATAAAACTGAAAGCGCCTTTGCCGGAGGGATTTGAAGTCAAAGTATCCCGGATGGAAAAGGTTGCCAAACAGAGTTTTGAAAATTTACAGATAGACAGGCGGGATGGTTTGCGTTTTGATTTTTCAAGAGGATGGTTCCAGATTCGTAAGTCTAATACCGAACCGATTTTCAGGCTGATAATCGAAACGAGCGATGAAAAGCTGACCATGCTGATTAAAAAAGAAGTTATGTCATTTTTTAAGTAGGATATAATATGTGCGGGATAGTTGGATATGTCGGATATCGTGAAGCTTTGCCGGTGCTGATACAGGGTTTGAAACGGTTGGAATATCGCGGATATGATTCGGCCGGTTTTGTTCTGGCTGAAAATGAAGAATTGATTCTGGAAAAATGCGTCGGCAAAATAAATGTGCTTGAGAAACAGATTGAAGGCAAAAAATATACGGCGACCGAGGGCATCGCTCATACTCGCTGGGCTACCCACGGGGAGCCGACTATGGTTAATGCCCATCCGCACATGGATTCCAAAAACAAGATTGCTCTGGTGCATAACGGCATTATCGAAAATTATCGGGCGCTCAAATCGTTTCTTGAAAAAAGGAATCACAAATTTTCGACCGAAACCGACACCGAAATTCTGGTGCATTTGATAGAAGAATATTATGAAGGCGACCTGACCGAAGCGGTTCGAGTCGCGGTCACGCATGTCGAGGGTACTTATGGCATTGCCGTGATTGCCTCGAATGAGCCGGGGAAAATAGTCGCCGCCCGACAGGGTTCGCCGCTGGTTTTGGGGCACGGCGATAAAGAGAATTTTGTCGCCTCCGATGTCAGCGCCATACTGGCCTATACCAACCGCGCCGTCTATCTTCAGGAGGGCGAAATTGCCACCGTGACGGCTGATCGCTATTTTATCACCAATGTGGAAAAAACCGCCCGGACGCCGGAAGTCGAGGAAATATCGTGGTCGCTCGATCAAATTGAAAAAAGCGGTTTCGATCATTTCATGCAGAAAGAGATTCACGAACAACCAACCACCTTGGGCAATGCTATCCGGGGACGATTGAATTTCGATGAGGGAATTCCGCGGCTGGCCGGTCTGAATATGCAGTACGACGAGTTGAGAAAAGTCGATCGAATTATTATCACCGCCTGCGGGACCTCGTGGCACGCCGCTTTAATCGGCGAATATCTTATCGAAGAGTTGGCCCGTATTCCGGTCGAGGTCGAGTATGCTTCGGAATTCCGCTACCGCTCGCCGATTATCAATGAGGGCACGCTTCTTTTTGTAATCAGCCAGTCAGGGGAGACCGCTGATACGCTGGCCGCGCTTCGGGAGGCAAAAACCAAAGGCGCGACCGTTCTCGGTATCTGCAATGTTGTTGGTTCCTCGATTGCCCGAGAAACCGATGGCGGCGTTTATATCCACGCCGGTCCGGAAATCGGGGTCGCCTCGACCAAAGCCTTTACCTCGCAGGTTATGGTCCTGATTCAGATTGCCATTCTCCTGGGCCGTATGCGCGAACTTTCGGTGCAATCGGGTATGGATCTTATCAGAGATCTCAACAGCATCCCCGAGAAAGTTCAGAAAATCCTATCCGCCGAAGATCAGATTAAAGAGATCGCCAAAGAGTACCATAAGAAAAATAATTTTCTCTATCTCGGGCGGGGGGTCAATTTTCCGACGGCGCTGGAGGGCGCTCTTAAGCTGAAAGAAATATCATACATTCATGCCGAGGGTTATCCAGCGGCGGAGATGAAGCACGGCCCGATTGCGCTGATTGATGAGAATATGCCGGTGGTCGTGATTGCCCTCAAGCATTCGGTCTATGACAAGGTGTTGTCCAATATCGAAGAGATCCGCGCCCGCAACGGCAATGTGATTGCTATCGCTTCCGAGGGCGATACCGATATTGTCGAAAAAGTCAATCATGTCATCTATATTCCGGAAACGCATCGGCTCTTTTCGCCGATCCTGGCTTCGATTCCGCTCCAACTTCTGGCTTATCATATTGCGGTTCTTCGGGGATGCCATATCGACCAGCCCCGCAATCTGGCCAAATCGGTAACGGTAGAATAGATAAAAAGATTAAGTATTTTATGGCGCAGGAGTCGGATGACTCCTGCGTTTTTTTATTTTGATTTTATCTTTTTACGGATATTCATGCGGCGAAGATTAGTCTTTTATCACACCCTCTTCCTTGAGCAGTTTTTCCAGTTCATCGACCAGACTGCTGAAGAGATTGATTGTATGCAGAAACGGTTCCGGCGTCGTCATATCAACTCCGGCCTCTTTGAGAACTTCGACCGGATAATTCGATGAACCCGTTCCCAAAAATTTCAGGTAGCGATCGGCATAAACCTCGTCGCCGTCATGAATTTTCTGGGAAATCAGCTCCGCCGCGGCATACGAAGTGGAATACTGATAAACATAGTACTGTCCATAAAAATGGGGAATAACCATCCCCAGAAGGGAACCGAGATCGTCCACATAGAGCGCCTCGCCCCAATATTTCTGATATATATCGGCAAATGTCTTTTTGAAAAAGTCATCGGAGAAAGCGCCGCCGTTTTCGATATGTTTATGGATGGCCAACTCAAATTCGGCAAACATGGTCTGGCGGAAAAAGGTCGTTCTTATTTGATAAATATAATAATTTAAAAGGGCAATCCGTTCTTTGCGATCCTTGGTTTTATCGAGCAGGTTCTTAATCAACAGTGATTCATTGCAGGTCGAAGCCACTTCGGCGACGAAGGTTGTATAATCGGAATAAATATACGGCTCATTGCGCTGGACATAATATGACTGCATCGAATGCCCCATCTCATGCACCAGAGTGAATATCCAGTTAAGGGTGCCGTCGAAATTGAGAAGAATGTATGGGTCCGAAGTATATGTTCCGCCGGAATAGGCCCCGGAGCTTTTCCCCTCATTTTGGAAGACATCGATCCACCCCGAATTAAGGCCGTTTTTATAATCATTCATATATTTTTCACCCAGTGCGGAAAGACCCTCAATCGAAACCTCTTTGGCTTCCTCCCAGGTGTACTGCTTCTGCGGCAGAGGCATCAGGTCGACATACAGATCATAGGGGTACAAAGTGTCATATCCCAGAACTTTTTTCTTAAGCTCCGCCCATTTGTGAAGCGGCTCCAGATTATTGTCAACCGTTTCAATCAGATTGTAGAAAACCGAGGTTGGTATATTATTGGTAAAAAGCGAGCGCTGAAGGCAGTCATCGTATCCGCGCGCTTTCATAAAAAAGTAATCTTTGATCATGGCCCCGCCAAGAGTCGTGGCTATGGTGTTGGAATATTCGTTTATTTTGCCGAAATACGTTTCATGATTATCCCGACGAACCCGGCGGTCGAGCGAATGGCGGAATTTCTCATATCGCTCTTCATTCAGCTCGACTTTATTGCTGTCTTCATCATATATATACCCGTACGACATATCGGCGTTGGTCAGCATCGAAAACGACCGCCCGGCTGTCCGCGACATCGGCGAAACCAGCGCCAGGATCGCCTCTTCTTTGGGTGAAAGAATAAATTTCTTCTGACGAATCAGATCATCAAAATAGAACCGATACTCTTCCAGCTCCTTTTTCTCATCGATAAACTGATGGAGCCGATCCGAATCTATTTCCAGAAGCTCGGAATGGATGAATGATGACGCCCGATCGACTTCGGAATAAAGCGATCCTATCCTTCCAACCAATTCCTGCACGGTGCTATTCCGATTATCTTCCGATTGCTTCATACTGGCATAAGAATAAAGGTTGTCGACGATTATATTCATCTCCTCTTTAAGTTTCAGACATTCATACAGATTATCCGCCGATTCGGCCAGATGATTTTGATATTCCTCGATCTTTAGATAATTATCTTTGACATACTGGAAATCTTTTTCCCAATCTTCGATGGTCGGAAATATCTTTTCCAGATTCCATTTGTACTTGTTATCAATATCGTCCCGCTGAGCAAGTTTTTGCACCTCGGCAAACGAAGGCGCGATAATTATCACAGATAATAAGAGTCCGATAAAGAATCCAATTATCGGTTGATGGTTGTTTTTGGACATAGTTGTATCCCTGGTTAGAGGTTATTTTCCGTAAGGCCAGCAAGGAATTCAATATAAATTAATACGCTCGAAATGAAAAGAATTATCCTGAAAAGTTTTCCGCCGTGATAAGATTATTTTTCCGATAGGGTCTCAAATTCCAATCCGGTGTATTTCCCAAGTTGTTGTCTGGTAACATGATAGCTGTTGCTAAGAATCGGGCACGAGGTTTGTTTAAGACAAATTTGAGAATGGGAATTTTTACAATTGGAAGGTAGAGATGAGGAAAGGTTTATTATTTTCGGTTTTTATCATTATCCTGATAGCCGTCAGCTGGTTCAGCCCGGCCCGTTGTCAGGTCCCTAATAATGAAGAACTGCGTCAGAAATATTACGAGCTCGATAAGCAGAAAGTGGCCTCCGAGGAAAATTACGATTCGCCGGAGATATTCGGTGAAATGCCAAAAGCGGTCGAACCGGTATCGGCCGATGTCAAAAATAACGGTGACGATTATGATACCGAATTGACAGGCTCCAGTATCTCTGAAAAACGGCTGTTGCCGTTTGGGTATGACTTGTTTTCATCGCCGTCAGAGTTGACGCCTCCATCCGATGTGGCCGATCTGTCCGGGTATATCCTCGGTCCCGGTGATAATATTATTATTTATCTCTGGGGCAAAGTTGAAAAGCAGTACAATTTGACCGTTGATCGCCAGGGGAAAATATTTATTCCCAAAATCGGCGAGATGATCGTCTGGGGATTGAGCCTCGAGGAGTTCGAAAGCAAATGCACAAAAAAATTGTCGCAGGCTTATTCCGATTTTAAGGCCTCGGTTTCGCTGGGCAAAATTCGCTCTATCAGGATTTATATGACCGGCGAAGTAAAAAAACCGGGTGCTTATACCGTCAGTTCCTTAACGACTATGTTTAATGCTCTTTATTTGGCGGGCGGTCCCAATTTACGTGGAACAATGCGCGAGATAAAGGTCCTGCGTAATAACGAAGTTATCAAAACGGTGGATATGTACGATTTTCTACTTAAAGGCGAATCTCAGGATGATATCCGGCTCGCCTCGGGCGATGCCATCTTTATCCCGGTGACCGGTCCGAGAGTAACCATATCCGGCGAGATCAAGCGTCCGGGCATTTATGAGCTTCGCGGCGGAGAAAAAGTCAGCGAACTCATAGCGCTCGCGGGCGGTGGTACCGCCTCGGCCTTCATGGACCGCATCATGCTGGATCGGATTTCTCCCAACGATGAAAGAGAAGTGGTTGATCTCAATCTTGGTTCCGAATCAATCGCCGAAAACGATCTGATTTTAAAAGATGATGATATTATTACCATCTATTCAATCTATGAAATGCGCCGCAACATCGTTTCTATCGCCGGCCAGGTGAAACACCCGGGCTATTTTGAGCGAAATGATTCGACCACATTGAAATCGATTATTGAACAAAGCGAATTGTTGCCCGAAAATGTATATATGGCGCGAGCCAATCTATTCCGTTACCATAGCGATGGGCGGGCGGAAATAATACCGATTGCACTTAAGGATATAGTCGCAGGTAACTATGATTTATCGCTTCAGGATAAAGATTCAATATATATATATGCTATTGATGAAATTGAGAGAAAAAATTATGTGCATATTTCCGGTGAAATCAAAAAACCGGGAAAGTATAGTCTATTTGACAATATGACCATCAAAGATTTGATTTTCCTGGCGGGAAATTTTAATAAAGAAGCGTTTTTATCTAATGTCGAATTGGCGCGGGCTGATTTAATGGGCAATACCAGCATAATCAATATCGACCTTTCGAATCCGATTCAGGCGGAACTGGAACTTCAGGAAGACGATCATATTTTTGTCCGAAGAACGCCCGATTGGTTTAAAAACCGGCTGGTAACAATTGAAGGCGAAGTGCGCTTTCCGGGGCAATATGCCCTTATGTCAAAAAATGAAACTTTGATGTCGATGATAAAGCGAGCCGGCGGGTTTACCAATGATGCTTTCCCGCGCGGCACGATTTTTCAAAGGCATTCTATCAGCGAAGCGCTCCAGAGACAGAATTTGTCGCAGATTATATCCAATTCACAACCGATCAAAGAGGATTCACTGGGGAATTTGCGGAAAGTTGAGCTATTAAGATTCAATCCCGAAGATATGAATAGAATCGTTATCGATATGGACAGAGTGATTGAAACCGATGGAAAAATCGGGGATATTATTCTCCAGACAGATGATTACATTTTTGTGCCTGAAATTCCCAGTGGAATTTCCGTGATGGGCGCCGTCGGTTCCAATGGTACGATTAAATTTGAATCAAAACGAAATGTGAATTACTATATAAAACGAGCCGGTAATTTCAACTCTCAGGCGGATAAAAAACAGACCCGGCTAATCAAAGCCGATGGCCGCGTTTTTGCCGGGAGCGGAACCAGAAATCAAGTGGTAGAAATCGGCGATGCCATAGTCGTTCCGACCGAAATTAAAAAAGAGGGCAATTTCATGAAAACGCTGACCGGAACACTATCGGTCATCGGTGGAATTGCGACAACCGTTCTTATTATTGGAAAATTGTAGAATATAAAATAACCCATTCTCACCTTCGAATGCCGTCCGGATGCATAATCTGCCCCGGGCGGCAAATTTTTTTTGTTCAGGAATTCCATTCACCTCGACCGGGAAATTTTTTCTTGGATTTCCCATACTATTTTTTTGCCATAAAATCCAAACATGTAATCTTCTGTAATGCAATAAGTTGCAGTCGTGCAAAAAGATGCTGAATTCGGCATTGGCTTTGCATAAGAGATAATTATTAAAGGTGAGAATTCGAGGAAATTATGAAATTAGATTTGCATGTTCACACGAAACATTCGTTCGATTGCGATTCCGATATTAGTCATATTATCGAAAACGCCGCGACTGCCGGTTTATCAGCCATTGCTATTTGCGATCATGATACTATGTCGGCCTGCTCGCTGGCCGAGCAGAACAAGCATGATGTGCGCATTATCCCGGGAATGGAAATTACAACCCGCGGAGGCACCCATATTATCGGACTTTTTCTGAAAGAAGAAGTTGTCTCGCGGGATATTTTAGAGGTTATCGATGAGATTCATTCACAGAATGGCTTGGTCGTTGTTCCTCACCCATTCCGTCCCGGTTCCGGACTGTTTTTTAATCGTGAAAAGAGAAATCTGTTTAGCGGCGAAGAGATGGTGCAGATTATGGCCGGAGTCGATCTGATTGAAACGATTAATTATCGCAGTACTCCGGAAATATTAAATGAGACTGATCGTATAGCCGCTTCCCATCCGAACAAACCACAAACTGCCGGATCTGATGCTCATTTTGCCGATGAGATTGGCCGGGCTTATGTTGATCTGGAAAATCTAAAATCAAACGATCTGGCCGACATAAAAAAAGCCCTATTAAAATCTCCGCGACTAATTCGGTTTGAGGCTTTCAGCTATGAAGACGGTTGGCAGACGCGAAGTCTGACAATCAAATCAAGAAAGAATGTCGGACCACCAAAAATAAAGAGATTCGTTCCCCGGTTGATTAGAAATTCATTCAAAGCCATTTTTTCAAGTTCCGGAGACAGACTTTCGAAAAGGAAATCAAAAGAAAAGGTGCCGATAGAATAATTTCAAGATCGGTTTGGGAGACAAAAGTCATGGAAGACAGTGTCAAAGAAATAATCGCCAATAGTGATATAATCGCACATAATCGTTTAAAAAATAATTTAAAAGATGAGCCAAATGTCTTCGAGACGGTCAATCGACTAAAATCAATTTTATCCGAATATACCGGTCTGGACTCGGAAAATATTTTGCCGACAACCGGTCGCGGACAGGCCTTGCGAAATATATTCAAATCAATCGCCATGCCCGGCGATGAGATTCTGGCCTATGCTGTTTATGACAATGGATTTTTATCGGAAACGGCTCGCCAGTATGGTTTAACATGCCGGCATATATATCCCGGCACGCCCTTTATCGCCTGTCCCGATGATATCCTCCGGTCTATTGAACCTGAAACGAGACTGATTTATATTTCCAATCCAAACACGACTACCGGCGCAATTTTAAATATTTCTGAAATCGAAATAATATTAGAACGTTGCCCGGACATTATGGTCATTGTTGACGAGGCATTATTTGAATATTACCCGATCGGTTGTACCGATCTAATAAAATATAACAATAATTTAATTATCAAGCGCTCGTTTTCCGACGGTTTTGAGCTTAAAAATTCCAATTGCGATTATTTGTTATCATTAGCGGATAATATCCGAAAGTTTCAGCGGGCCAATGGAAATCGATATTCCCGGGCCAATCTGGAGGCCGCCATTCTGGCTCTTGGAGTAATCAATCAAGAGCAAACCCGATGGAATCTCGTTAAAGAAAATATAATTTATCTTTCAATCAGACTCCGTTCAATGGGGATAATAAACCGAATCAGCCCGGCCGATTTTATTCTGGTCAAGGTGAACGATCCGTCCCGTGTGACAGATATTCTAAATACCAATAATCATTTTGCGCAAAACCTTAACGGTTATCAGGGATTGGATAACTATATCTCGATTCGGATAGCCAATGATAATGATTCGCATTCTTTAATTGAAATATTTGAAAATATGCCATCGGTATATTCTCAATTTAAGAAATCCGGCCACGCCAAGTTGACATTCAAACGCAAAACGGCGGATAAATCGGATCATAGATTAATCGATTATAGGAAATCGGTCAAAATTGTTCCATAGGAATTTATTTTAGAGGTATCAGGTTTTGAAATCGATGTTCAATTCGCGAAACGAAATTAAAAATAAGCGGCACAACAAGTTCATGGATGATCTGTTGTCCTTCTCGGCATCGTCTCAAGATATCTCAAATATAGACGACAATAGTAAGAGGCGAAAGCTATTAGAGGGGGCCCAAAAAGAAATGGCTATCGATATCAATCTTAAATCAAAAGATTCGGTTAAATCAAGATTCAATGTCTATCAGGAATCAACCGGCGAATTAAAGCAGGAATCTACAATTCTTCCAAAATCAGGGAAACATCATTATTGGCTGGAAAACGCCGTCTATTTTATTCTTAAAATAGGTACTATGGCACTCTTGTTTTCGGTCTTGAATTTGGGACATGAATTAATTGGCACCGGTTTGAGCATCTTTATTTTCTCAATCCTGGCCGGTTTGCAGGTTTTATCTTACCTGCGAAAGCCGAACAATAATATTTATCCAATTCGCAAGGCGAGAGCGAATGTGCAACGATTTATAAAAAGCGAGGTCAAATTTCTATTTTTACTCTGCACTTTTTTGTATATCGTTGCAATTCAAATTCAGCCGCCGGAATTAGCCGTTTTTGTGTTGTTGAATTTGACTGCTCAATCAACTCTGTTTTATCTTTGGAAACGATATAATACTAATCGCCTGTTAAATAGGATAAATATCGGAGCCGATATCCGGGCGGAAAAAAATATCATAATTATAGGAGCTTCCGAGCGTGGCAAAAAGGCGGCTGATATATTCCTTCAGTATTCTGACCTGAACGCCAATATTATCGGCTTTGTCGATTTTTATATTCGAGATTTATGGCGTTATCGGGATATTCCCCTGTTGGGACATGCCGATTCATTATCAGAAATAATTGCAACCCGCCAGGTTGATTATATCGTTATGGCAACCGAGCCGGATGATTACCTGTATAGCCGTGAAATTTTCGCAAAAATTGAAAAAATGGGCATTGATATTTGCGTCCTGCCCGATATTTATGATTATGACCGGGCCAAGGTTCGCAATACATTTATTGATGATAATCCGGTTTTGATGTACTGCTCTACGAAAAATTGCCATTATTATAATATTGGAAAAACATTCATGGATAAGGTTGGGGCCATATTGGGCCTGTTAATATCATCACCGATTTTATTGACGGCGGCGATAGCCATAAAACTTGATTCTCCCGGCCCTGTCCTTTTCAAACAAAAACGATCGGGAAAAAACGGCAAAATATTTAATATGTTAAAGCTGCGAACCATGACCAACGGAGCCGATCATGAAAAAGAAAAGCTGATGCACCTTAATGAAATGTCCGGTCCGGTATTTAAAATAAAAAATGATCCCCGCATTACCCGAGTCGGCAAGCTGTTAAGAAAATATTCAATTGATGAATTTCCGCAGTTTTTTAATATATTAAAGGGTGATATGTCGCTGGTCGGACCGCGTCCGCCGCTTCCCAATGAGGTGACCCAGTACCAGGATTGGCAAAGACGGCGTCTGGCGGTCAAACCGGGAGCAACCTGCCTATGGCAGATAAACGGCCGCAACCATGTCGATTTTGACAAATGGATTAAACTCGACCTGAAATATATTGATAACTGGTCGCTGAAAGAGGATGTCCGGATTATTCTTAAAACTTTTCCGGCAGTGCTGAGAGGCAATGGCGCCTCATAAAGGCCCAGTATATTTTATCGGAAGATATTTTGGCAGGGAAAGCCAATGAAAAATTATCGATCATTTATTTTTTTCATAGCCATTTTCGTTCTGGCAGTTGGCGTCGCACAGTCGGCACTCTATTTACCCGTTAATCTGAATGAGTATCGCTTCCTTTACGATGCTTTCCGCCGCGATGAAATCTCCGGAGGCTTTTATAATTTTAATTACAATCTCGGCCCGTATGATACTGAACGACTAAATGGTACCATGTCATTTCTTAATATTGGCCAATCGGTTCCATCAGATAAAATAAAATTTTTCGCCCTGGCCTGTGAAAATTACCGCTCCATAAAAGATTCCTCTCCCAATTTTTATGAATCTTTCCGGGGCGGATTTATCGCTCAGCCGCTTAAAAATTTCCAGATTTATTCCAATTTCGTTCTCGATGAAGCGAGAGCCGAAAACCCGTCCTATACCGGTAAAAAATATCGCGGGCTGGCCGGAGAAGTGGAAAACGCATTTATAGCCTATCATCAGGGCAAAATAGAGCTTATATTTGGAAGATTCAGCTCCTTCTGGGGACCGACTGCAGAACCGGTTGTGCTATCCTCAACCGCGCGCCCGATGGATGCTCTCTCGGTTCGTTTTAATTGGGGCAAACTGAATTATAGCTACCAGCTGGCGAGGCTCGATCGCTATAACGAACCTGTTTCAGATTCGGAATTCGTTTCATACGGCCGCTATTTCGCGGGGCATCGAATTGATTACCGCATTTTTGAGAATTTCAATCTCGGCCTGTTCGAGACAATTATATTCAGCGGTGTCGGGCAGGGGCTTGATCTGGCCTATCTCAACCCGCTTCTGTTTTATCATTCTTTCCAGTTGAATGAAAACAGCGACGATAACACCTTTCTTGGTCTTGATTTCTGCTGGTACCTTCAGAATCGGCACAAAATCTACGGTCAGCTTATGATTGATGATTATCAGGTCGATGACAAGGAGCCTGGCGATAAGGAGCCCGATGAAATCGGCTATCTAGTCGGAATTCAAACCATTGATCTTCTTGACTTCCTTGATATACGTGCCGAATATCTGAAAATAACCAACCGTACCTTCAATCAAGCGAAACCGGCCAATCGTTATATTAATCGCGGAGGTTTAATCGGCAATGAATTGGGTCCCGATGGCGACCGGTTTAATCTGGATATCACCAAATGGATTAAGCCGTATCAAAGGCTAACTCTCGGCCTGGCCTATCAAAGAAAAGGCGAGGGTCGAGTCGATGCCGATTGGGATACTCCCTGGCTCGACTCCGAAGGCGATTACGACGAGCCGTTCCCGACCGGAATTGTCGAAAAAACACTGATGGTCAATTTTAATTATACCGGCGTACTTAACCGTTTTCTCTATCTGGATTTAACCGCCGGACTGGAACATATTGCCAATGACGGCCATATTGCGGGCCGCGATCGCACCTTGCCGTTTGTCGAACTCAATCTTTCGATCGGCTTATCGACCCTGCTTGATATCGAGTAAATAGCCCACTATTTTTCGGAACATTGCCAAATTTTATCTGTTTACTTATTCCAGATAAGCTTGTTTGCCGTAATAACTATATATATATTGATGGCAAAAATAATTAGTTGAGGATTATATGTTATCAGCAAAAATGAAATGGACAGGCGGTTTGAAATTTGAGGGCGTCTCCGGTTTTGGCCTTCCAATTGCCACTGATGGCGCTAAATCCGCGGGAGGCTCCGAAAGCGGCTACAAACCGACCGAACTGGTTCTATATGGTCTGGCCGGATGCACCGGGATCGATGTCGTTAGGATAATCGAAAAACAACGGCAGGAATTGAACGGGTTGGAGATCGAAGTGGATGCGTATCAGCCGGAAAATTACCCCAAGCCATTCAATAAAATTGAAATTAAATTTATCTTTACGGGCAAAAATCTCAATCGGGCTAAAGTGGAACAGGCGGTCAGTCTCTCCGAAGAAAAATACTGCGTCGTCTCGCAAACCCTGGCCGGCGTGGCCCGAATAGTATCCAGTATAGAAATAAAGGAAGGATGATGATATGAATGAAAATATGGGAATAACCGTCGAATCCAAAAGACCTATCACGGAAATTTCCGAGCGTATAGAGCGAATCTCGCCGGAAAAGGGCTTTCGCGTGCTGGCCGTGCATAATGTTCAGGAAACATTGGCCGGCAAAGGTTTCAAAGTCGAGCCGCTTAAAATATTCGAGGTCTGCAATGCCGGATTTGCCTATAAGGCGATCCAGAATGATATCAGCGTCGCAATGTTCATGCCGTGCAAAATAGTGGTCCGCGAAGCCGAGAATAAAACAACCTTGACTCTGGTGCGACCGTCGATGATTGCCGAGTTTCTTCCAGAAGCCGGCCTCAATGATATGGCCGCCGATGTCGAGAAGCAACTATTAGGAATAATGGATGAAG
>JBDRRI010000117.1:0-2777 GCA_043825815.1 Candidatus Zixiibacteriota bacterium
CCACCGATTCATTGAGAGCGCTTTTGGTGAATTTAAACCGGGATATAGAAAAACTAAATACACTGGTGCTGATACATCGCAATGCCAAGTATAATGCAATGGTTGATATTCTTGATGAAATCGATCTTCTGGAGCGTTCATGGAATGCAGCCACGGCCAAGAGTTTGGGCATTGGGCCTGAAAAATTGAATACGGTAGAATATAAGGACCAGAAATTTTCATATCGCTATGCAATGGGCGATTGGGAAGATAAAGATGACAAGATCGTTGATGCTGCCCTGAGAGAATCCGGGTTTGGAGGTATAGCTGATGGCAAAACCAATTAATGCCATGTATGGCGGATATGGTGCCTTTGAGTTAAAATCGCAATATCGCCGTAATATGCTGACCGGAACCTTGATGTCGGCTGGACTGGTCGTTGTTATTGTTTTGAGTATTTGGCTTTATAAGGTTATCACGGCGGTTGAAACAGTATATATGCAGCCAACCGTCATAAAAACAATTGCCGATCTGGGGCCTCCACCAACAGTTTCCAAGGCCAAACCACGGGTTGAAATAGCGGCCCCCAATGTTGCCAAACCAAAGGTTGGTATTCCGAAACCGGTGAAGGATGACGAAGTTATTGATGATGATATCATGATTGCTTCGCGTGATGATCTGGCCGAGATTGTTGCTCCCGATATCACCGAAACGATGGAAGGTGCCGGAGGCGAAATGATTGTTGATATTGAAGATTATATGCCGGCCTCTGATGAATTTGTCCCGGTTGAAATTCCTGCCGAAATGATTTATGAACATGCGCCTGAATATCCTCGCCTGGCCCAAACAGCCGGTATGGAGGCTGTTGTCTGGGTAAAGGCGCTGGTTGATAAAAACGGCAGTGTCCGTGATGCCATGGTATTGAAGTCATCCGGCTCAAAAGCCGGCTTTGATGAAGCGGCGGTAAAGGCTGCTTTCAAATGCCGCTTTAAACCGGCTATCCAGAATGGCCGTCCGGTCGCCGTCTGGGTATCATACCAGGTTGAGTTTGTGCAGATTGATGGCCAATAGGCCAGTTGTTGTTTAATTTTTACTGCGCTATCTTTTCGATAAGATAGTGCCGTAGATAACCCCCACTTCTCACATCGCCAACTATTAATAGCACTATCTTTGGGATAATTGAATCCCGCTGCCACTTCTGCCATTATCCGCTCCCGCCGCCCATAAATCTTATGAGGGGAGGTGAGTCGAATGAAAAGTCTGATAAAAATGTCAAGGCCAAGGTATGGTGCCTTTGAACTAAAGGCTAAATATCGTCGCAATATGCTTTTGGGGACGATGCTTTCGTCACTATTGGCGATAGCGACAACGGCCGGGGCGTTTCTTTTTACCCAGTCCAATCCGCGGCCGGTTATTGATGAAAAAGATTCAAAGCCTGATACATTCATTGTAATTTTAGATGAAAAGTTCAAAGTAATACCTGAGAAGCCTAAATCGGTCGGTTCCAAGCCACCAAAGATCAATGTTGATGGCTCAATTATCGTTCCGGTCGAAGAAGATGATCCAATCAATGTTGACGTCACTGTGCGCTCATTAACCGATGCTTATTTGAGCGGTTCGCCGGGTGACGGAGTCGGCGAAATCTTAGATTATATCGATAATCCATTCTATGGAAATGGCGGAGGCGGCGATGGCGAATATCCGCATCATGAAACTTTTATAATCTGTGAAATATATCCTGAGATGATCTATGAACATCCGCCCGAATATCCGCGAATCGCGCAAACGGCCGGTCAAGAGGGTGTCGTATGGATCAAGGCACTGATTGATATCGACGGATCAGTTCGCGATGCTATGGTTTTTGTTTCGTCCAATGAAAATGCCGGTTTTGATGAAGCGGCGTTAAAAGCTGCTTATAAATGCAGATATAAACCGGGGATTCAGAATGGCCGTCCGGTGCCGGTCTGGGTATCGTATCAGGTCGATTTCGTTTTAGAGGGGAGCTGGTAAGGTTTTGATGATTAACTTACTGTCCATTATGGCAAGGAGGTTTTAAATGTACAACTTTAGTTTAGAAGCAGTGATGCCTTTCACCGCCGTCTCTGGTTATGATCGTTTGCTGAAAACTCTGGTTGGAATAATTATTATTCCACTGCTTATATTGATCGGATTCTCTGCGATTCAGTCTGATTTTAAAGAAATAAGACCAACAAATTCAGATGGTTCAGGATATGTATTCTCGTCGAAGAATCTGTCTGTCTGTACTGTCGGTCAGGATTTTGGTTCATCAGATCCGGGTGATTTTGTCGCCGGGAATATTATGGGGAAAGGGATGATGATTGTGCCCTTCTCTCCCCATGATAATAAAATGAACGGCTCATCGGATAAAGACTGCACTAAGATCAACCGGGCAATTATTGATACGACTATTTATATATCATCTGATCTGGTTGATAAAGCGCCGGAGTTGATCTGGATGGTTTATCCTGAATTGACGGAACAAGTAACAGGAGCGGTGCAAGTGACCCTGTCGGTTCTGGTTGATTATTCCGGTAAACCGCTTGAAGTGACAATCGTTAATGAAGAATTAATGAGTCTTAGCACAAAACAGATCGTGCTGGAATCGGCGGAGACGTCATTGTTTAAGCCGGCGCAGAAAAACAACCGGTCGGTCAACTGTTGGGTGCAGGTTCCATTGGAGTTGGAAGTTTAGTATTTAGTTAGTTTGTCTATTTAGCAGGTAGATGCGGCCGAGCCTCGCGGCCGCAACAGGCGAGATTATTATAACCTTGCCAAAA
>JBDRRI010000118.1:0-6673 GCA_043825815.1 Candidatus Zixiibacteriota bacterium
ACAGACTTTTATTGACGGTATGGAATCGGCAAAAAAGGCAAATTGGGAAAATGAAGAAAAACTGACAGCCTAAACTAAAAACCTCTCAGAGGTAGATGACTGTCAAATCAAGTATCGTTCAGTACAAATAAGCCATTGGCAAGGGTGGCCCATAGCTTGCTATGGGATTCTATGATTAACCTCATAACTTAATTTCATCCATTATAATCGGGACATCATACTTTCCATTCATCCAATTAAAGCTCGAATAATTCCAATCTCCCGGATGTTTAACCAATCCCCTGACAACAGGATTATTATGACAATAATAAATTTTTTCAATAACTGTTTCTGTTGTCCTGCAATTATGATCATAACACCGTAATTGCCAGAAAACATGCTTTTCCTGTTTATGGTCAAAAGAGTATTCCTGGAAATATCGCCTGGCCGTTCTCGATTTAATCTCGCGTATCACAAGTCCCAATTTGATTGGAGTCTGAGGGTGTAGTACAAGATGAACATGATCCGGCATAATAACATATCCATAAAGTTTAAAATTATATTTATTTCTGGCCGGGGTGGCCCATAGTCTTGCTATGGGACCGTTGGACAACACCGGGTCTATGCCATAGACCCCTGCGGTTACTCTCATTTACATTTTCTTTACCATTTCGATATTAATTTATCGGCCTCATATATATATGAGAGGTTATAAATATATGTTGGCAAAATTACAATTTTGCTCCAAAAAGACTACAACGAAAAACTAAAATATGAGAAAACAATGCCAATCTGCTGTAAACGTATGATGCGAACTGAAGGACAATGAATTTATTTGTGGGGATTTATCGCACCCTCCCGGGATTTGGCTGTAGGGGTCGATCTCAGATCGACCCGGGGAAGGGCGGGGAGCGGTAACCCATCTGAAGGGTGGTTAAATAAATGGTGGCAATCATCGTTAGACATTATTGCAATACTATGATTATTGGCCTGATTGTAAAATTCCCATTTACAGAATGGTGGATCAGGCGATATCTGGAATCTGGCGAGTATGCCTTACAAAATTACTCCAAAAAAGGTACAATGAAAAAATCTGAAATATGCAAAACAAAGCCAATTTTTATTCGGAAAATATATTCGTGATAAACTCAATATCAAATTTTATCGCCCGGCACGTTATCGGTTCGCAGATATTCGGCGGATTCTCCGGTTTGAACCCCTCGGGCCGAAGGACCTTGCATTCGAGACTGTTAAATTTATTGTGGAATTGCGCGGCGTACTCTCGCGATTTTTCCAGTATTTTTTCCTTATCCCATCCCCGCTCGCGTCCCCTGATGCCGATAAACATTATCGCCCCGCTGACCAGACCGCATTGCCCGCCATATTCGCCGAGACCGCCCAAACCGTTGGCGGAATCGATAACCTGCGGCTCGATTTTGATATTGAAATACTCGGCCAAAATATAAAGGGTTGTCATGGCGCAATTATGATCGAAATTATGATAGTAATCCTCAACCCGGGGATTGACAAATGATTCGATATTGTCCACCGCTGTATTCTCCCAATAGTTTATTTGAACATATATCCCGCCGATATGCGGAAGGTTTCGTCGAAATTGGAATTATGAAGATAGGCCAGATTGACATTCGCATTTTTAATATTGATGCCGAATCCGGCGGTGAAGTTGCCGATATCGGAACCGATCCGGCCAAAAAGCATATTACGCCAGCCAATTTCAAAACCGTAATGGGTGTCGAGAGAAATATCGCCCATCCAGTACTCGGCGCCATATTTAATCCCCTCGAATTTAAAATCGCCCGACATGGCCAGTTGCCCGGTAAAATCCTTAATCGTGTGCATAAGAAGCAGGCCCGGTTTGACCGTCGGGACAATCGATTCGGTATTGCCGTTGGAGTATCTGATAATACCCGATGTGAAATCGGTGATGACCAGGCCGACCCGGGCGAAATCGTACGGTTGATACAAAGCGCCGATATCCGCCGACAAACCGTAACCATTAACATCGACCACGTCGCGGTAAATGATTTTAACGGTCAGTCCAACATCGATTTTATCCTTAATCTTTCCGGAGAGCGAGCCCGCCAGCATAATATCGGCATGGGATTCTTCGCGGATGACAATGTACCGGTTGGTCACCTCGTCGGGCCGGGTGATTTTAATGCCGCCCCCGCCAAGATAGTACAGATAAAATCCGAACGCCTTGAATTTCGACCCGGAACTGCTCTTATCGACTGTATAGGACAGATAATCATGATTCAAAAGGGAACCGAATGTTTCGGAATGCATTGCCGAGATTTGCCGCCCGGTAAGAAGATTCAAACCGGCCGGGTTCCAATAGGCCGCCGTGCCGTCAAATGGTCCGGCAACCGAGGCGCGTCCCATCGCCAGTTGCCGCGCTCCGGCTCCCAGCGAGAACGGATCTCCGGCATATTTGGCGGCAAAAGACGGAACCGCCAGAAACGAAATAATAAATATTACAACAAATACTCTCATCGGTTATTCAATATATTAATATTAAAAAGGATTGGCAATCTATACATAATTCTTAAACAAAAAAAGCGGGAAATAATTCCCGCTTTCATAGATATTTGTCCAATTAATTTATTTGGTTTCGGCTTCGGCAGTTTTAAGCACGCACTTGTTATTTTCATCATGGGTGCAGGCCTTAACCTTGCCGACTTCTTTCACCTCTGCCTTATAGCCCAGTTTGGTAACTGCCCCGGCAATCATTTCGGCGTCGGTGTCAGGAACAACACAAACAACCGCTTTTCCATCTTTATGGGAGATAGATTCAACCGCCAAAACGCCTTTGACTTCACCAAGAGCTTTGGAAATGCTGTTTTCACAGCCGGCGCAAGTCATACCCTCGATAGCCAGGACAATATTGGCGCAGTCTTTGGCAACTTTTGCCTCGCTGTTGGCCTTGGCCTCTTCAGCCTTCATCGTCGGGCAGGGAGCGGCGCAGGTTTTGGTACAGGATTTGGCGCAACCTTGCTGGGCAAAAGCCGGTGTCACACAAAAGGCGGCCATCAGAAGAATTACTACTACAGATGTCAAGATACGCTTCACAGGTTTTCCTCCTTTAATTCGGTTAGTATCTTAGATGTTTATAAAAATACTAATAAACTCCGTATTGTCAAGATTAATCCCGTCCGGTATCATAAAAAAAGGCGGGATTCTTCCCGCCTCTTTTACTTTGACAAGATATTACTGCAATTGTCAATTACATTGTTTTGGTTTTATCTTCCACTTTACCTTTGGCCATGTCGACGCCGGTCGAAACGACTTCGGCTTTATAACCCATTTGTGTTACCATCTCAGCCAATTTGGCCGGATTGATCTTTTCCGGATTATATTTGAATACCGCTGTACTATTATTGTGATTGACTTCAATCACTTCGGAAACGCCATCCTGGGCGGCCAGTTTCTGTGATACCTGAGACTCGCAACCGGCGCAGGTCATACCATTTACCGAAAATTTAGCGGTGGCGAACGTCATATCGGATTTGGCATTGGTGGCCGATCCCATCAGGCCCTTATCGGAACTGCAACAAGGTTTGGTGCAATCCGGTCCGCACTTTTTGGTCGTCATGCCATCGGTTTTGGCATCGCCAGCGGCATCCGTGCCGGCTTTGGTCAGGCTGGCTTTGGAATCGCAAGCGGCATCGGTGCCGGCTTTAGTCAGACTGGTTTTGGCATCGCAACTTGCTTTGGCCGAACAACCCGGGCCGTCACCGGCATAGCTGATTCCGGCAAAGGCAATAGCGAAAACGAAAATAAAGACGGCTGTGAGTGAGATTAGCTTTCTCATTTGATGAACTCCTTATAAAATTAGGTTTTACTCTTTTTATTCATAATACAAAACAATATGGATTACAATTAACTTATTTAATATATATAACAATCAAGGCAGGTTAAAGTTCCAATAAAAAATAAATGGCTAATTAATTATTAAAATAAATCCCCGGGCCGATAACCGACTCGAGGATATGAGGTTATATGTATCAAACAGATTATCCGACAGTTTCCCGGGAGTTTATGTTTGAATCGGTGGGTTCACCTTCAAACTTTTTTTTTACATCCAGATGGTTTTGTACCGCCGCCGAGATAAATTCCCGGAAGAGCGGATGGGCCTTGGTTGGCCGGGATTTCAATTCCGGATGAAACTGCGAGGCAACAAACCAGCGATGATTCTTGACTTCGATGATTTCCACCAGTCTCTGATCGGGCGACAGTCCGGTGAGAGCAAAATCGGTTCCTTCGAACATTTCCCGGTAGGAATTATTGAATTCATAACGATGCCGATGTCTTTCCGATATCTCTTCGGTGCCGTAAGCCTTAAAAGCTTTGGAGTCCTTATTGAGAATACATTTATAAGCCCCCAGCCTCATTGTGCCGCCCATATCGGTGACATTTTCCTGATCGGCCATGAGGTGGATAACCGGGTGTTTCAGTTCATCGGTATAGAATTCATAGCTATGGGCGTTTTCCAGGCCGCAGACATTACGCGCAAATTCAATGACAGCGCACTGCATTCCGAGACAGATTCCCAAAAACGGGATATTATTTTCGCGGACATACCGGATCGACTCGATTTTTCCCTCCACGCCTCTTTCTCCAAAGCCGCCCGGAATTAATAATCCATCGACGTCGTTTAAGAATTTTTCCGCGCCCTGCTTTTTTATATCCTCGGAAGATACCCAGATCAGATCAACCCTGGCGTCGTTTTCCTGACCGGCATGAACGAAGGCCTCGATTATCGATTTATAGGCATCCTTGAGATAGACATACTTTCCGCATATCGCAATTTTAACCCGATGGGAGGGATGTTTAATTTTATCGACCATGTTTTGCCAATCGGAAACGTCAAATTGTCCATTCTTCAGATGTAAATGTTTACAGACCAAGTCATCAATGCCCTCCTCGTGGAAACTCAGCGGTACCTGATATATAGTATCAACATCTTGCGCTGAAATGACATGCGATGAAGGAACACTGCAAAACAACCCAATTTTCTTACGAATTGATTCATCGAGCTCCTTGGCGGTTCGGCAAACCAATATTTTGGGTTGAATTCCGATTTCGCGTAGAGCCTTGACAGAGTGCTGGGTCGGCTTGGTTTTAACTTCTCCGGCCGTGCTGATATATGGAACCAGAGTCAGATGAATAAATATTGAATCTTCCGGCTCGTTTTCCAGGGCCATCTGTCGAATGGCCTCAAGGAATGGAAGCGATTCGATATCTCCAACCGTGCCGCCGATTTCAACGATGATGACATCAAGCTCGGGATCATTGAGAGCCGGCCGCCTGATACACGATTTTATTTCCTCGGTGATATGAGGGATAATCTGAACGGTCGCACCGAGATAATCTCCCCGCCGTTCGCGGGTGATGACGGTATGATAGACCTGCCCGCAGGTTACATTATTATCCTTGGTCATATTGCGGTCGAGAAATCGCTCATAATGTCCCAGATCAAGATCGGTTTCGGAGCCGTCATCAAGGACATAAACTTCGCCGTGCTGAAAGGGATTCATCGTTCCCGGATCAACATTGATGTATGGGTCGCATTTGATGATATCAACATTGAAACCGCGGTTTTTAAGAAGCATTCCCAATGAGGCCGAGGCGATGCCTTTTCCGAGAGCGGAAACAACACCACCTGTGACAAAGATATACTTGGTTTTTTTCTCGGGCACAATCATCTCCATATATATAAAATGTTATCAAACAAATTTAATTTCGTAATCCTAACTGGAAAAAGTAATTATTTTTTTATTCAAATATCCTCGCGTTTTTTAAACGTAAAGTACAATATTAAATGCCAAAGTGCGTTAAATTTCTATCGACTAGGTGACAACCAAGGGCCGGTTTAATAAGCTCGGGGGAAGCTGTATTTCGTACAGTATTTTTACTAATCCAAAATATTTTATATATCTGTTTTGGCATAGGTGAAAATAAATAGTCTCCAAAAGGGTGTCAAGTTTTAAATTTTATAAACGTGAGGAATAATTTTTACATTCTATTTTGAAACAGGCCAATTTATTCCCGCCGGTAAAATATAGGCGAATTCCCCCATTGGTCGGCTGTAAAATATTTTCCTTAGGGGATAAAGCTTTCAAATATTTTTTCCGATAATTTATAATAGATGTGTCTTTTTGAAACAGGCGCAAAAAACCATTATTAAAAAGTAAGGTGGTCGAAGATGAATAAGACGGGGGCCTTAAGTCGGATTGGCAATCAAAGTTTTATCTCAATATCCTTTGGATTATTTAATGGCAATCAAATAAATTCTTCTGATTTAAAAGCGGTCGCATCGATTATGCCTTCGCACGGCCGATTCTTTTTTATAGTTGGCGATGAATGTCATTATCCTTCGGATTCGATACCCTTTTCAGTCTCTCACATTGCGCGGACAATCAATCAGGACAAAGGCGGAATTTTCCGCCACAAGATCGGCGGGCCAACCTCGGAAAGCTGTAATTTTTTAACCGCTGCCTATATTGGTGATAATATTCATAACGACCCGATAATTGCTGGTCTTTATTATGCCGATGAATGGAAATCCGAAATTGACGGTGAAAACAGCTTTTATGATTTGATCCACCGTTTGCGAACGTTTTATAATGCGCTTGGTCAATCGGCGGTTTTAAGAAAATTTTCCAGCAACGAT
>JBDRRI010000119.1:0-18090 GCA_043825815.1 Candidatus Zixiibacteriota bacterium
CGGCCAGCTGGGCTATGATCTTAATAAGATTCTAAATGATTATTATCTGGTTCTGGAGCCAAGTTACTCCGGATATTGCACGCCTGAAGTACTTGAATTTTTGAAATATGATCAGCATAAGATAGTGATTCAATGCTACGAGGAAATGGATATGGCCTTTATTAAGCGTCTCAACCTTAATCTCATTCCTATTGAACTGGGGACTAATAACTGGGTCGATGAGCGAATTTTTGAGGATATGAATCGCGAAAAAAAATATGACTGCATTATGGTGGCGATGTGGTCGCCGATTAAGAGGCATAATCTTTTGTTCAAAGCGGTCAAACAGATTAATGATCCCAATTTGAAAATCTGCCTGATCGGTTCGCCCTGGGCCGGCAGTACTACAAATACGATTCGCAACATGGCCCGTTTTTACGGTATCGAAAATCAAGTTGAAATATTTGAAAATTTGCCGCCAAATGAGGTTAACCGTCTATTCAATTTGTCCAAAGTCCATCTTTTACTGTCATATAAAGAAGGTGGTAATAAGGCTATTTGCGAGGGATTTTTTGCCAATGTACCGAGTATTATTTTAAATGAGAATATCGGAGGAAATCGACGGTTTATAAATGAGCATACGGGAAGGCTTTGTGATAAAAACAGCCTGGCCGAGACAATCAAATATATGCGGGAAAATTATCGGCGTTTCAATCCTCGTAAATGGGCGCTTGAAAATATAAGTGCAACCGCCTCAACGGCGATTCTCGAACAAAAGCTAAAAGAGATAGCGGAATCAAATGGCGAACTCTGGACCAGGCCCATCGCTGTCAAAGTCAATAAGCCGGAGTTGACTTATTACCACGATAATGTCGATTTAAAACCGTTGGATTTCGAGAAATATAAATTATAAAAATTAAATTTCTGGCGTGATTTCCGAGATTGAAGATACTTTTATGTCATAGCTTCGCTTTAATACAACACTAAATAAAAACATGGTCCAGAGCTGAGGATAAAAAGCGGTCGAGAGAAATGTCGCGGTAGCAAGATAACCGATTATCCCTCCCAATATCGAATTGGCGTATATTTTCCAATTTGAATTTTGCGGGAACAATGTCGACGCTATAATTCTTCTAAGATACAAAATTGCCATAATTATCATTGCGATATAAGAGCCAAAACCCAGAATACCCATTTCGGCCAAAACCTGTGGCAATGTCCCATGAAAGGTTCGTCCCCATTGAGTCAGAGGATTGGCAAAGCCGGAAACATAATGGGGCATCTGAAAGCCGCCGTTATCGGCGCCGACGCCAATAATCGGGTGTTCGAGAAACATTCGCACCGCCGCCTCCCAGTAATTCAGCCGGGTAGCCGCGGTTGACTCATGGGTATCAGAAATTGTTTTAATTTCATCCCAATATTCAGGCGGGGCAAACATAAAGGCGATTAAAGCCAGTATAATAATCAGACTGAAACTGAGAAGTTTCCTGTTCGATTTCAAAATACAGAAAAAGAGAACCGCCACCAGACCCACCCATCCCCCGCGCGACATGCTGGAAATAACACCGAGAATCAGTGAAATGAGAATTATGAGACTGAAATATTTTTTAAACAGGTTCTCTGAGTTGGTAAAAATAAAAAAAGCGAATGGGACCATTGTGTTAAGCGCCAGCGCGAAATCGTTCTCGTCGCCCATCAACGTTCCTCCGGCATAACCTCCCTCCAGGATTCCCTTGATTGAGAAAAAGAGGTGAACGGCCAGCATCATCCAGATCAGCTTACCTAGATTTTCAGACGTTTTAATCAAATTGGTCGCCATAAAATAGATAATGAAAGTCGTCAACATTAGCTGGAAAATGACAAAAGCCCGATAGTTATTACTGGCGGTTAAAACCGAAACCCCAATTATGGCAATAAAAAACAGGTAGGTCCAATTAAACCGGTCCCAGTAGATTTTCTTTTTTGTGACAACCAGTTGAATAATAAACGATATGATGGTCAGGACGGTAATGGCCACACCGAGTTTAAAAACTCGCAATTGAGGGATGAAATATTGCGGCCGGGCATAATCAATTAAAATGAACACGAAAAGACCCAGATATGGATTGCGGATAATTAAAAAAACTATCACCGCCACCGGGAATAGAAAAACCAATGAGAGTTGATATTTTTGAGGAAGAAAAACCAATCCAAAACCGGCGATGATCGACAATATGACTAATCCGATAATTATTAAGCCGTGAGAGGTAATAAAACTTTCATGTTCCCGACCTTGTTTTGTGAAAGTGTCGGAGCTGATCTCGATTTCTTTCTGCTTTGGAGTTTCGTTCAAGATAATCTCCTCAGCCGAAGAGAACTGCAAAAATCGGCGCCTTTATTCATCCGTTTCCACGCCCAAAAGTTTGGCATTGTCATAATCACGCATAATGATTCGTCCCGGATTGCCGCCGACCAAAGAATTTTCCGGAATCGTCTTTGATAAAACGGTTCCGGCCGAAATTGTGACATTATGGCCGATTGATATCGCCCCCGCAATAATCGAACCAGCGCCAATCCAGACATTGTCGCCGATTACCGGAATCCCCTCCTTGCCCTTGGAATGACCGACTCCAATCGTAACATTATGTCCCAAACTAAGATTACTACCGATTTCCGAGGGGCCGATTATAATCGTTCCAACATGCCCGATATAGAGACCGGGGCCGATCTGGGCGTTGCTGATATCGACATGATGAAAAAACCTCATAAAATAATTCGCCAAAAGTGCCAGAATAAGATATGGATAAGCCAAAATTTTTATTTTTGATTTGAGATTTCGGGCTGATTGGACCATGCGATATATAAAAACACAATGAAAGCCGTACTGATTTCTCCAGAGTTTAAATTTCTTTCGAAAAGATGGAGAGGCGGTTCCAAAATGAACCGTGTAATACTTGTCCCTGTCTATTTTAAAGGCGCTCCATCCCTCTAACATATCTATTTCACCTTACAAAAATATAATATATCTGAATATATCGGCAATTATATGATTTTAAACGATTTTTTTTGACTTTCCCCTCTAATTTATTTAAGCTCAATGGGAAAATATCATTTCCCCGTATTATATTGTTCAATTAAATCGAGAACTTCCTGTTCGGTAGCAGTACCGTTTCGGAATTCGTGAATCTTACGGTCAATATCAAATCGGAAAATGGATGTCGCGACATGATCGTATATAAAGGCGTTTATCTCTTCTTCGTTCGTCGTTCCAAATCCCATCGCCTGACAACCATTCATAGTCTGCCGACTAATATTTTCTGATAAATTCCAATCGGGATTGAAAAATTCCGCTTCCGGATGCGTCGGCCAGAGAACATACTTGCTCATGATATAATCAAGTGAAACCGGATCGTCGCCCAATCCAACCGTCCGTGCCTGAGTAGCCAAATTGGTTTCCCGGTCGCCCCAACCGACCCATTCGGCTGTGGTCAGGAAAATATCCGGCTTGCGTACGGTATTGATCCATCCTCCCACCGCCAAACCAACCTCATAAGCTCCTCGCGAATAATTATGAAGCATCTCGTGGGGAACCCCGCGAAGCTCGGAGATGCCGAGAAATGATTTTATGGCGCTGGTAATGCCGGCATAATCCTGTTGGGCATTATCCCCATGATTATTGAGGGTCGGCATTTTGATAAATTTAAGAGCCGGCTGGCCCTCATAACCGTTATCATAGACGCCGTTTTTAAGATCAATTAATCGATTTGAATACGGCGACCTGATAATCGGATTACTGAGCGTATACGTATTATTGGTCGGCGAAACCCAGGTATAGCGGTCCCATCCCTGCTTGCCTTCCTGTGGTCCCGAAACCAGCGGCCAGTTGATTGGATCATCATAATTGCACCATAGCCGAACGCCGTTGACATTGTTATGCCCTTGAGAATGATAATAAGCGATCATATCCATAAAATTGTAAGGGCCGTTGCGTTCCAGAAGGTACTCCTCGCAAATCCAGTAACCGACCTCCTGATTTTGCGTATTTTCAGTAAAAATAATCTCGCCCGTGAATCCGCCGGGACGATTAAGAATTAAGTCGATGAGACCCATGCAACATTCACAATTGGAGGCCCCCTGCCTTGGCCATTGGCCATTCGGATTGATAACGACCACATCATCGGCGCCAATAAAATTCTCGATCCCGCCAAAACGCATTTCAATCACTTTAGCAACATTCTCAGCCGGCGTGCCATTCTTGGCAATATAGACATTGGCCAGTTTGGCGGCATTGGCAACCGATGGATTAAAAACAAAGGAGTCCAGGAAATATCCGCCAATGACAATTCCACCGGCGTACCGTCCCATATCCTTAATAAAGCTTCTGCGATCAATTCTTTTCACTTATCCCATTACTCCGTATATCTAACTGTTATACATATTCACTCTAAAACCAGACCTTAATTATGTCAATTAATTTATAAACGGTGCGAATCTCGCCGATGTTGATATTATTTGGAAAAATTTCCGTCTAAAAGGCTAAAAAGGTTTTTGTTGACGGTTAACGAATACCGGTTAATTTTACGTATTAGTAAATAACTGGAGGTTATAATGTACAAGTTTTTAATCATATTGTTGATTTTATCAATTTTGGCCAATATTGCCGGGCTATATATTTTTTATAAATATTATAAAACGCAAAAACATCTGGAGAGGGCAATGGGACAATTGGCCGATGCCAATAACCAGAATGAAAGATTATTAGATATTCTTGAAAAACAGGTTCCATATCGATTGGTCTTTTTGCATCATTCGGTTGGCAAAGGAATTCTTTATCAGGGAGGTTTGATGGATAG
Source organism: Candidatus Zixiibacteriota bacterium (assembly GCA_043825815.1). Taxonomy (GTDB): domain Bacteria; phylum Zixibacteria; class MSB-5A5; order GN15; family PGXB01; genus JBDRRI01. Next base: position 4,812 of record JBDRRI010000119.1, read on the forward strand.
CCTCCTTAAGCATGGCATTCTCGCCAAGGGAGCAACCTATGGAAGCGAGCTGGGCGATTATACCGATATCCCGGCGTGGCCGGATAAATTTCGCAATCATATGAATGAAATTTTGAAATTTAAGGCGCCGCCGGATAAAGAATACAGCGACGATCGCTCTAATGATATTGTCATGTTCAAATCGTGTTTCCCCAATTCTGATATTGCCGTTGACGGCTCCGGGCAGATCATGACTTCAGCTAATTTTAAAAAGCATTTTCAAAACCTGGAATCGAGTCTGGCCGGGCAAAAAGACAAGTTATTTATTTATTTAACCGCACCTCCTTTAAATCCAAAGGTCACGACTCTTGAAAACGCCAAACGAGCTCGAGAATTCAACTACTGGCTGATTAATGATTGGCTTCCGGCTTATAAGAAGAATAACGACGCGGATAATTTAGTGATATTTGATCTGTTCGATTTTCTGGCCAATGATGACAATGTTTTGAAGAATGAGTATATCGGAGCAATCCATGATGACTCGCATCCGAATGAAAAAGCCAACCAGGAGATTACTGCGGCCTTTATGCAATTCTTCCTCCCTATCTGGGAGCAGTGGCAAGCTAAATCAGGATAGACGGTTAACATAATTAACCATCCAATCGTATGACAATCGGCTGAGTCATCTCCCGCGCGGTGCACCGACGGCGGTCGTATTTTTCATTCTATCGAAGTCAATGTTATAATATATACTAAGGGCAGATAGGTACCGGTCCGCTTTTATACAAAAATGAAATTAGATAGGTAATATCCAAAATATTCAATGTATGATTTCCATTGACATCAGCCGCCTCAATCGGTTCTGGCGACGGTCCCCCTTTGTATAGATAACTTATCAAAAAGGTTATGTCGAGAATATTCAAATTGCCCGAATTATTGGCATCACCGCATAAATAACTGCAAAGATCGCCCACGCCATCTTCATTGGAATCGACCTGATCGGTATTATATGTCTCAAGACAATTATCACAACTATCTCCGATGCCGTCAGTATCATAATCTTCTTGGAAAAGATTATCATATTCAGGACAATTATCGCAGGCATTTCCTAATGAATCTGTATCAGAATTTGCCTGATCGGCATTAGCTATATTGGTGCAATTATCGCAAAGATCACCGACATTATCGCTGTCGGCGTCATCCTGCCCCTCATTATAAATTTGGGAACAATTATCACAAACATCCCCAAAACCATCGCCATCGCTGTCGAGCTGATCAAGGTTCGCAGAATACGGGCAATTATCGCAGAGATCACCAACCCCATCTTGATCCGAATCGAGCTGATCGGGATTGTAAATCGCATTACAATTATCGTCGGCACATCGATTGCTCTCTTCATTGGAATCTCCAAAGCCGTCATTATCACTATCTATACAAGGTGGTGGAGTCCATTCGGTTAGGAAATAGAGGATGTTGGCCATAACCGTATCACGCTTATTATATGATGAATATGTATTTCCAATAGCCTCATAACCCCAATTGAAAAATACGACCTTATAATCACCGGCATAACTCAGAGCCGATGTTCCTCCTCCTTGAAAAACAAATTCCGCCTCGGCCGGAGATATCTCATTTATTTGTTGAGAGGTTGTAAATTCTTGATTGGCTCCGCTATAATATCTCAATTTTAATCCATCGCCAATGATGGAGCCAACGACTCCATCATGTTTATAGTTAAACATCGAATTGCCACAATTGGCGTGAAGATAATCGGCAAGAAACACCGAATCCTCGTTATGTAATTCATTGGCTAATCCCTGTCCGGTGATAAACAGCGAACCGCCATTATCAAGAAAACCCTTTAGAGAAACAATATCGAGTGGCTCCAGCAAATTGGATGAGGTATCACCGGTGATCCAGATAACAGTACCGTAATTGTTTAAATCTGATAATCCCGGAGAACCTTGTGTATGTTTTTCCCAAACTTGAGCCGGTGCCAACTTATCTCTGAGATCGGTAAGATATATCTCTTCCCAATTACTGCCCCGATCATCATCCACCACCAATATATCCGTTTGGCCAATTATCTTTTCGACGCCGAAAATGGTTTGAAATTGACCATCATCGGCCTCAATGGAAACGAAGAATGAATCATAAATAGGATAATTAAAATCCGGAAGTGTAAATTCCAATGGATTTCCCCAATTATTCCCACTGCCACCGTCGCCGGCAATATCAGAAATTACTACCGACGGAATCGAATAAGTAATACCCGGGTCATCGCTGCCGATCGAAAGAACCACACCGCTGGCCAATTTCCAGGCATTTCTAATATAGATATAGAGTTGAATAGTTTCAGATGCTTCAAAAATTCCATCACTATCGCCATCGATAAAAACCATAGAATCAAGTATTATTTTCGGTCGTGACCAGGCGATATCCAGATTGGCTGTCATTAAAGAATCGGAATCAGAAATATTCCAAACCGATACCTGGGTCGTTTGGCCGGCATAGGAGCGGCTATCGGGAACGGATAAATCATCAAATGATCTGACATTGTAATATCCGGGATAAGGATCGCCGGCGTCACCAATATTATCTACAGTCCATTCGAGATCGTACTTGCCATCGGACTGTTCCAGGGCCACATGATAGTTGTTAACATCATAATTATCCCATTGAGTATCATCAACATGATATATAAGAAGTCCGCCATTTGGCAGTGGGGCGTCAAACCCGACTTTCTGCCTGTTCTCCACCAGGAAATATTCTGTGGGAGGAACATCATTAATTCCGAGACGGTACGCGACTGGTTCCGATTCGGCCTGAGGAATTTCAACATTTATCAGATTTTCCGTTAAAATAACTTCCTCAATATATCCAAGAAATATCTTACTCCAGGCATCCAACTGCGCGGGAACCCGCCCTCCATTGTTCCAGGCGCCTTGAGACATTAACGACCAACAGCCCAAACCCTCCGATGACGGCGGATCATAATCGGGATCATAAAAATCCGGGAGTCCAAGGAAATGGCCGTATTCGTGCGCAAAAACACCGAAATCCATAAGACCGTTAAGACGCTCTTCCGGCTCCGTTGAATAGCGATCAACATAAATCCCATCAAGAAAAAGGGCATGGGTATAAAGTCGACTGGCGTGTGAATGAATATCATTGACATTTAGGGTCTCTTCATATCCCTTGCCGGCATGGACAATAAATAAGCCATCCATCTGCCCGTCAGGAATTCCATTGGGAAAGGAATTATCATAAAACGAATAATCAACATCATTATCAGCCGCCAATACGGCATCATAAGTCATCTTATTGGCATTTTGAGGCCATGTGCCAAAGCCTTTTTGACCGTCAACATAATAGGCATAGGTCTGAGGAAGACGGTACCATCCATATATATCGCCTTTGATGAAAAATCTGCCATAGGAATTTTCCAGAAAATATTCGGTCATGGAACCCGTCGGATTCAAACGGTTTTCAGAAAAGAGTACAGAATCAAATAGCTGAGATGTTCCGGCTATTACGCCCCCGGTATATGGATTGTCGCTGAAATCGACCAGAAGCACCAGCACATTGACAGTATCAATGCCGTCCGCCTTATTCCTATTCAATCCGATCGTTGGTTCGCCCTTGTCGAATGTTTCGAACCCATTTTGACGGGCCTGAACCATCGACTCGATATATTCTTCGAGCCGTCCTTCATCAATCAACCGCTGTTGCGCTTCCGGCCGCAGAGGCGCACCATTTGCGATAGAAGCAACCCATAATACAATTGTTAAAAATATTAACAATCCTAAATTCTCAGTCGGCTTTTTCATATTCTGTTCTTTCCCTTAATGATCACTTAATTTTTAGTCTGACTTTTTACCGGAATAAACCATGTGAACCAAAGCACCCATGTAAACCAAATTAAGTACAGCCATTCACCGGTTTGGAAAAACCTTAAGCCGAACAAACTAAAAACCCCCAAAAATCCCATCATCCAGTCTTTTCTTTTTTCTTTATTCATCTTGACTCCTTTAAAAGCAAATGGGATTTCCCCCGCTTTTGTACAAAAATCCAATTAGATATGTTATATCCAGAATATTGATTGTATTATTGCCATCCGGATCGGCCGCCCTGGACGATTCCGGCGCCGGACCGCCTTTGTAAAGAAAGGAGATTAAACCGGTAATATCAAGAATATTGATAAGACCATTATTGTCAAAATCGCCGCAAATCGATTCGGTAATGGTTATGAATTGATTTGGAACTATATCGGTTCTGGTGTCAACAACCCCACTTGGCCATTTAATGACAAGCGAATCAATCAGCTCGGCATCGCCCAAACCGAAATGAACATTAAGACTGTTCTGCCCGTTCTTCCCCGTTTTACTCGAAATTTCACGCATTTGCCAAATAGATACACCATTAATATTGGCCTTTAATAATACTTTGGCGCCGATAGCGGAACGATTGGAATTCGTCCCGACACACTTAATATTGATCCAGTTATTCAGATTGCCTGTGTTTTGATATAGCGAATTACTCCCCGAATTGGTGACATATAAATCAAGATCGCCATCGCGGTCATAATCGGCCCAGGCCATCCCTTCTGAATCTCTTGCATCGGTATAGATGATTGATTCCTCAATCAGATCGAAGGTTCCAACACCAAGGTTTTCGTAAATAAGGTTCGATCCGTACGCCGCCACCACCAGATCAAGATCACCATCGTTATCATAATCGCCCCAGGCGGAACCGAACGAGGTGGCCGTGGTGGTAACCGGTGCGATCCCGGTAACATTGCTGAATAATCCGGTTCCGTCGTTTTCAAACAGATAATCCTGCGAAGTCGAAAGCGAGTTCCAGACCGAATTGGTGACAAACAGGTCGAGATCGAGATCGTTGTCGTAATCGGCGGGACTGGCGCCCCACGACAGATGAGTCGCCGTGGCGAAAGCCCCGGTCGTTATTCGCGTGAATGTCCCATTGCCGTTATTTTCATACAGGTAATCAAGATAATTACCCCAGCCATTCAGAACCACCAGATCCTTATCGCCGTCATTATCGAAATCGAACCATCCGGCGCCGTTGGAACCGGAATTATCGACGCTCACGGGTGGGACATTTATTTTCTCAAAGCCCGTTGAAGTCTGATGATACAGATAGTTGACCGCCTCATGATTGGCGACATAGAGATCGAGAAGGCCGTCGTTGTCGTAATCGGCCCAGGCGGGATCGATCGAAAATCCGGCATCGGAAGAAGGCCAGCCGGCGCTGATTTCAGCAAAAGTGCCATCCCCATTGTTTTTGAAAAGACGATTGATCCGTGGCGTGTTTTCCTTGAAATTGGTATTATAAGCGTCAATATAACCATCATTATCGTAATCTGCCCAGGTCGAACCGAATGTCGCGATCCCGCTCAAATTATTGGCTACACTCGCGGTCTGTCTGGTGAAAGTGCCGTCGCCATTGTTGTGATAAAGTGCATTGTCGGTATCGATATTGGTGACGAAGATATCGTCGTAATTATCATTATCGTAATCAACCCAGTTTATGCACCATGAAATTCCATTATCGGTGACAATATCGCCTTCAGTGACCGCAACAAACTGATCGGCCTTGATCGCGACTGTATCGAGCGAGTTGCTGTTCAGGTTCGGGATTATCATTGTATGTTTGTATCGATTGTAAAAAATATCAGCTGGGCCGCTTAGCCCGGATGCGACAATAACCGGTGTCCCGGTCAAATTTGAGTTGAAACGATAGACCGATTCGGTATGCCATGATGAGACATAAACATTACCGACCAGATCGAGCACGAGGCCATCGTGCGAGGCAAACGAGGTTGGAACCTGATTGATAACAACCCCATTATCGGGATTAATTTCAAAAATCCGATAGGTCGGATATCCGCCGCAACCAAGCAGGCGGTCGTTGACATAATCATAGGTGATCCCGTTGATATTATCGAGATCAACCAGCTTAACGAAGGTCTGGGAAGCGTAATTCGCTTTGTAAATGCCGCCCCCCTCAGCTATTGAAACATAATCGGAAATGTAGAAATTGCCGGAGGAATCAAACGCGATATCATTAATAAACTGTCCATCCGACATCGGCATATCATAGACAATAGTCCCGGAACTCAGTGAAATTCCGGACACCCCGTTATCATGAACGACAAACAGGATATTATCCTTTATTGTCATTCCTCTTGAATTGGGTAAACCGGTATAGAAGTACGATTGCACGCCATCGCTGTTTAATTCAATAATGGCACCATCGTAATAATTCGATACCAGATATCGATTGTTTTCCAGATCATAGACGACACTTTCCGGGCCGTTGAGAAGATTCTGTGACAGGCCGGTCGCCGCTATCAGCAATAAAAGTGAAACCACAATATATGACTTTATCATAATACTCATCCTATTGGCAATGTGGCACGGGGCCTTGTTTGTACAGGTAACTTATCAGATAAGTGACATCAAGGATATTGATGGTCGCGTCACCGTTCGGATTGGCGCACCATTCAGAGACCGGCGACGAACCGTTTTTGTAAAGGTAGGCAATCAAAAAAGTGACATCGAGAATATTCACCGTCTCATCGGCATTAGCGTCGCCGCAGACCGCTTCGGTTCTGATTGTACTATTGATGGCCCGGGGGAGATAATCATGGGCTTGGCCATTGATTGATCCGAAAAAGACAGTACTTTGTGAGTCGTAGCCATCAAGTCGGATAGTGGTACTCTCCCCCGGATTTGCCAGGGCATTGGAGGAAAAATATAGTTTTATCAGCGATCCGTCTCCTTCGGAAAGCCATGGCTGGACGGAATAGCCCGATTCCCACGCGATCAAAGAGACAGAAAGTTTTTTGTTCGTCACATCGTTTTCTATAAGATCAATAGCTTGAAAAGTCGAAGTCCGGCAACCGGCAATGGAACAGGAATCGAAATAAAGATCGAGACTGCCGGAATAGTCAATGTGCAGATCAACATCAGTCAGGCGAATCAAATTGGAAGCATTGACAATTACTTCAACTTGATCACCCGCTTCGATCACGTATTCATTAACGTCGGTATAAATCGAATCAGCAAGTGCATAAATATATGATACTCTGGTTTTACTTTTTTCCGACTCCTCTCCCCATCGAATCGTCACGCCAACATTATATACTCCCGGATCGGCATAAGTATGGGTCGGATTTTGGATATCAGCCGAATTCCCGTCGCCGAAATCCCAATCCCACTCTTCGACCGGACTATCCGAAGAGCCGGTGAACTGAATCTCCAGTGGCGCCTGTCCGACAATTGTATCAGCGTAGAACATAATACTTTTGTCAGGAACAATATTGATGAACATATATTCATTGGTATAATTGCATCCGGCCCAGTTACAATACAGATTGTCAATCGCGTACCAGCCGTTAGCGCCTCCGCCCCAGCCATAATTCATATGATAATAATTAACGCCGACATCGGTGGCCCAGCCGTCGCAGACAATCGCATGATCGTAGATATAGTACTGAATCGGACGATTGGCATTGATTTCATTCTGGATGACCGCAAACCAGGTGGCGGCGTTGTACGAATTCCGATTACGACGAACGACATCGGATGAATACGCAAAATTGTTCGGTAACAGCGTCAAAACATTATTCGGGGAACCAAAAGAATAGCAGACGCCGTAATCAACCGAATATGCCTTCCCCACCTCTTCGCAGATTTCGGCGACATTCGGAGTCGAAAGATCGCCCCATTCGTACTTATCGAAGAAATTAGCCGATAACATCAACCCGGGCGAACTTCCACCGCAGGATCCGTCGCCGTTCCAATAATAATTAATACCGCCGAATCCGGCCGGGGGCCACTGATGGTACCACATGATTTGCGACAAAGCGGTGGAAACGCACCAAACCGCCGTTCGCCCTCCATCTCCTATCGGACAATAGTTATTATACGGGGCACCCTGATGCCATTCGGTTGCGATAAGCGGTCCCACCGTCTCGGCTTTGTCATCGCTCTTGCCGGCGAGATAGGCAACATACTCTTCTTTCGGAAGCAACAGCAGAGAACGAAGCCGTTTCTGGTTTTCATTAGCAAGGCTAACTTCGTCATCGTAACTAATTTCTTCATTGTTTGAAATAATATCCAGTTTGTTCGTGTAATCCTCATATAGAATGGCCGGGAGCCCGGTCGGCCTATTGGGATCATATTTGCCATGAGGCGAATAAGCCTTAATCGGCGCCAGTTCCTCCGGTAATGAGACAATTATATATCCATCCGGCTCTATATTATAGGCATAAGCAACCGTTATTCCTTCAACTTCAATGGGAATTGATAGAGAGATACTCGGCGACAGCGAACCGGCCCAATCGCCACGACCATTAACAATATATGAGAGCCAATTAGAACAGACCCGATCGGCATCCGGTTTTTCAAGCATTGCCGCAAAACTCGGATGAGTTGCGAAGCCGAGTAAAAACATAATGATAGTCAGAATAACAATATTTTTCAAAGTACCTCCCATAATTAATTGCAGTCGGGGTCAGGACCCGATTTATAGAGAAAAGCGATAAGATAGGTCACATCGAGGATATTAACCGTTCCATCCCCATTGAGATCAGCCGCCCAGATCGAGACCGGGGCCGATCCGTTCTTATACAGAAAGGATATGAGATCGGTGATATCCAGAATGTTAATCACGCCATTATTAGATACATCGCCGCACATATATTTCCCTTTGACAGAAACATCATCGATATACCAGCCCTCGTCATTGACTGCTCCATCGGCAACGAAACGGAACATCAATTGCACCACGCCCGAGTATGACGATAAGTCGAAAGTCTCCAGACTCCAATCCTGATATCCCGAATAACAGGGCGTTCCACCGGGAAGAGCGCAGGCCGGATTGGTTGTTATAGCCGACGGATAACCGCCTTCGGGGAATATCTGCTCCCAATTACCGTCGCCGGCGGAAATCATGACAATCCCGCCGTCATAGGCTTCTTCGGTACCGAACCAGTGCCAGAAATTCAACATGGGATAATGGGGCAATAAAAACGGCGGAGTAATCAGAGCGGCATCAAGAGAGGGGTAATAATCTTCACCGCCCGGACCGCCGGCTTTCCAGCTATATTCGCCGCTCTGTTTTCGATAACTTTCCAGATGCCATTCATCCGAGAAACCGGTAACGACGTGATCGTGAGTCCAGTATCCGACCCCGGCTTCGAAATCATCGGTAAACCCGCCCGTTTGCCCGACAAACAGATAAAATGTATCGGTGAAGATCAGATTGCCGTTACATTGCACGACGTGCTCGAAAATGGCTACATGATTATCGGGGCAGAGCGGATCTATCACGATTTCGTAAGGGGTTTGTGTTGTACCTGATTCACCGGGAGTGAGACTGCCGTCAAAGATAGCCGCGGCACTTGTAATATTAATGTAAGTATCTGCGGTAGAGAGCGTCCCGGAGATATTATCCGCCTGTGCACCTCTATTCTTGATGGTCAGATCCAGCGCGATTGTTTCCCCGGTATTGGCAATGCCGTCACCATTACCGCCTGCTTCATCGTCGTTTAGGGTGAATCCGACATAATCCAGAATCGGTTCCATCTGTGGGTAAATATTAATTAGCATATAGTCTTCTTCGGATGGACAGATCGAATCCGGCGGGACCCAGTAGCAATACAGGCTATCAAGGACAAACCAGGCATTAAAGCCGTTGCCCCAGCCATAATTCATATGGTATTCGTACTGTCCGGGAATTGACTGCCGGTAACCATCGCAGACGATATTATGATAATTGATTCGGTAATGCATTGGACGAGCATTATCTACTTCCTCGCGAACGACATCATACCAGCCAACCAGATCATAATCAGATCGTCGGATCAATTGAATATCACTATTATAGGCGAATAATTCCGGGTAAATATGCACGCCGAGCGAACCGTATGAAGCCGAACCACAAGCGCCAAAATCCATATTGAACGCCACCGCCACTTCATAATTAAGTTCCGCCAGCGCGACATTCGTTATCTCGGAACAGCCTTCGTCGCAACTATCGGCCATATCGACCCAATCATAGGTATCAGAGAGATCGACGCTCAATTCCATACCGTTGGTATAATGACCGGTGCAGGAATTATCGCCGTCCCAGGTATAAGTATGTGTACCGATTCCGTTTGGCGGCCATTGCCAATAGTACAAAATCTGAGCGGCGGCGGTGGCCACACAACCGACAACTGTCCGGCCCGCGTAACCGATCGGACAATAATCATTATAGGGGGATCTTTGATGCCAACTGGAGGTTAAAAGCGGACCGGCTTCTTCCAAAGATTTCAATGTTGAACCATGAAGGGTTTTTTCGAACTCCTCGGATGGTAAGGTCATTTTATCCCAGGTTAATTTCTGATTGCGACCGAACAGGGCTTCGCCGTCGACCGGTTGCGAGATATCCAGGCTGCCGAAAGCCCGGCGATAATGATTCATTCTTGAGCCGAGCATTTCCCGAAGCAGAGCAATTACCCCGCCTTCCTGATCACTATCAAGATTCGATTCTTCCGAATATAATTTCACCGGCACCATCTCTTTTAATACTGGAACGACAATGAATCCCTGTGGATCGATATCATAAACTCGGGCCAGATCGGTATCGCCCGATTTCAATTCCCAAGAATTACTAATTGAGGGTGCTTGTGAACCACTCCAGTACGATTTATCATGGGTAATTTTTGTCAACCAGTTTAAGGCGACCTGATCCATCTCGGTCCGGGATGCCAATTCCGATTTGGCTTTGTCTGCCCCGCTTAACAATAAAATTATTATCAAAATGATAATATATTTCCTGTAATTACGCATTATTTCGCGGCAATAATTGTTACTCATTTCAGATCCTTTTTATCCATTGGTTTTAATTTCCTATAATTTTAGAGAAGATATAAGCCCCTTTTTCAAAAAAATGACTTGAAATTCTCCATCTCATATCTGAATTCGATTTAATATTCGCGATAATTCACCGACTATCCCTCTCTATGCTGGCGGAATGTATGAGGTTATCAGGAGAAACTATAAAAACGAAACCATAATTTTATTACTTTAATTCTAATCCCATTTTTATATATAGAATTGATATGTTTTCTAAAGTCTTGCAGATTAAATGCAACCGGAGTCTTTTTTTTGCGTCAGAATATTATTATGCGATACCAAAATAATATATTATTATACCTTAATTGATTGCCGAATAAGAAATTATGAATGTTAATGACTTATATAGAGATGCCGTAGGTGATAATCAACTTGCGGAAAAAAATCTTTTTCAGGCTTTACGAGCAAGTTTTAGGGTTATACTTCAACATAAAAATATAAAAGCGGAGGATGCTGAAGAAATAATTCAGGAAGCCCTGATTACAATCGGCAAGAAATATAAAGTTATGGAAGAAATTAACAATTTCTCCGCGTGGTCTTATGTTGTTTTAAGGAATAAGTTGATTGATTTTTTAAAAGTTAAAAAGTATACCAAATATAAGCCCACTTTGGAGTTAACCGACAGTTATCCTGATAAGCAGACCCATATTGATAACCGACTGCTTGATAAGTTGATTAATTGTTTCAGGAAAGTGAGTAAAAAAAATCCAAAACAGGCCCGAATTTTAAATTTGAATTTTCAAGGATTTCCTACAGAAGAAATATGCAAGAAATTGGGAATTACGAGAAATAATATGTATTCGATTTTATCCCGCGCCAGGTCATTATTAGAATATTGCCTGGAAAAGGGGGATTTAAAATAATGAGTAATTGTTCTGATAAAAGGCTTGGTGAAAAACTATTCGCCTGGGAACTCGGTCTTCTGAATGAAGTTGAAACCGAGGAATTTGAAGTCCATTTAATAGAATGCGATCATTGCCGGGCAAAGGCCGAAATATTTTCGTCCTCTTCTAAACTGATGCGCCACAATCAGAAGTTTCGGGAAGTGGTCGATGAGGTTAATGCCGATCTAATTGCGGCCGACAAATTATCGGATGCTAATAAAAAACCGGGCTCCGGCGCCGGTCGAGTTACAAGATTCGTTTCCACATTCGCTTTTGCCGCAGCCATCCTTATAATTTTAATTGTAAAACCGTGGAAAATTGAAATTGAACCGAATTTGGAGGCATTCGCCGCCCAGAATAGAATGGCTGTCATGTATTTTGAGAATTTAGCCGATGAAAAAGATTCGGCCAAAATTGGCGATATTGCCACTAATTTATTAATAACCGATTTGTCCGAATCAAAATATCTTAGCGTCCTGTCCAATCAATGGCTGTATGATGTTCTAAAGAATAGGGGCTTGGAGGGCACTAAAAGAATTGATAAGGAAACGGCTCTTGATATAGCCAGAGAAACTGACGCTCGATGGATAATTTTTGGGTCTATTTTACAACTGGAGCCACAGATTATTATTACGACTCAATTGATTAATGTAGAGAACGGCCAGGTCGTCACATCGCAGCGCATTAATGGAACGGAAATGGATGACATCTTCAGCGTTATAGACAAACTTACTCGAAAAATAAAATTGGATATTTCACTACCGGAAGACGCAAGCGAGGAAATTGATAGAGCGGTGGCCGATGTTACGACACACTCACCGCAAGCCTATAAAAAATATATTGAAGGCTTGGAAGCTTGGAATATGTTTTTGGAAAGAGAGGCGGTTGACCTTTTCCTTGAATCCATCGAATATGACTCAACTTTTGCCATGGCATATTATCAATTATCTCTAATTTCTACAAGTCCGTCTATAACAGATTATATTAGGAAAGCACTGAGTCAGATTGATCGAGTCAGCAAACAGGAAAAGATTTATATTAATAGTCGTGCGGCCTTTTTAATTGACCAAAATCCAAGAAAGTCGATTGAGATTTTAAAAGAAGGCGTAAGAAAATACCCTAATGAAAAATATATGCATTATTATCTGGGCGTTTATACCTTTGCCATTGGCGATTCCGATGAATCAATCAGATTTGTTAAAAAAGCTCTTGAGATCGATCCAAACTTTAGATCCGGATTAAATCAATTGGCATATTCATACCAGGCAAATCAGGATTATGAAAACGCAATAATAACAATGAACAAATATATCGAACTGGTACCCGACGAGCCAAACCCTTATGATTCTCGCGGGGACATATATTATCGGTCCGCTAATTTGGAAAAAGCGATGGAATCCTACGAAATGGCATTAGAGATAAAGCCTGATTTTGAATCCTCCTTGAAGAAACTTGCAGATTTAAAGATGGTTATAAGACAATTCGAGA
>JBDRRI010000120.1:0-5589 GCA_043825815.1 Candidatus Zixiibacteriota bacterium
ATAACCGTCAACGATAAGTATGAATGTCGCATTACTGGCATCTTAAAAGAAACTCCCTATAACACGCAACAACATACTAATTTTATTATATCTTATAAGACGCTCGAAGGCAAGGAAGAGGATATTAATAGTTGGAGTCGGGAATATACCGAGCATCTCTACCTGATATTTCCCGAAAATGCCGATATCGCAGCGGTCGGCGCCAAAATCGAAAGTATCAAGAACCAATACTTCCCGTCGGAAGAACGTCCGCAATATGCCATGTATCTTATGCCATTCAATGACTTGATGTTTCGCGGTTTTCCCGGTGCACAGGGGGAACTGAATCCTCGCGCCGAAATGGAGGTTATCATCTATTTCGCCGCTATTGCCGGTCTGATATTGCTTATGGCCATTGCCAATTTCTTCAATCTTTCCACCGCCAAGGCCTCCGAGCGAACCAAAGAGGTAGGTGTCCGCAAAGTCATGGGAGCTAATCGAAAAGACCTCATTTATCAGTTTTTGGGCGAGTCGATTATATTGACTGTTTTTGCCACGCTGTTAGGTGTTTTTATATATGAAATATTCAAGGCCGTTTTGGAACCGAGTCTGGCCCGACCGATGATGGCCGATATTTATAATAATGTCTATATGATATTGGGAACGATTGGTATCATGATAATTGTCGGAATCATGGCCGGTTCTTACCCGGCTCTCTACCTGTCCCGATTCAATCCGATAACCGTCCTGCAGAAAAAAATCGGAATTAAATCATCAAAATCAATTTTAAGAAAGGCGATGGTTGTCTTTCAATTCGCCATCGCCACGATGTTTGTATTTGTGGCCTATGTCATTTATCAGCAGGTCAATCTGGTTATGGGGACTGATTTAGGTTATGAAACGAAAAATATTCTAATTGTTGATTTCGACGGTGAAAATCTGTCCGATAAGGCACAACTTATGAAAAACGAAATTCTGTCCGGCGGACTCGCTCTTAATGCTACCGTCATTAATTTCGCCCCGGGACGTAAACGCAATCCCGGATACCTTTTTTATACGACCGAAGAACGGCAGCGGGAAGAGGCTATTGTAGTCAAATTATTCTCCACTGATTATGATTTCGTTCTGATGGAAAATCTTGAAATCGTTGAGGGACGGAATCTATTACCGGATCGCCCCGAGGATCAGACCCAGAGTATATTGGTGACCGAATCGGCGCGGGATGAATTACAAATCGACAAATTAATTGGTCACCGGCTTTACCGAAAAGACGGCTTTTTTGAAATCGTTGGTGTCGTTAAAAATTTCCACGGGTCGGCCCTCAATCACAGTTACAACAAAGTAAATATTATCCGAATCAAGCCGGACGAAGCTCGAACCCTGATGGTAAAATTGCCGGCCGATAATATCACCGGTTCAATCGCCTCAATTCATGAATTGTGGCAGAAAAATTTTCCCGGCGAGGAGTTTACCTATTCATTTCTGGAAACTGAAATTTTGGAGACCTTTGAAGAATTGCGCTCAATGCGGGCCATGTTCGGTTTCTTCTGTATCGGCGCTATCGGAATCGCTGCTCTTGGGATTTTGGGCCTGGTTACCTATACGGCTCAGCAACGAACCAAAGAAATCGGAATCCGCAAAGTTATGGGTGCCTCGGAGCGCAATATCGTTTCGTTATTGTCAAAAGAATTTATAATTTTAATAATTATCGCCTCCGGTATCGGCTGGCCTCTGGCGTACATTATGGCCAAAGATTTCATTTCCTACTATCCAATTCGAACCAGTATTGGAATAGATGTTTTCCTGATTACGGCGGTAATTTCTTTAATTGTGGCAATGATGGCGGCCGGTTCGCAGGCTTATAAGGCGGCCCGGGCCAACCCCGCCGATATAATCAGAACGGAATAGAAATAAAAAAATCCCCTCGGGGTAAGAGGGGATTTCTTCGCAATACCCAATAATGGGAATTACCGGCAATGGGGGGGATCGCCGTTGCGATATAAGTATTGAATTAAGTAGATAATATCGAGAATATTTATTTGATCAGAACCATCAACATCGGCCGATCTCAAAAAAACAGGTTCCGGCCCGCCCTTGTAGAGGTATGCAATAAGAAAAGTTATATCAAGAATATTTACGATTTGATTGTTATTAACATCGCCGCATAAATAGTCGCAGGCATCGCCGATCCCGTCCATATCAGTATCAAGCTGATCCGGATTGATAATATCGAGACAATTATCGCAACTGTCTCCAACCAAATCGTTGTCGATATCCTCCTGAAATGGATTGTAATCTTGAATACAATTATCGCACAAATTCCCGATATTATCACTATCATCGTCAAGCTGGAAAGGGTTATAATAATCGGGACAGTTATCACAGCCGTCACCGGCCTCATCATCATCTCCGTCAGATTGATCGGGATTGAAGTAATTGGGGCAATTATCGCATATATCACCAATTGAATCCAGATCGGCATCTTCCTGTTCCGAATTGGCCATATAAGGACAATTGTCATCAGAATCAAGAATACCATCATCATCGAGATCAAATGGAAATTCAGCGACGAAGTTCAGTACCGTATTGAATATTTGATTGGTGCCCGAGGCCGCCTCGCCATTGGTTAGAACCACCGCGCCATATCTTCCATCGGGACAAAACCCGTACAGAGTACTGACCCCCTGATCGCCGCCTCCATGACTCCATAATATCTTTCCATCAGATGTTATCCCTTTGAACCAGATCAACCCAATATTGGGGTAGAGATACGGGAAGGATGAGGTCGTCATCAATTCTACGGTGGCACTGTCGAGAATAGTTTCTCCATTGAGAGTGCCATAGTTTATATAGGCCATCAAATGACGAGCCAGCTGTTTGGCGCTCGTCCGTAACGCCCCGGCCGGATAATCAGCATAGCTGAAATGTCGCAAAGGTTGATAGCTATACCCGTCCCAATGATACGGCATTGCCATATTGTTGGTGTCGAGATCGGCTACGAAGAATGAAGTTTTATCCATTCCAAGGGGTGTCCATATTGAATCTTTACAATATTGATTAAGCGTTATGCCAGAAATCATCTGGACCAGATAGCCTAATAAGACAAAATTATGATTGCAGTACTCCCAGCTTGTTTCCGGTGCCCAGGCTTCGAAATTCGCGGTAGCATTATAAAAAAAGCCGCCGGGGATGAAATAAGCCGGAGTATAATCCTCCAACTGCCAATAAGAATCATATTCGCAGTAGGTGGAATACATTACCGTCCAGTTATCATCGAGGGAAGACGTATGTGACAGGAGTGATTTGAAGGTTATAGTATCATTGGGGAAATATGGATTTATGATTTCAATCGGCATATAGTCATTAATGTTATCATCAAGTTCAAAAGCGCCGTGGTCGTATAGATGCATTATTGCCGAGCCGGTAATTGTTTTTGATATGGACGCCATCATAAATATAGTCGAATCGGTTGCCGGGGCGCTCGATCCGAAATTGGCCGTTCCATACGCGCCCGACCAGATAATACTATCGCCCTTAACGGCACAAGCGGTCACGGCCGGGATATGATACTGGTTCATTTTTCCGAGAATATATGAATTCAGGTATGCCGTATCGATTAGAGTCTTAGCCGATTCACTATTATTATTGGAATCGGAATAATAAAAAATATTGTCCATTTCATTTTGTCGAGATGGGGAAGTTTGCGATATCGCCAGTTCAATTATAAAACAATTGACAAACACAAAACAAAATAGGATTGGTAATCGATTGAAATATGAAAATATATTAAATAGATTCAATCATAACTCCCGGGTTTTTGCCCTCTTCTTAATTCTTAGCCGCTTAAAAGACGGATATCTTGCATTTAAGTTTATAATTTTTTTATTTTCTTAGTTAAGATGAGGACAAATTCCCGGATTCTAAGTTTCTTGACAGAATCGTCAATTAGCAATATATTGGTCTTGAGTAACAACTTAATCAAATCCGCCATTGTAATAAAGCGAACTGGAGATTCATTTTTATGAATCAGTTTGCTATAAATCGTAAATGAGATTGGACGTTACATCTTCCCCGACCCGAATTGGATAGATATCCTATTGATTTATGAGGGGATAGGGGTGGCGGAGATCTGTCGATTTAAAGGGACATTCGTGAATTATCGGCATAATGTTTGCAGTCAAGGGTTGTGGTAAAAAATATTTATGATGGGAAATAACTATGATTAGATTTTATTCTATTTTATTCGGCTTAATATGGTTCTTATTTTCGGGGGCTGGTGTGGCCTCCGATAGCATCGAATCTCAACGCTTAATACTGCATAACCAACAGATATTTGTGCCTAATGATGCCGAACCGCCCGATTATAATTTCTCATTGGTTGCTCCCAAATTCACTGAATTTGACGATTTTAAAATTTCCGAAACAGTTTCTCCGGCGACATTTGATCAAAGATACAGCGATGCTGTTGTATTGACAAATGGCAAATTCGCAGTTGTCTGGCAGGATGATCGCGATGGATATTATAAAATATTCGGGCAGGCCTATGATTCCAACGGAACAGCAGTAGGTAACAATATAGAATTGGCAGGACGTTCCGATGGGTACAATTCAATTGAACCAAAGGCCGTATCAAATGGTACTGGTGGATTCTATCTTGGTTGGCGGGATCAGGCCAGCGGAATGATATATCTGGCCGGGTACGATAGTAATCTAAATCAGACTTTGGAGCCTTTTATTGTCAATGATATTCCGACCGGGAATTATGCTGGACCATTTGATCTTGACAGTTATGGCCCGCAGTATGTTGCGGTAGCCTATGAGGATCATAGTCTGACTACTGATATTTCGCTTCGCATTTTCTCCTCGGCCGGGATTCCTTTGACCGCCCCAATCAAGATTAACACCGATGCCGGTTCGGCGGAGCATTGGTCGCCGTCGATTGTCTTTAATCACCTGGGCGGTATGGCCGTGGTGTGGGAGGATTATCGCAACGGCAATGCTGATATTTTCTTCCAGTTGGTCAATGCTAATGGATCACTCAGCGGCGGTAATCTCGGAATTATCGAAGCAATGTATGATGATTCGGCTCAATATTTACCCCAATTGGCTTATTCCACCCGCGATGGATATGCTATTGCGTGGCTGGATAATAGGGGCGGGGTTCAGAATGTTTATATGCAAAGATATATTCCCGCCTCTGGCCTGTCCGGTGGCAATATTAAAATATCAGGAACTGATCCCGATTATGCCGATTGGAATATCGGTCTGGATGTCAATTCAACCGGCGATCTCAATATGGTCTGGAGTTCCAGCAACTCCGAAGGAAATATTCTCTTACAACGGTTCACGACCGGGTTTGCTTTGGCCGGGGTCAGAGATACCATTTCTTGTTGTCAGCCGTTAATTCAAAAAACAGAGCCGATTATTACCATCGGAATATCAGGGAAACTTATCTCCTCCTGGACCGATCATAGAAACGGCCACAGAGATATATATCTGCAATATCTGAATTCCTCGGGCGCATCGCTATTAGCCGATGATAAACTGGTAAATGACGATTCTGAGGGGGCTCATTCGATAGATCCGCATCTGGCAATATTGTCAACCTCG
>JBDRRI010000121.1:0-14673 GCA_043825815.1 Candidatus Zixiibacteriota bacterium
AAGTCCCCAATGATACGTCTATATTCTTATGTGCCCCGATTGAACTCAGTTTCCCGATTTGCGCTTCCGATATCGACGGTAATTTTAACCGCTGTGAATTGGTATCCGGACCGGGCTCGCTTACTAACGGCAATTGGGTCCATACTCCGTCAATGGATAAGACTGATACCGTTGTAGTCAAGTGTCTTGATTCGTGCGGAGCCTTCTGCGAAGATCAATTCGTAATCACCTATTCATTCAATAATGCGCCGGTAGCGTATGCCGGCAAAGATACGACCTATTTCGTTTGCAATGCCGATACTACTATATGCTGGTATGCCTTTGGCAATGATGTTGACGGCAACTTAGCCAGCTGCGGCGTAATTTCGGCACTCGGGACATATGATGCTTTGAATAATAAAATATGCCTGCATGTGACTCAAGAGAAAACCTATTCCGTCACTCTTCAAAGCGTCGACGAATGTGGAGTAACGGTTCAGGACATTGTCTTGATTACTATAAATGCTAATCAGTCCCCGACCATTGATCTTCCATACGATTTTACCGCCTATACCTATCCCGGACAAGAAGTTTGTTTCACGGCTGGTATCTGGGATGCCGACAACAACCTCGGTAATGTCGCCGTTTCTAACGGCGAATATATTTCCGGTGATGGAACTATCTGTTTCATTCCCGATACCACGGGCGACTATTGGATCCATGTCACTGCGTATGATCAATGCGGAGATTCGGCCACCGATTCAATTAAGGTTAATGTGGAAATCGACGAATGTTTTGGAGTCCAGATTGAAAAGGCTCATAATGTTTATCAGGGACATCATGAATATCTTGATGTTATTTTCCATGGATCGGCCAAGCCGGTTGCTGGATTTGATTTACTTATCGCCTATGACAATTCGGCTCTGGTTGCGGCCGGGGTTGAATCGGGCCAGCTCTTTGATAACTGTGATTGGGAATATTTTACCTATCGTTTTGGCCCCTTTGGAAATTGCGATAACGGATGTCCTTCCGGACTCTTGAGAATCGTTGGTATGGCGGATATGAATAATGGGGCTTACCATCCGGGATGCTATTTTAACGGTTTCAGCGGAGATATCGCCACCATTGATTTTCTGGTAAGTAGCAATTATACTCTCGGTTGCCAATTTGTTCCCGTGAACTTCTTCTGGATTGATTGCGGCGATAATTCTTTCTCCTCCGAAAATGGCGATACCCTTTGGGTTTCCCGTCTGGTCAGCAGTTGGGATGGCAACGATATAACCGATTATACCTACGGTTTCCCCGGTTATTACGGTGTTCATAATGACTGTATGATTCCGGATGGTCCGGATAAACCGACGGCAGAACGTTGTATTGATTTCACCAACGGCGGAATAGATATTATTTGTCCCGATTCCATTGATGGTCGGGGCGATATAAATCTTAATGGCGTTCCCAATGAAATCGCCGACGCCGTTGTTTATACGGGGTACTTCATTTACGGATTGAACGCTTTCACCGTAAATGTGGAAGGTCAGATTGCGGCAAGTGATATTAATGGAGATGGCATTGCTCTTACGGTGGCTGATCTGGTATATATGATCAGGATTATCGTAGGAGATGCTTTACCGATTCCCAAACTTTCACCTATGATTGAGGCCGCCGCGGAATTTTCCATTGCCGGAGAATGCATTACCCTTGAAAATACGGATGCCCCGATTGGCGCCATACATATTACCTATGAAGGCGATATTATTCCGACTCTAACTGAAAATGCCTCACACATGAATGTTGAATATCATTATGATGGTCTGGTTACGCGCGCCATTATTTATAGCATGAACAAGGATTCGTATCTTGAATCCGGTCCAATTGTAAATTCGATCGGGGGCAATAATGTTATTTCTATCGATGTCGCCTCTTATGACGGTAACACAATGAAATCACAGTTGAATGTTCTTCCGGATAATTTTGAACTAGGTCAGAATTACCCGAATCCATTCAATCCGACAACGGTAATTAATTTCGCCCTTCCGCAAGTTTCCGACGTCAACATCGAGGTCTATAATATTCTTGGACGCAAGGTTGTTACCTTGATTGATGAAAGAATGGATGCCGGTTATCATTCTGTAAATTGGAACGGGACTAATTCCCAGGGCGTTTCAGTCGCCTCCGGTGTCTATTTCTATCGCCTGACGGCCGGTGAATTTACACAATCAAAGAAAATGGTATTGCTTAAGTAATATCTATTCGCAATCAAAAGAGCCCGGCTTTGACCGGGCTTTTTTGATACCGGTTTTTTGGATTAATCAATCGTATCAATTTCTGCTTGATTCACGTTTAATTAAGGCTATTTTGTCAAAGGTATTAAGTGAGAATGATTTGAAATAAGTATGAATAATAAATTGCAAATTGAAAATTTTACGCAGTTACTCGAAAGCTGGAATAATCGAGACAATAATTCAGGTAAGAATCGGGAACTCGCCATATCATTATTTAAAATGGCCGACGAACTTTTATTCTCTACCTATGCCTCTGTTCAAGATTCCGAAATCTGGCATAGATATTTGAATCTAACCGGTCATACCGATTTTCTCACATCTCTTCCGGACAAAGGACATCGCTATCAATGGGCCGAAACAGCGGCGAGGGCAATTGC
This sequence comes from Candidatus Zixiibacteriota bacterium, assembly GCA_043825815.1. GTDB lineage: Bacteria > Zixibacteria > MSB-5A5 > GN15 > PGXB01 > JBDRRI01. Next base: position 2,639 of record JBDRRI010000121.1, read on the forward strand.
TCACAGTCAGTATTCTCTTCTCGATATGTTTCGGCATCGAGTAAAATCGTTTCCCGATAAAACCCTGTTCCGGGATATGTCCGGGCAGGAAGTGACCAATTGGAGTTATCAAATCACCGATCAACGGACAAAATCGCTGGCCGCGGGACTTCTAAAAATTAATAAATTGCCGAGAGTTGCCATAGTCTCGAATAATTGCGTGGAGTCGGCTTTTTCCGATTTAGCCTGCCTGTTTTACAATATTCCGGTTACGCCTCTTAATGTCCATTTTGACGCCAATACTATCGCTTATATTTTTGATGAGCTTGAAATAAATATCGTCCTGACCGACAGCGCCGAACATCGGGACAAACTTCAGGATGTTCAAAAAAAAGTTAATAATAATTTCATTATTTACGCCATTTTGCCGGAGGCCGAGCAAAATGGTCAGGTAGCAAATATATTTCGCGATGTCTGTTTGAAACTATCCGCAGGCGAGACAAAGTCGCTTATTGAAGAACATCCTCGAAATAAATTAAACCAGGTTAATACCGTGATGTTCACCTCGGGCTCAACCGGTTTACCCAAGGGAATTTCTTTTTCAGAGTATAATCTAGTCACCAAGCGATTTGCCCGAGCCGCCGCATTACCGGAAGTGGGTAATGAAGAAATACTTCTCTGCTATTTGCCCTTATATCATACCTTTGGAAGATACTTTGAACTTTTGGGGACTATTTATTGGAGTGGAACCTATATTTTCCCCGGCAATCCATCGACCGAAACATTATTAAGTCTGCTATCCAGCTTGAGTCCAACCGGATTGATTAGCGTTCCCATACGATGGCAACAGATTCAGGAACGATGCCTGGAAAAAATGGAATTGGTTTCATCAGCCTCAAAAAAGAATGAGGAAATTCGCAAAGTTATTGGAAGTGGCTTAAGATGGGGACTGTCTGCGGCCGGATATCTGGCGCCAACCGTATTTAAATTCTTCAATAACAACGGCGTCAAACTCTGTAGTGGATTTGGCATGACCGAAGCCACCGGTGGTATAACAATGACGCCGCCCAATGATTATCAGGATAATTCTATCGGAATCCCGCTTCCGCTGACAAATACGCGTTTAACGGCGGAGGGAGAGCTCGAAATATCCGGGGCTTATATTGCTCGATATTTAACCGATAAAAGACCCGGCGATGAAATTCCTATTACCTTCGGGGGGGAAGATCAATATTGGCTGGCCACAGGCGATCTGTTCATGGTTCTTCCCGATGGTCACATGAGAATTGTTGATCGTCTTAAGGATATTTATAAAAACAGCAAAGGGCAGACTATTGCCCCGCAACAGGTGGAGAAAAAATTCGATGGCGTTCCCGGCGCCAAAAGGGCGTTTCTCGTGGGCGATGCCCGCGAGTATAATGTATTATTAATTGTGCCCGATAATGATGATCCGGTCATTCAAGGATTTAGCAGTGAAAATGATAAGCGGGAATATTTTCATCAAATCATTTCTAATGCCAATAAAGATTTGGCCGCCTACGAGAGAGTTGTTAATTTTGCCATACTCGACCGTGATTTTTCAATTGATAATGACGAATTGACGCCCAAAGGTTCGCTTAAAAGGAAAAATATTGAGCACAATTTCGAGGAAATAATTAAAGAGCTTTATAGGAGCAAGTATATTGAACTCAAATTGGGGAAATTGAAAATAAGATTACCCCGTTGGTTTTATCGCGATTTGGGAATTCTGGAAGATACCATCCAGATTTCCGGCAAGGGTCTGCTAAATATTCAGGATAATATTCCGCTTGAGATCAGGGAAACCGAAACGGAAAATAATATCCAAATCGGCGATCTGGTATATGATATTAATGGCAATGTCATAGACCTTGGCCTTCTGGCTCGGCAACCATCGCTTTGGATCGGGAATCCATCGTTAATTGAATTTTGCCCCTGTAAAGAGGGTTGGGATGCCGCATCTGGGAATTTCACCGAACGCGTTTTCCTGCCGAGCCTATCTGAAAGCAAAGAAAATCATCCCAGCCGCGAAAAGATTCATATTTTGCCAGATAATACTCTTTCAGCTATCAACTCTCAAATTGTAAATTCCCTCTTTGGCGAAACCGATCACGCCATGCGAGCCATAAATCAACTGGCCCGCGAAATAAAGGATACTGATGAGCGTATTGCTGGCGTAATTCGAAAGCGGTTGGTAGCTTTAGCAAATCATCCCGAATTTAAAATACGTTCGCTGGCCTACAGGACCCTTTTGCTTGATGAACCATCGCTCGATTATGGCAAAACCTTGCCGGCCTTTATTGAATCGGGTCTGCCGTTTCTCGATGACCAATCAATCGCCGCCATCGCATCCTCCGATCTCAGTATGCGCCGATTACTGGATCTGCGTCGTCGCCTTTTTAATTATCGGACTCGAATGAACTGGCCGGTCTCCGATACAATTCGCAGGCAATTTGTGCATATTTTACATCTTTTGGCAGATTTTGCAAAATTTCATCCGCAGTACTATGATACGGTCAGATGCGAACTGGCCAGTTGGATACTTCACAAAGCCGATTCGCAATTATCCAAAGCCGCCGAAGATTATCTGGATCAGGTAATAAAGCATTATGAAATGAATCTGTCGATTCAGACTCCGACCTATAAAAAAGATGAGTGGGAATCAAAATTTATTTTTGGTGATGAGTTGACCGAAGATGAGAAGAATAAATTAAAAGAAGTCTTAATGCAGACTACATTCCTAAAACAATCGGTCCTGTTAGCCTTTGATCAGGATAATTTTGAGCTCGATCATGTTAATCCGGAAAACATCTGGGTCAGTCGAATAACATCGCGAAGGCAGTATCTGAGGTATCGCGTTAGTATCAATACGAAATTCGGGAAGCATTTTGATCTTCAAATCATTATTGATGATGATGTTAAATACGCCTCGGTGATGGAAACTCTGTATTGGTTGTTGGCTATTTCGAGCCATCCGTACGGCTCCAAAGTCCTTCCGCGTCTGGGTTGTTGCCGGCCGGAACTGGGTGCGAGATCATTGGTCTATCTGGGACAATTAACCATGTGGGAGAAGATCCGTGAATATTCGGAACGTCGCCGGAACTCATCATCAGTGGCCGATCAAGCCTCATGGCGAAAACTTTATATTAGAGGATTGACCGCTATTTTCAGGGGATGGAAAATTAGCGGCAAGCGAATTATTCCCGGAGCCATCAGCCCCGAAAATCTGGTTGTTCCCTTTCAGGATTTTATCGAGGGAGCAACGATTTTATCTTTGACCGGCTGGCGCCATTATGATAAACCTATTTCATTGATTGGGCCGATTGTCAAGCAGTTCTATCAAAAGACCACAGCCCATTATCCCTGGTGCCGATCGCTCATCAATATTAACTGGATGTTTGATGCCTGCATAGAAGAATTGGGGCTCGATGAGGGACGGACTTTTTTAAATTCGCTTTTGGCAGATTTGGACGAAAATCCGATTAGCTATAATAAAACGCTTCTGAAAAGTATTCTTGAGAAATATCTCGAAAAGCTCCAAAAAGAGCTGTATCTGCCATTGCCTTTATGCAATGCCATCAATCGTTACCATCAATGGGCGGAGTTGAGCGGTCAGGCCACGGCCGAGGCGCGCGAACAGATTATTCATGAGTTATTGCGGCTTTATCGACTTGACCGATATCCTGAGATAATCCGGTATTATCTTTACTCCAAAACCTACTTCTCCGACGCCGGTGAATCTACCAAAACGGCTTTTACGCGCCTGTTAGAAAGAATGTATTCCCATCCCGAGCGCTCGGCCATGCAATTGATAGAGCTCTCGGAATTGCAGGCAACTCTGGATGATGCCGCCGATAGAAATCTATTCAGCAAGATTATTTTCCCGAAGGCAAGTGAGGCCAAACAGTTGGAAGTGGTTGCGGTCGGAGAGAGCGAGCGCAAACAGGTGATGGTCAAAACCGTCATAACCGATAAGTACGGCGAAAAATACTATATCGCCGAACCGAAACAACCGGCGGAAATCGGACAGTTGTACCGTCTCTTCTTCAAGGAGGGTTACCCTAAAACCGTTACCGAGCGAGATCAATTCCTTCTGGTTTTTGACAGCCAGGATCAGATTGTCGGGGGATTGTGCTATCGTTATGACGGTGAAGATATCGTACATCTTGACGGTTCTATTATTGCTCCGGCCTCAATCGGTAATGGAATCGGTTCGGCCCTATTGGAGGATTTTTGTACGCGAATGACTGAGCAGGGCGTGCGGTTGGTGAAGACGCATTTCTTTTTAAGGAAATTCTACACCAAACGGGGCTTTCAGGTCGATTCGAGGTGGGGTGCTTTGGTTCGGTTTTTGGATAATTCGAATGGCGCCGAGCACTAATATCCGCACAAGGATATTAGATTTAATTAAATATGATTGAAGAACCGTTTAGGAATTGCTTTTTAATCGAGCCAACCGTTCTCTGGCATCATCGATTTCGATAATACCGGAATCGGCCTCTTTCCAAATATCAAGAAATGTTTCATACTGCTCAATTGCTTCGTTATTCCAATGCGATTTCTCGTAAGCCATTCCAAGATAATAATGCATCTTGACATTCCATGAATTATGATCCAGGCGAAGGATGCTGAAAAAATTCAATTGCTCTTCGAATGTTTTAATCGCCCCGGCATAATCTTCCGATCGAAGATAAGCCAAACCGAGTAAATAGTGAACATGGAAACATTTGCAATTGCCATCAAGGCTTTTCAAACGTTTCAGTCTTTCAATCGTTTCTTCCATATCATTTTGATAAAAGGAAATTGACGCCATGGCAAACCAATATTTATGAAGCCCGGTATCTTTATCAATTGATTCATTTTTCATCTGATTGGCAATTTCAAGGGCCCTCTTAAAATCGCCCGTCTGAGCCGTTAATCTGGCGTACGATTCCGAATAGGAAATATTGTCATCAGGATAATCCCTTTTGTTCGCCTTATAGGATTTAATAAATTCGCTTAGGGCACTTTTATAGTCGCCCATAGATTCATAGACGAAGGCCTTCAATTCTCTGATATTGGCCTCGATTCCCATAACCGTGGCTTGACTATTTCGATCGAGGCAGTCATCCAGGATTCGCATCGTTTCGTTAAACTGACCTCTATGATAAGGAATAAACGCTTTACAATATTCGCCTGCAGAGCGATAGTAGTCGCTCTCGGATTTTGATAGGATGTCAAAACAACTGTCGGCCCTGTCATAATTTCTTTTAAAGACTTGCATTATTCCAAGATTCCACAAGGAATAATAATAATCGGGCTTAATATTAAGAGCTGTCTCAAATGATTCAATAGCATCATCAAGCCTACCCATACGCGCATATAATTCACCGCGTGAGTTGTATGGGTTGGCCTCATCGGGAGCCAGTTCAATATATTTATTCAAGGCCCAAAGTGATTTTTCTGAATTTTCAATCTTATTATAGGCAAAAATCAGACTGTTATAGGCCCTCTTATAAAGGGGATAAATTTCAATCGCCTTATTGTAGAAATTGATGGCCATTTCCCAATGATCTTTCATCGCGGCGAATTGGCCCAATTTATAATAGGCAAATTTCTCGTCAGGGTACTTATTTAGTATTTCATGTAGCAGTATTGTTGCACTATCATATTTATCATTCAATTCCAATTCGAATAATTTAATGTAGTCCCGATTCAATTGGGTCGTCTTATCGGAGTATTCAATCGCCTTATATATATAATTACGATCTTTTAATGATGCCAGGTAGTAGTAAGCCATTGCCAGGGTCGAATCATTTTCAATCGCCAATTCAAATAATTTCCTGGCTTTATCAAAATAGTACTTATTATAATTTTCTCGTCCCTCTATAAAATATCGGTAGGCTTGCGGAGAGGTCGCTGTAATTTCAGAAACCATTCTGTCTCGATTGATAGCTGAATCGCCCGGACGGAATAAATCCTTTATAATCAAAGCCGACAATTTATCCACTACCAAGAAAATATCCTCATTTGATTTGGTGATAACCTGCTGCCCTGAAATTATATCACCTGACGTCACCTCGCTTAATTGCGTGGCAATAACGATTTCGGAATCGTTTTCGATTATTGAGCCGTTAAGCATCCACTTGGCTTTGGCCAAGGATGCAATCTGCGTGGCTTGATCCATGCTGATTTTTTGAGAATTGTCAAATCCGAGTAAATTCATGATATCAATCAGTCTTTGATCCGAAACGATATTGAAATTTCCGATTTCAGATAAATCTGAAATTAATAAATACGGAATAATTTTCCCAAGTCTATCGGCGTCAGATTCATCCGATAGATTTTCAAAATTGATAATGGCCAGTCGATTTTCATCGGCAATTGCATTCTGATCCAGTTTTAACTCAAGATGCCAGGGGGATAGAATCAGAAATATAAATATAATCGTTGCGGCTATGGCCAAAGGAAAGACTCTGGTCTGAATTGGTCTCGAATGGGAATATTCTTTATTAATATTGGTTTTATGTTTGGATTCATCATCCAAATCGCATACAGTCTTTTGAATATCGGTATCGAATCGAAGTAATTTGGCGGCTTTTTTTAAATCCTTTATTTTTTGAAAACAATAATCGCATTCCAGAAGATGAAGTTCAAATTCTCCCAATTCTTCACCTGAAAGCATGCCCAACTCATAAGCATGCAATAATTTTTCGGATTTATTGTTAATACATCGGTTCACTATTCAATATCTCCGGTTTTCAAACATTTTTCAAGGGCAATTCGAGCCCGATGGAGAATCAGGTATACATTTTGCCTGTTAATCTTCATTTTCTTACAAATATCCGATGTCGAAAAACCTTGGTAGTGCAGGTTTAATATTCGGGCATGTCGGTGAATATGATTATTAATTTTTTTCAGGCATTCCAGCAATTTCAATTTCAAATCTGGATCGCTTGATAATGTGATAAGATTGTCAGCAACATCATTCACCGGAACCAATTTCCCCTTCCGCTGAGTGTTTTTGATGTAGGTTAAGATTTTGTTGTCCAACACTTTATATGCCCAAGCGGCAAAACTTATTTCAATCTTAATATTCTTATATTCCGCGCCTATAACGGCCATTGCCTCTTGAACCACCTCTTGGGCTCCCTCATTGTCCCAAATCCTATGGTCTGCAAAATGACCGAATCTTTCATAAAGCAGGGAAAATAGTTTCTCTTCGCTGTTGGGCTCGCCCTCAAGAACGCTTTTATATAATTCGTTAATACTCAACTAAATACCCGTTTAAATTAGAATTAAATATAGTAATTATAATTTTTCCCGCAACATAACTTTTTATAACATTCAATTGATTGTATTAAAATTTATCAAGACGGATGAAAGAATAATCTAAAACGGAACCTTTAATATTGATATGGAAATGGCGGTGCTAAATAGGATTTGAACAGGAGAAACATACAATTCCAACTCCTCACTTTTGCTTATTTATAAAACCAATAATATTAAGATGCCCCAAATTAGTCACATGAAAAGCACAATTGTCGAATTACCACTACTAAATAGAAATTTATATCGTCCCCGAGAACTATTTATTAAGATTCTGGTTTATTTTTCTATTTTTTTGCTGTTGGCAGATTTGATCTATAAAACGGCCTATGGCATTTCATATGACAACCGCCGGGATTGCTTGCTCTATTCCAATCTTCCGCGATGGTTATTTCTGGCCTATGAATATTTAATAGAATTATTCCTAATGGTAATTATTGGAGTATTCTTAGCTTCTATTCTGGAAAAATATTTTTCGCGAATTAAAAGATTCATACCGAAGAACCCTATTTTGGCCTTTATTTATGCCTCGATAATTCCTGTCTGTTCCTGCGGTACCGTTCCGCTGATCAGCGCTCTAAAAGATAAAGTCCCGTTTCGGACGATTATAACATTCACTGTTGCGGCACCGTTATTAAACCCATATATAATTATGCTATCGGCATCGGTGTTAGGTTTTAAATATTTAATAATTCGCATATTTTGTTCTTTTATTCTGGCGGTTGCAACCGGATATCTGGTCGGTTTTTTTTACAAAAGAATCGAAAAGCCAAAGTCCTCTGCATTGTCAATTGAATGTCAGGCAAAAGCCGGATGTAATTGTGACAATTATAACATCTATCTAAATACATATAATGTTCTAAAGAAAATTACGCCTTATCTGCTGATTGCGGGACCATTCGGTTTTTTGCTGGAATTAATGGCGCCGGGGGCATTATTAAAAAGTTATGATTTTGGAAATAATATAATAGGAATTTTACTGGTCATCGTGGTCGGAGTGCCGGTTTATTTCTGCAATGGTGCTGATGTTCTTTTCTTACAGCCCTTGATCCAGCAATATAATCTTTCTTTGGGAACGGCTATGGCCTTTTCGCTGACCTCGACATCGGTGTGCCTGTCGTCACTGGCGCTATTAACCAAATATATTGGAAAAAAATTAACCGCCATTATGCTATCGAGCATTATTGTCCTGACAATTGTATTGGCCCTATTAATTCCAATAATCCTAAACTATTTAAAATTATTATGAAATATAATTTATTATCGATATCGGATAAAATTGAATCATGAACATTTAAAATATAATTATTGAGGTGCCTCAATGAAAAAAATAACGATTGCATGTATATTGTTCTTAGTGATTGTATATTTTCCGGCAAATGCGGAAATAACAATTTCATATGAGCCTATTTGGGAAGGCTTTAATACCGCACCGACCGGAATAGGCTGGGCTGATTTCGACAATAACGGTTGGAAGGATTTAATAATTTCCAACGGTCTGGATGGCTACCGCGTAAGAGACGCAATATATAATAATTATAATGGTATTATTTCAGCCCAGCCTGACTGGTATTCACAAAATTACAGTCCCTCCGGTAATTTATATATTAGCGATCTCGACAATGATGGTGATCCGGATGTTGTTGTCGCTGTTCTCGGTGAGCCGCCGAGTTGTCCGGTCGAGAGCCAGATAGTTTATTTTAATAATGGCGGTGTTTTATCCGAACCAGTTTTTCTGGAAAATCCGACTCTGGCGTTTTCCTGCGCCACCGGTGACCCCGACGGCGACGGCGATATGGATATCATCTTTTCCGAGGGTAATAATCTGATTCAGGCCTACTTCAATCAGCATATCTATTTTAACGACAATGGCGATTTCTCTATTCAATGGGTATCTGATAGTATTTATCAGGCAACCGATGTTGCCTTTGCCGATGTCGATCTCGACGGCGATCTGGATTTGGCCATCGGCGGAAGAAATATGGGCATTGCTATATTTTACAATAATGATGGCGTGATTGAAACGATTCCATCATGGCACACTAATGCCCTGATTGGCGGACGGCAGATTGCTTTTGGCGATGTCAATGGCGATGGGTACCCCGATTTGGCGGCGGCCGGAATGGGCGATGGCAATGATACCTATTACGGGGCTTATCATCTCTTTTATAATCTGGGTGGAACTTTGGAATTAACGCCATCATGGAGTTGCGATTTCTATGGGGAACCATCGACCGTGGCTTGGGCCGATGTTGATAATGATGGCGATTTGGATCTGGGTGGTGGCGGATGGCATACACATTTGGGAGTGTTTGAAAATATTGATGGCGTTCTTACCGATACATACGCCTGGAAATTTGGGGGAGATGGTTCTTTTCCTGAGCATTGGTTGCAGACGATTGCCTGGGCGGATTTTGATGAGGATGGGCTGGTTGATACCGTTAATACATATCTGGGTGATGGCAATCGGAAACTCTTTTATGTCGGTTATAAAAATCTGCATGAAATATCATCGGTTGAAATCAATGGAGTTCCATTGCCCTATTCAAATTACTGTTATGATCCAGTCGAAGGCTATGTTTCGCTCGGCACTGCTCCGGAAACCGGGCAAACCCTGACTATCAACTATACTTATTCCACTGATTTGGATTTGACCGTGACCGTGAACAATTCCATCTATATTTTTGAAAAGCTGGATGAATATGACCGTCCCACCGATGGTGCTAATCTCTTACTGCTATTCGGTCAGGATTACGGCGCAAATTATAACATGGAAAATGGTTCCATTACAATTAAAGATTATTTCGAGCGCTATGGATGGAACACTACCATAGCGGCGGTGACCGATACCATTTATCCCTGCGATTGGTTTACGGCTAATGAGGGTGGTCTGCCAATTGCCTCCGATACGCTGGTCTCTGAGATTCTGGATGTCTCGCAGTACGACTGTTTAGTACTAATTCCGAACGCCAGCGGTTTTGAATTAGAATTACAGCACCCCGAAGTTTTGGATCTGGTCAAGGCGGCTCATGATTCCGGACTGGTTGTCAGTGCCTGGTGCCGGGGCGTTAGAGTTCTGGCGGCGGCTGATATAATTAATGGCAAAGATGTGACCGGCAATGCCGACTACGAGGATGAGTATGAAGCGGCCGGGGCAACCTTTCTCGGTGTCACACCGCCGGTTGTCGATGAAAACGTTATCACTATAGTAAGAAGTAATTATTATCGGACTGAGGGATGCGAGGCAATCGCCAATACCGTCTATCTGAACCAATTTCCCAGGTATTTTATTGATTCGGTAAAATTCATTGATGACAATATGGATGGCTTTCATGATCCCGGGGAAACTATTCGGTTTAATTGCTTTCTCAAAAATCTCGGGACTCCGGATACCAACGTCACAATTACTCTTTCATCGAATGATGCCAAAGTCGTTATTACTACATCATCGTTTTATATACCGTTGGTTGATGGTAAGAGAGCGGAATTCAATAATTTATCCATGCCCCTTGAATATATCGTGCCTGATTATGAGCATCCCGTCTACGATACTTTTTTTGTTACTATTGAATCTAATCAGGGCGTTTATCGGGAGATTTTCAGTTTCGAGCAGATTTGCGGACGAGTCGAAGTTCTGCTGATTGATGACGACCGGAATGACCAATGGGAAGAATACTATTACAATGATTTATACAATCGAAAAGTAACCGCTCATATTTGGGAAAAGTCGACGCAAGGCTCGCCGACAGGCGTGAATTTGGAAAACTATAATACGGTTATCTGGTACACCGGGGACAGCGCTGAGGATTATTTGTCGACCGAAGATATTTCGGCCATGAAAGAATACTTGGACAATGGCGGAAATCTCTTTTTAACCGGACAGGGCTTGGCCAGTGAATTAAATGATGAAGATCCCGATTTTCTGCATAATTATTTGCGGTGTCAGTATGGGGGCAAATTTTTCTATTTTATGCATTATGGAATCGATGGATCACAAATCGGCGACGGATTTAAAATCAGATATTATAGCGGATGCAGTCAAACTTTTGGAGAATCGGAATGGATTACACCGATAAACGGCTCTGTTCCGGAATTCCATTACAGCATCAGCCCCAGCATTTATTCTGCCGTTAGTTATGAGGGCGATTATAAAACTGTCTTTTTTCCTTGGGGCTTTGAAGCGATCACCAACGATATGATTGGATATGAAACACGCGATACGGTTTTGCAACGAATTTTAATGTTTCTTAATGGTTATGCCGGACCGGTTTGCATTGATTCCGATAACGATGGTTTTGGCGATCCCGACCACCTTGAAAACGACTGCCCTGCTGATAATTGCCCCAGCTACTATAATCCCGACCAGCTTGACGGCGATGGCGATGGTATCGGCGATGCCTGCGACTGGCTCTGTGGCGATGCCAATTCTGACGCCAAAATCGACATATTGGATTTAACCTATTTGATTACATATTTATATAAAGGAGGTTCGGCACCGGAGTCAATGTTGGCCGCCGATGTCAATGGCAACGGGTTGATCAACTTGCTGGATATAACCTATCTAATCGCTTATTTATACAAGGGCGGCCCTGATCTCATTTGTCTTTAATTTATATTTGATTTGGCCAGTTAGTGTAAATTATTATATTTAAATGGCCTATATAATTAAAAAAATATTTTATATTTTTTTGATATTGCCATTCGGATCTTTAATTATAATTTGCAATACA
>JBDRRI010000122.1:0-6292 GCA_043825815.1 Candidatus Zixiibacteriota bacterium
ATTGGAGAAATAAGAATGATTGTGGCGCTATATCAAAATAACCCCGAGTTCGGCCAAATCGAAAAAAATATCGAAAATCTTAATGAGACGGTGAAAGATAAACGGTTTGATCTTCTGGTACTACCGGAACTTTTTGCCACCGGATATCAATTTAAAGATAAAGATGAAGCTCGGTTGCTGGCCGATGAAGCCGGTCAGGGAGCGACTTTTAAAACAATAAAAAAACTAGCCCAAAATAAAAGGGCTCTGATAGTTTATGGCTTTCCCGAAAAGAATAAAGACAAATTGTTCAATAGTGCTATTGCGGTTAAGCCGGATGGTTCGTTTTATTTATATCAGAAAACACATCTGTTTAATACTGAGAAAAGCATTTTCGAGCCGGGAGAGACTGGATTTATAGTATTTGATTTTAATGGTACTAAAATAGGTTTAATGATTTGTTTTGATTGGCGTTTCCCAGAATCGGCTCGTCGATTGGCGCTTGATGGCGCCCAGATTATTTGCCACCCGTCAAATCTGGTCCTTCCGTTTTGCCCCGATGCGATGCTGACCAGGGCTCTGGAAAACAATGTTTTTACAATAACTGCCGATAGAATCGGAAGCGAAAATAGAACAGGAAAACAGCTCAATTTCATTGGCAAATCGAGGATTATTGCTCCCAACGCTGATATATTAAATGAGTTAGGCAGTTCCGAAACCGGTTATATTGAGGTCGAGATTAACCCTCAACTCGCTAATGATAAACAGGTTACACCAAGCAATAACCTGTTTGCCGACCGTCGGGAGGAATATTATTAATTTATCGGAGAATTTGTATAAATTGTTGATATTATTGGTTAAAAGGGGAATTATCCTCAAATTAATTTTCTTATTGCCGATAATTATAAGAAAAGGGAGGCAAATTGATAGGGAAAGATTATGGATAAAGACAGCGTAGCAAACATACTTGTTATCGATGATGAACCGCAAGTAACGGAAATCATTGAAGCCTTCCTGACCAATGCCGGTCATAAAGTTCATATTGAGAACGATGCCGTCGCAGGTCTGGAAATGGCTAGAAAAATGAAACCGGACATGATACTTCTGGATATCATGATGCCGGGAACGGATGGTTACAGTATATGTAATCAGCTGAAAGAAGATGCCATGACCAAGAATATTCCAGTTGTGTTCTTAACCGGCAAAGATCGCGCCGATGATCAGGGACGGTCATTCAAAGTCGGTGGAGATCTATTTATTAAAAAGCCGTTCTCATGTGAGAGACTTCTGGAGATCGTGAATATCATTTTAATGTCATCGGCTAAGTTATAAAAATTTTGCCCCGGGTGAAATCGGGGCATTTTTTTGTTGCTTTTATTGTGCGGTGCACTATATTATAAGCAGGCTAATATGAAAATTATCAAACGATATAAGAATCGCCGGCTTTATGATACCGAGCTGAAAAAATATATAACCCATGAAGATATCAACCTGATGGTTAAGGCAGAAGAATCATTTATGGTGATAGAGAATGCGACCGGAAAAGATATTACGCTTTCGGTTTTGGGCTATCTGCTGATCGGGAAATTGAAAAATTATGATAATATAAAAGAATCGAAAGAAATCCTGATTGAAACAATAAACTTAGGAGGTAAGAAATCGATGACGATTTTAAAAAACACTTTTCTGGCCGGGATTGGAATTTTCAATCTGACCAAGAAGAAAGCGGAAGAGGTTGTTGAGACCTTGATTAAGGCGGGCGAAATTGATAAGTCAGATAAAAAGACAGCCGTGATGGAACTGCTCGACAAAGCCGAAGAGCAAACTATAAAAATGAAAGACAAAGTTGTCAAAGAGACCGTCGGTTTGCAGAAAGAGTTTAACAAGTTATCGGAAAAAGTGAAGAAGGCGATCGACAATATGCCGCAGAAAAAGATTATGACCGAGCTTGAGAAACTGAATAAGAAAGTTGATCAACTGGCTAAAAAGGTTGACGGCAAATAGCCCCGCAATATTTTAAATTTTTATATTTAAAGGACCGGTTTAGCCGGTCTTTTTTATCAAGAAATAGACTTCATATTAAATTAATAATAGAACTTGATATTTTATGAATTCAATTTAGATTGGCGCTTATGGGAAAAATCAATCTAATCGGGATGACTGTTTCTGAAATAGAGCAACTGGCCGTGGAACTGGGAGCTCCCCAATTTAAGGGACGGCAGCTTTTTAAGTGGCTTTATAAACTGTTGGAGGTCAATTTTTTACAGATGACCGACCTGTCGAAAAATTTTCGTCAAATATTGGAAGAGGGATATTATTTTGGGGAGCCGGAAATTTTCAATATTTCCCGTTCAAAGGACAAGACCGAGAAAATAGTTTTTAAACTTGACGATAAGGAGCTAATCGAAGCGGTTATTATTCCTGATTCCAGCAGTGAAAAGGCGACGGTTTGTATATCCTCGCAGGTTGGTTGTCCGCTCGGCTGTAAATTTTGCGCGACCGGGATGAATGGATATAAGCGTAATTTAACAACGGGAGAAATTGTCGGGCAGTTGACGGCGATTCGTCGAAAGTACGGTCAAGAGGCTTTTCAAAATATTGTATTTATGGGCATGGGCGAACCATTTCTTAACTATGAAAATGTTGTCAGGGCGGTGGAAATTATATCTCTCGGCTCCGGACTGTCTTTATCTGCCAAACGAATAACAATTTCGACAGTGGGTTTAATTAAACAGATTGAACTGCTGGCCAATTCTAAACTGAAAGTTAACCTGGCGATATCGCTTCACGCTCCAACCGATGAGAAACGGAAAATACTAATTCCAACCGCCAAAGCCAATCCACTAAAAAAATTAATGAAAGCTTGCGGCGATTATGCATATAAGACTAAAAAGAGAGTAACTTTTGAATATATCCTGTTTAAGGGGTTTAATGATTCGTATCAGGACGCGATAGATTTGGCAAAATTAGTTAAAGGTATTCCTTGCAAAATTAATATTTTGGCATATAATCCGGTGGAAAATCTGCCGTTTGAAAGACCAAGCGAAGATGAAATTAACGAGTTTGGCAAAATATTATATCCCCTGACTCCGGCAGTGACCGTTAGAAAAAGCCGAGGTTTGGATATAAGCGCCGCCTGCGGACAGTTGGCGGGCCAAATCAGGAATAAATGTATGGAGGATAAAGTTAATGAATAAGGCAAAGATTTTAGGACTGCTTATTTTATCTTTTTGTTGTTACGCATTGGTTATGGCCGAAAAAGATTTCGAAGTGACGGGGATTGATCTGTCCGCGACCGAATGGGGCGAGCAGATTGCCAAGATTGGGTTGACCAAATTGGCACCCGATTACCGATATGTAATTGCCACCAGTGAAGTGAGATTCCTGGATGCCGTGGCGGCGCCGTCCCGATCCGATAAAAAAATATTTATTATCGAACCGGCTGACAGTACCAAATCATTAAAGGACAATACTGTCATTATAGAAGTGCCCTATCTGGTACCACTGGCCTATGGAAACGGACAAGTCAAATTTGAACTGTACAATGTCGTTGATACGCTTGATGAGCTTCTGGCTTCACAACGGTTTTTCGCTAAAATGGAAAAGTTTAAAGTGGATACGGCCGAAGCGTTTAAAGTTCTGATTGATTCCGGGATACAGGCACCTTTGTTTGTCGATCAGTCGCCATCCTACGAGAGTTATTTTAATAGAATTATCAGCTTACTCTTTTATAGAGGAAAAGCGGCGGCCGATATCGCCAAAGAGTGCGGCGTCACGCTTGAATTCGTTCATACGAATGCTCAGCATTTGATAAAAAATGGATATCTGCGTTTTGCCAATAAAATTTACACACCTGTTTTTTCGATTGTCGATAAAAGACGGTTGAATGAAATCCTTCCTGAAATCAACAATACAATTGACCTGCTTTATGATAATCTTAAAAACAACCTGTCCAAATATGATGCAACCATAAATGAGATGGTTGCTGAAAAATTAATAACTAATGATCCTTACGATCTGCTGGATGGCGGTTCGGTTCTTCATCACAAATATCCAACCATTTTCGGATTACTTTTATGGCACAAGCTGGGCGTTGAATTTATCAATGATGGCCAATTTTTTAATCCTTATGCAAATTCCGATAAATATGAAGCGAAAATGGGGGAATATATGTATCTGGTGGAGGGCGGGAAGCAATTTAAGGGAAATTCTTTTTATTATTATATGAGTGATTCGCGCGGAGAGCGGTTCTATTGCGGCCTATTGGACAAGCCATTAATTGACAGTGCGACTTCTTTTACATTTGGCGATCTTCCCTTTAGCCTGAAACTGGTTCCGAAGGGAACGCCGCTTTTATATTCCTACAATTCGCCAAAGGCCGAGAAATTGATGGCGGCATTGTCGGTAGGGATGACCGAACCTGTCAATCGTCTGCAGATGAAACTGGATAATAAATTTCCAATTCAAGAGGGCAATAATAAAACTCTTGGGGCCCGGTACTGGTGCTGGGATTATATTGTCGAGGAATTGATGGCCCGTCTGGAGCGAGATAAATTAATTGAACGGGAGGGTTCCGATACCTATATATTTCAGAAGACTGAGTATTAATAATGAAGGAATGTCGTATTAAAATATTGATTCCATTATTTTTGGTCGTCCTATTGACTGGCGCCTGTGTCGAAAAGGCGCCCTCTCGGGATGAAATTCCATTGATTAAATCTCTTCTGAAGGATTTCGAAACTGCTGTGGTCGAGAAGAATTCCGCCAGAATGGATTCGCTCATGACCGCGGAGGCGGTTGAGCTGGGGTATTCGTCGGATAAGATTTTGAAAGGTGTCTATGATACCGAATCAGAATCATTTTATAAATTCGGCGGGCTTGATATCACTTATCTTCCCAAAAAAGGATTGGTCAAATTCCAAATCATGGCCGATAGTGCCGATACCGGCCGACCGGCGGAGATTACGTTGATAAAAAAGGGCGACCGCTGGCTGGTTAAAAAATTCGATTTTAAATAAAAAATAACCGGGCGATATTTTAATCGCCCGGTTTTATTCTTTTGCCTCGTTCCCATATTATTAAAATCATTCCCTGTAGGTCATCAGGCTGACCAGCCAGACGGCCACAAAGGCCAGAATAAAAGCAGGGGCACGCTCTGCCATTATAAAACTAAGGGTGGCATTAAAGTGCCATATTAATGTGACAATGGTTCCGACCAGCATCCCGGCCAGAATGCCCTCTTTGGTTGTTTTCTTCCACCATAAAGAAAATAGCAAAGCCGGTCCGAAAGCGGCACCCAAGCCACACCAGGCAAACGAGACCATGGTAAAGACCAAATCTTCCGTCGCTGTCGCAATTAAAAAAGCGGCCAGTCCCACTATAAAAGTCACAATTCTTGAAACAGTGACAAGTTTTTTCTCCTTAGCCTTTTTATTTATATAATTGCGATAGATATCCTCCGCCACCGCCGAGGTTGCCACCAGCAGTTGGCTGTCCGCGGTTGACATCATCGCCGCAATCGCGCCGGAAATTAAAATTCCGGCGAGCCATCCGGGAAGTAACATAGTCGCCACAATCGGCATTACTTTTTCCTGATCAGCTATTTCCTGTCCGTTAAGTCCAACAACGGCAAACAGCCCGATAAACATAGCACCCCAAAAGGCCAAAACCGCCCAGCTGATTCCAATCATGGCGCCTTTTCGGATATCATCGGGATTTTTTATCGCCATAAATCGGGCTAAAAGATGGGGTTGGCCCATATATCCAAACCCCCACGATAATCCATTAGCTATGGAAATAACGGCCGCGGCACCAATAGAGCCGCCGACTAATGAAAGATGAGAATTGGTATTACTTCCGACGAAGCCGATTATTTTATCCCAGCCGCCGAATTCCACCAGAGCCACAAGTGGTAAAAGAACGAGGGTCAGGATCATAAGTATTGACTGAACAAAATCGGTCCAGGCTACGGCCATAAAACCGCCCATAATGGTATAGAACATAATAATAATGGCTCCCAGGAGCATGCCTTGCATCTGAGGCATGCCAAAAGTAACATTGAGAACCTTTCCGGCTCCAATAAATTGGGCGCAGACGTAAAAAGTAAAAAAGAAGACAATAATAATGGTTCCCAGAGTTCTGATAATTTTACTGGTGTCCTCGAATTTGTTCTCAAAATATTCCGGGATGGTCAGGGAGCTGTATTTTTCCGATTCGACTCTTAATCGTTTGGCGATAAACATCCATGAGAATAAGATTCCTGATGTACATCCAATGACAACCCACAATTCCGACAGGCCGGAGGCAAAGACAA
>JBDRRI010000123.1:0-2276 GCA_043825815.1 Candidatus Zixiibacteriota bacterium
TCGAAAGCCTGTAATCTGTCATTACCATAATCCGAAACCCCTATATATCTAAAATTACCACTATCGAAGCCATTATAACATACAACCAAACTCATCGGACTAATAAACTGCCCCGTATCACTGCCCATACCACCCCACATCCTTATGAAATTCCCTAAAGTATCAAAAACCTGTATTCTATGATTTCCGGAATCGGCTACATATATATTCCCCTCAAAATCTATATCAATATCTGTAGGGGAATTGAACTGCCCAGGGTCATTACCAAGGCTTCCCCATTGAAACTGGAATACGCCATCAATATTATAGACCATTATACGATTATTTTTAGAATCGGCCACATAAATACAAGGATTATCAGATATGGGAGAATTGAAGTCATTCATAATTGATTGAGTTACTGTTACAGATTTAGGCCATAACAGTATTGTAGTGTCGGAAATCTCCTCTTTTATGATAGTTATTGTATCTGGGCTATGGAGGTACGTGGCAGGCGTAATGATCTGAACTCTATTGTTTCCATAATCGGCAATGAAAAGCGACGATGATATTGAATCTGAAACCCTACGGGTAATAACTCCCATAGGAGTATTGAATTGCCCCGGTTCGCTACCATATTCACCATATAGAGTTAATACTTTAAAATCATATTCTGGTGGACCCGGGCATCCGCAAAGAAGTATACTAATAATAATGAATAATTTAAATGAAATAATTTTACATTTAATAAACATATATACCTTACTCCGTATTCGCCGTAAGTTTCTTATACGATATATTGTAATAATAACAATTCAATCAACGTTTGCAATAATAATAACGTATGAAAATTCATAGTGTTTAATATCGTGTATTTCTATAATACTTATCCAATTCCCATTTTAGCGGATTGCCTTGAATATATTCCCGGCAGGCCTATAGCTTGCTATGGGAAATTATGATGGAAGGAGTAGAGCGGAAGTCGAAGAATTCCGGGGCGGACGTGTGTCAGACGAAGCGCGTTTAAAGTTCACCTACGCAAAATATCGAATATAGAGAAGAGCATTCAAATCCTATTGTATTGACATACATAAGCTAACGTCATATAATAACTCCATAGTGCGGATTTAATATATAAGCTTAATTCGAAATGATTGCCCGGTTTACGAGCCATTTCTAATTGAAAGGATCATCAGCCATGCGTCCTGAAATTGTGTTAATGCAAGAGGAGCATCTTAAGGATGCCGCTCTTTTAGTCTGTATGCGATACAATTTGTTTAGAAAACAACTACCGCTCCTTCCATCGAAATATGGCGAAGTTGATACTATCTTTCCATTACTGACGAAAATTATAAAATCGGGACCGGCTTTAGCCGCGATATCAAAAGGACGACTGGTTGGATTCATATCCGGCTGGCTGATGCCAACATTTAGAGGACGCAGGGCCGCTTATAGTCCGGAATGGGCGAATGCAGTAGAGCCGGAAAATGGACGTCGGATATATGAGGAATTATATTCGCATATTTCTAAATTATGGATGGACGACGATTATAACCTGCATTTAATTAGCAAGTTTGCTTGTGATGACGACGAGATAAACTCATGGTTCTGGCTTGGGTTTGGCATGATTGCTGTCGATGCTATTCGCGATACAAGTCAAATAAAAAATACCTGCAATTCGGATATTGTCATCCGCCCCGGCGACATAACAGATATAAATGATATTGTTAGATTAAGAGAATCTCTTCGAGATTATATGGCCTCAGCACCCATATTTCTCATGCCATCCGATGTAGACTATCGGCAATTTTATGAAAAGTGGTTGACCGATCCGGCCAATGTCATCTGGTTGGCCTTTAAGGATTCAAAGGCGGTCGCCTTCATACAGGTTGGTTCCGCCTATACCGACGCCTGCACCATCATTGTCGACGATAAAACTTGTAGCCTGACCGGTGCATTCACCGATGAAAGCGTCCGAGGTACAGGAATTGCAACCGAACTGCTCAATCATTCCCTGGAATGGGCCGTCAATAATAATTTTGAACGATGTTCGGTCGATTTTGAGCCGATGAATCCTCTGGCGGTAAGAATATGGATGAAATATTTCCAACCGGTTTGCTATTCTCTTGCTCGGCATATTGATAAAATCTAGCATGCAGATAGGCTTTCTAATTATCGCCGGGGTGGCCCATAGTCTTGCTATGGGACCGTCTGAGTGTACGTCATAGTGGGTTTCTCATTTGTCCGCTATTGACGGACTATATTCGGAACACCGACCAACGAGTCCAACACTGGGT
>JBDRRI010000124.1:0-25154 GCA_043825815.1 Candidatus Zixiibacteriota bacterium
AATATATTTCTCTGCCTAAATCCAAATTGATAACTTTGACATAATCTTTATGAGTCGTTATGACGTAATCAGGTTTAAATTTACCAATGTCGGCTCGAATTTGTGACGGTTCCGATTTATTATATCGGCAGTGATCGTTAAACTGTCTAAATGAGCAAATATTTGTGAATTTTTCAGAAAGCATTCGGATGGCCGAATCGAAATTTCCAATTCCGGCGAAGAAATATATTGATGAGTTTTTTACTTCTTCAATTCCGATTTTTTTTTTTTTTGAGATTATTTGATGATTGTTGTATTGCAGTGATGATATGGGAATTTGGGGGAATTGCATCTCAACCTGTCGTTTAATATCATCACAATTCGATTTCAAATTAGTTTTAGTGAATATTATATAATCCGCTTGATTAATTACTGAAATCGGTTCCCGAAGCCTTCCAAGAGGTAAAAGTGATTCTTCAAAAATATTATGAGTCGTATCAATCAGTAATATATTAAAATCGCGCCTCAGCCGGCGATGCTGATAACCATCATCGACAATAATGATATCCGCAGTTTTTTTTGATTCGATTATCCGGGCCCCATTGGTTTTCGATTGGCTTACTGAAAAATAAGCATCGGGAAGAAGTTCGGCCATCATCATGATTTCATCGCCCACATTATCGAGATCATTAGTATCGTTGTTTGACCCCGTGATATCCCGACCGTAAGCCGAATAGTCGAGCCTAACCGAGCGGCCGTATCCTGAAGATACAATACCAACCCTTTTTTCCGATTTTATCAGGTGACGGGCTATTTCAATCACGACTGGAGTTTTACCGGATCCGCCAACAGTGAGGTTGCCCACCGAGATTACTGGCAATTTCAATTTGTCTGGCTGACCGGCAAATTTTAGATTAAGATATCGTCCGAAGCGATAAAATAATGAAAATACCCAAAATAAAATAAGAATCGGAAAATAAATTAGATTTTTTTTATTGTCGATTATTTTTTGCCAGAATTTTTCCATTAAATATTAACTCAGTAAAATATTGTCAGCTGTCAATTTTGCCCGCGGCGTTTCAATTTTGTTTAAGTCTTTTATCTTAAACATAAGTTTGTTTTCAAAAAAACTATTTAGTTTATTAATCATTTCCTGGCTGTTATTTACCGTGTCTCCATATCCATTTTCAAATATGAATTCAGCACTTTCCTGAACACACTGGTATGAGGGACCAAATAAAACCGGTATCCCGGCCCAAACCGGCTCGAGAATATTATGTCCTCCCATATTGTCAAAAGTTCCGCCAACGACTGCGATGTCGGAAATTGAATAAATTTTGTTGAGTATACCCATTTTATCGACAATTAAAATATCGACCATTTCATTGGGAGCAGAATTATTTTCTATATCGCTAAAAAGGACCGAAGTTAAATTAGCCTGATTTATCAATCCGACTAGTTCCTTAATTTTATCAAGATAACGAGGGACGATTATTATTTCGGGATTACGATTGGAATTTCTAGCCGCCTTTGCTATTTCTATGATAGTGGCAAACTCATCATTACGAATTGAGCCGCAAACTAATATTTTCGATTCCGGTGAGAATGGTAATATTTTCTTAATGGCCTTTTTATCTTCATCGTCAATAACCATCGGCGGAGCATCAAATTTCAAATTTCCGACAACTTCGATAAGAGAAGACTCTGCTCCTAATCTCATAAAACGGTCGCGGTCGGCATTTGTCTGCACCATTATTTTGGAATAACGGGAAAGCGTTTTCTTCATGCTGTTTTTTATTCTGATATAACTGTTCAGGGAGTGATCGGTCAGCCTTCCATTGGCTTGAAAGAGAGGAATATGCCTATTAGTTACCTGTTTAATCAGATTAAACCATATTTCAGTTTCGACAATTACTACTTTTTGCGGTTTTATTGCCATTAAAAATATGTTCAGGGCGAGGGAAGAATCAAGGGGTAAATAACCAACAGACTCAAGACCAAAAAGACTTACCGCCTTCCGATAGCCGGTATCGGTCATGACCGTTATATAAAATGATGTTTCTGGTTTAATCTTTAATATCTGATCAGTAAGAATTTTAAGAACCGTAACCTCGCCCATGGAGGCGGCATGCAACCAGATGTCAATTTTGTTCCTATCCCGATTATGCCCAAATCCCAGACGATGTTTCCATTTTAAATGGCCCAAAAGCGCCAAAAGACCTAGGAAAGGAAATAGCACCAAGTAAATTAATAATGTGATCAGTCCATATAAGAATAGTATCATAAGTATTCCTCTATGGCGGAATATGCTCTTCCGGCGGAACCTGGTCCGCCCAGTTTATCGACTGTCCGGTGTAATTTCTCCACTATATTTTTGCAATAGTCATCGTCACTAAGATAGCGCTCGGCTTTAACCAATATATTCTCCGGACTGGCATCGCTCTGTATTAATTCCGGGACAATTGTTTCACCTGAGGCAATATTAATAAGAGCAATATTATTGATTTTTACCAGACTTCGCGCAATTAAATAAGTCAGCCAGCCGGTTTTATAAATGACAATCATCGGTCGTCCGATAATTCCTGTTTCCAAAGTAGCCGTGCCGGATGACACGATTACCAAACGGCTTTTATAAATCAATTCCCGGCTTTGCCCGGTTACTATTTTAACCGGCACGTTGCAGTTTCGGAGATACTTTTCATAATCTACATTATTTTCGATGGCGGCCACGGTAAATTGAAAATCACGCATTTGGGAAATCAATTCCGTCGATTGCAATAGCGTGGGGAGCATTCGTTCTATTTCCTGTGGGCGGGAACCGGGCATCAGAGTTATTAGATTAGAATTTATATCATAAGGGGCCTTAATATATTTTTCATCCATATCATCCAATAGATAATGACCTACAAAACAGTTCTTAAGATTTACATTATTATAGATATCCGTTTCAAACGGCAGGATTAATAGCATTTTATCGACCAGCCTTTTTATCTGATTAATGCGTTTAGGAGCCCAGGCCCAGATTTGGGGGGAGATGTAATATACTATTGGAATTCCATACTTTTTTATTCTTTCGGCCAGCCGCAGATTAAACCCGGGATAATCAATTAAAATAATCAGACGCGGCCTTTTTTCTTCGATCAGTTTGACGGTATCGAGCATAAGTTTTCTGAAAAACAGGTATTTTTTAGCGACCTCCCAGAAACCGAGAACGGCCAGTTGATCACCATCAATCAACTGCTTTTGTCCCAGTGCAAGCATACGTTTTCCACCAAGACCGAATGTAGTGATAGAATTATGATGGGATTTTAATTCACGAATGAGATGACTTCCGGCAATATCGCCCGACGGGTCGCCGGCGCAGATGAATATGGATTTTGATTTTTCTGCCATTATTCGGCAATAGTTTTATTTATACCGATTTTGTCAATTTCTATGGCAATTCTTAGCGATTCGATTGCTTCATCAATGGTTACCGCTGGCGCATTATTATTTTGAACCGAAGAAATAAAAGCGGTTAATTCGGCATTGAGCATATCAATTTCGGTATTTCCTGATTTATTATACAGGACATATTTCCCCGACTTACCAAGCGGAAAAGTCATACCCGGTCCGTCAGGGTTAGAGTCATCGGCCAGCTGATAAATGTCCGCACGTTTGGAAGCAAGATCGAGTGAAAAATATCCGGATTTCTGAAAGATTCGAAGTTTGCGCATCTGATTAAGCGAAATTCGACTGGCCGTCAAGTTAGCAACCGCTCCGTTTTCAAAAGTCAGACGGGCATTGGCTATATCAGCTTTCTCGCTTATAACGGAAACTGCGGAGGCGTCAATTTTTACAACTTTTGATTTAATAAAATGAAGAGCTAGTTCGATATCATGAATCATCAGGTCTAAGACAACTGCCACATCGGTTCCACGGGGATCAAAAGCGGCCAGCCGATGAGCCTCTATAAAACGGGGTTTAATATCATAGGTACTAAGGGCGCTTACGGCCGGATTAAATCTTTCAATATGCCCGACTGTCAGAATAACATTATTCGTTTCGGCCATTTTTCTTAGTTGCTCGGCTTCATCAACCGTTGATGTAACCGGTTTTTCAATTAAACAGTGAATCCTGTGTTCTATTAATTGAGCAGTCACTTCATAATGAGACGACGTTGGTACGACAACCGAAACGGCATCAACTCTTTCGAATAGATCGGAAAGGTTTTTAAAAGCGATAACATCCCAATTGCCGGCAATTGTTGCACATTTTTTTTGATCGATGTCATAAACACCGACCAGTTCAGCCGCTGGAATATTTTTATACCACTTAGCATGATGCTGACCAAGATTCCCGACTCCGATTACGGCTATTTTTAGTTTTTCCATTGAATAATATAATCCCCAACAGTAGCCGTTATTTAACGATTCCTCTTTCCGAATTTTCGATAAAATTGAGAATGGTCGAAATCTCATCGGTTATAGGCAAATCGTCTTTTATCTTTTTAACCGCCTGGGTGGTGTTTAAATTCGAGAAAAATAATATTTTAAAAGTGTTTTTAATGGTTCGAATTGATTCTTTGGAAAATCCTCTTCGGGATAAGCCAACAATATTAATACCCGCGACCTTAATTGGATAACCGCCAACCAGAGCATATGGACAAACATCCTGCGGAACCCGATAACCGCCGCCTATCATACTATGCGCTCCGATATGGACAAACTGGTGAACCGGCACCAATCCGCTGATTATGGCATGATCGTCAATCTTAACGTGTCCGGATATCTGAGTTCCATTGCCCAGAATAACGTTATCGCCGACAACACAGTCGTGGGCAATATGAGTGTAGGCCATCAATAGGCAATTTTTGCCAATTACTGTTTGACCGCTTTCCAGAGTCCCGCGATTAAACATTGCATATTCACGAACTGTTGTTTCTTCACCGATAACAAGTCTGGTTCTTTCACCCGAAAATTTTAAATCCTGCGGAACGGTTCCAACTATAGCCCCATGAAAAAGTCTGACCTTATTGCGTAATTCAGTATATTGACCGACCAGACAATTGGAACCGATAGACACATTGTCTCCGATTTTTGTGTCGGCTTCAATAATAGCGTGAGCGCCGATAATCACATCGGAACCGATTTGCGCCGATGGATCAATTATGGCTGTTGGATGAATCTGACTCATCTTTCCCGCACCAGCGCCATTAATTCAGCTTCCGCCACCACCGCATCATCAATAAATGCTTTCCCGCGCATTTTGCAGGTGCCTCGCCGGAACATCAACATATCAAGTTCAAAACGAAGCGTATCTCCCGGGACTACTTGACGGCGGAACTTGACTTTGTCAAGACCAAGAAAAAATACCAGATGCTTTTCGGGCTGTTCAATGGCTTCCAAAAGTAAAATGCCTCCGGCTTGTCCCATTGCCTCTATAATCATAACTCCGGGCATCACGGGGAATCCCGGAAAATGCCCCTGAAAAAACGGTTCATTAAAAGTAACATTTTTTATAGCCACAACTCTTTTACTCGGTTCCAATTCAAGGACCTTGTCAATCAGAAGAAATGGATACCGATGCGGCATTATTTTCATGATACCATTTATATCCATAAAATGATCGATATCATTCTGATTGTATTTCTTAGCTAATTTTTTCTTTTTGTATAACTCACGGAGTTTCTTGACCAGCGCGACATTTGCCTTATGTCCGGATCTGGCCGCCAGGATATGACCTTTTATTGGCACACCTATCAGCGATAGATCGCCAATCAGGTCGACCGCTTTATGTCTAACCGGTTCATTATAAAACCTGAGAGGGATATCATTTATAATACCTGTTTTCCCGACGAAAGCCTCTTCTTTCATATTAAGGGCTTTTTTGATACGATCGACTTCAATCTGGCCCTTATCCGAATCGTAAATTACAACCGCAGTATCCAAACCACCGCCCTTTATAAGCCCTTGTGATTTTAACATTTCAACTTCAGATAAGAAACAAAATGTTCGGCTTGGGGCGAATTCTTCGGCAAACTCCTTTTCAAGATCGACCAGCGATGTGTATTGAGTACCTAAGGCAGGATTTTGATAATCTACCATAAAAGTTAATCGAAAGGTGTCGGCGGGAGTGACTACTATATCTACCGCTCGATCCGGCTCAGAATACGACATTGGTGTATCGATTTCAAGATACTGACGATCCGCTTTCTGCGTTTCGATACCAGCTTCCAGCAGAATATCAACAAACGGTTTGGCCGATCCATCTACCACCGGCGGCTCATTGGCCGTTAATTCAATCACAAGATTGTCGATTTGCAGGCCTGCTGCCGCTGCCAGAACATGTTCAACCGTATGAACTTCGGCTTCACTATTCCCCAGCGTCGTTCCACGGGAAATGTCAATAACATGATCAATGTCGGCCAATACTGAAGGATTCCCTTTTAAATCAGTCCTGACAAAAACGATACCGTGATTCTCACCAGCCGGTTTAAATGTAATTTTGGTGGCATTTCCGGTATGAAGACCGATGCCCTCCAAAGATATTTCTCTTTTTATCGTTCGTTGGTTTTCAAGCATATATTTTCTCCACGAAGGGAAAGTATACAAATTTGATTATCTTATATCAAGGGAAATTTCGGAATATCCCTTAAATCTCTTTGATACTTTTCACTTTACGTAATTTCCTGAATAGTTGAATATATTCCTTAACCATGGTTTCCTCGGCGGAGCTGATTCCTTCCAACATCGGAATGCCGATTTTAAGAACGGCCCGAACCATATCGGCTGTGGTTCGGTCGTACTTTTCCGCTAGATTTTTCAATTTTTCTTTTAGTTCAAACGATAAGAAAACATGAAGACAATGCTCTCCTATTAATTTACTCGGTGATTGCTTGTTCATTTTTTTCCTCCGATAACATATGATATTTTTGATGCCCGATTAAAATCTGGGGCGTGGTAATTTTGATATGATATTTTTCCTTCAATTCGGCGATAGTCTTTTTCCAGGTATCCTCTTCTTTTTTGGCCAAAATTAGTTGGTTAATTTCCAATCGCCTCGAGGATCGGCATAAAGGACATTTACTATTAAAGTTCATTTCGAGACCGAACTCCTCGATGACAAAAGGCGTCAGAAAATTGCGGAGTTTATTCATTCCTCGACGGTAGGTTTTTTCGATTTGAAATCGGGATTTATCCAATTCAGTAGCGATTTTACTGCATGGCTTACCATTGAAATGATATTCCGTTATAACAAACCGTTCCAAATTAGTCAGCTTATTTAAAGCAGATTGAACCATTTCATAGATTTTTGGATTGGGTTTGATTTCTTTGTTTTCCAGTACCTCCATCAATGATTTCTTTGGATCCCGTCCCAACCGGACAATCCAGTCCTGGAAAATAATTCTAATTGACGGCATTTGCCTCCTTTCGTTTTTAAAAATAAAGGCAATGACGGCCGGTTGGGCTACCATATCGAACTCGCATAGTTTTAAGAGAAATGGGGGAGATGACTATCACATGAGTCACATCAGCTTCTAAATTAAAATATCTCTTTCATAAATTTTTCTTTTTGCTAAATTGTCCGCTATGGACGACCAAACCTACGCCAGATACTCGGCTTGGGATGATGAAAACGGCTTGCCGCCGGGATCAATTGAACCCGAGGAGTCAAAATTCAGGAAAAGTAAAATGTCTTATTTTACGCTTTTTTTCCTGTTAATAATTTGGCCGGCGATGTCGGTAATTACAACTGGAGATCCCGCCGAGGCGCTAAAACTTCTTTCCGTGTCCCGGATATTTTTCATTTATCTTCCGACCATAGTTGTCCAATGGCTACTTTTCGGCCTGATATGTTTTACTTTGAATCGTGAACGAACAGGACTGAAAGGAATTGGATTTACCGGAATTAGACTGATTCATTTCTTTTGGGCTATAGCCTTTTTACTGATTTCCAATCTTGTCCTCAGTCTTTTGGCAGTATTACTTGAGAAATTCGGCATTGCTATTGTCGGAGAAATTGAATTAATGCTACCTTCGACGACCCCCGAAAGAATTATCTGGGTCATTCTTAGTTTGACCGCCGGCGTTTGTGAAGAAACAGCTTTTAGGGGATATCTAATTACCCGATTACAGATTTTCGGAAATACGGCGAACTGGCTGATTCCCTCGATTATTGCCTCGATTGTATTTGGAATGGGGCATGCCTATCAAGGATTAGGCGGGTTTGTTTTATTGACCATTTACGGCGGTCTGTTCGCGCTATTATATTGGCGTACTAAATCACTTTGGCCGCCAATAATCGCCCATTTCTTCCAGGATTTTTCCGCCTTATTTTTCCCCTTTCAATAGTGTCGAAAAAAATACTTTTTAGCCTGGGATTATTTAAGATTAAATCTGGAATGAGTAACACCGTCACAATTACAGTAATACTTTAATGCGGACAAATATTATCGCAATAATTAATCTTTATGTTTTATCATACTTGACTTTCATTGATGATTTATTATTTTAGTTATAAGTTAACATAGAATTAAAGGTTTATAATATGTTAGAAGAAAATGTAATGGAAGCTATCAAACACAATCCCGAAGAATGGCCGTTTACCGACAATGTTAAAGGGTTAACGACCTCAATTATTCGCGAGATTCTTAAAATTTCAAACCAACCGGGCGTTATTTCAATGGCCGGCGGATATCCGTCACCCGATGCTTTTCCGATTGAAGATCTAAAAGAATCGGCGTCTCGGGTAATTGATAAATACCAATCCGTGGCCCTACAGTACTCTTATTCTATGGGTGTCCCCGAATTTCGTGAAGAGGTGGCCAAACGCGAAACTGAGAACGGTGCCGCTTCAAAGATGGAAAACATATTAATCACCTCCGGTTCACAACAGGGAATCGAATTACTGGCGAGAGCATTTATAAATCCGGGTGATTATATCATGCTGGAGAGTCCGACCTATGTCGGTGCCCTGCAGGCCTTCAATTATTACAAGCCTCGCTATGCCACGGTTCCGATGGACCATGACGGTATGATCGTTGAGGAAGCCGAAACGATAATTAAGAAGTATAAGCCGAAATTTATTTATGCTGTTTCTACTTTTCAAAACCCAACTGGAATCTCAATGTCGGCCGATCGGAAGAAGGCTTTGATTGATTTGGCTATGAAATACAATATCCCTCTCGTTGATGACAATCCATATGGTGAATTACGCTACTCTGGTAAAGCAATTCCAACCATGAAGGCACTCGGCGGAGATGCCGTTATATCGTTAGGGACTTTTTCGAAAATTGCGGCGCCGGGACTTCGAATTGCCTGGATGAATGCCGCCAAGTCAATTTTGCCGATGTTTGAAAAGATTAAACAGGGTTGCGATCTTCATACGAGTACTTTTGCCCAGTTTATTTATGCCGATTTTATCAGTTCCGGCAAACTGAGTGCCCACATTCCTAAGATCGTCAAACTTTATCGTCCCAAACGGGATGCCATGATTTCAGCCATTGAGAAAAACTTCCCGTCAGAGATAACCTTTACTCGGCCGGAGGGCGGTCTGTTTCTCTGGTGCGAACTTCCCTTAGGAATGTCAGCCTCAATGTTATTGCCGGAAGCGGTTAAGGAAAAGGTAACCTATGTTTATGGACAACCGTTCTTTGCCGATGGCACCGGCGACAATACCTTCCGTTTGAATTTCTCAAACGCCAGTTTGGAAAATATTAATATTGCTATTGCGGCTCTGGGAAGAGTCTTTAAGGCGAATATGCCATAATTTTAAGTTGGCATGCCAATTAAATTAGCCTCCGAGAAATCGGAGGCTTTTTATATTTACATTAAAATATTAATGAGTATCTTAGGCGCTATGAAAAGGATTAAATATTTCAAATATTCTGCCCTTGGGAATGATTTCCTGATTGTCGATTTATTGAAGGACAATTATGCCAAAATAGATTTTAATGATCTGGCTTTAAATATATGCGACCGCCATTTTGGAGTTGGCGCCGATGGCATTATGGTTCTTTCCCGAAGTAAAAAAGCTGATTGCTGTCTCGATCTGTTTAATTCCGATGGTTCCTGGGCTGAAAAATCAGGCAATGGGCTAAGAGCGTCGGCCGCTTATTATTATTCGTACCATAGTAAAAAGAAGAATTTAATTTTTGAAATTAATGACGAATTGGCCACGGCTGGAATAATTAAAAAATCTGGCAACAATTATTCAATTCAAGTTACTTTGGGCAAGCCTGAATTTGAAACGACAAAAATACCAATGAAGTCGTCGTCGAAATTTCATATTAATGAAGATATTATTCTTGAGAATAATAAATTTCCCGTAACGGTACTATCGGTTGGCAATCCTCATACCGTCATGTTTGTCAATAGTTTTGATTTTGACTGGAAAGAACTTGGAGAAATTATAGAAAACTGCAAATATTTCCCCAATCGAACCAATGTCGAATTCGGGAAAATTGCCAGCCGCTCTAAAATAATTCTTAATGATTGGGAGCGCGGAGCCGGGGCGACCGGTTCATCCGGCACCGGGGCCGCAGCGGCGGTCGTGGCCGGGGTTGTCAACGGATTTGTCGATCGTAAAGCCGAAGTTGTATTTCCTTCCGGTTCGCTATTTCTTGAATGGAATGAGAAAGACGATATTATTTATCTAACCGGCCCGGTTCTATTTATCTGCTCCGGGGAATATATTTATAATCCTGCCTAACATGCCGAATTTTACTGACAATGATGCACCACTTTCATTTATTGGAAAGTTTAACGGTAAATTATCCGGTGGTTTTAAAGAATACATAGAAAATCTGCGTCTTTTTTCGAGAAATGTGAGGCTCTATTTAATCGCATCGTTTTTAATCGGCCTCACTTTTTCAGGATACCAATTGTTGCTGAATTTATATCTCAGGGAACAGGGCTCAAACGAATCCTTTATTGGGACGATTCTGTCCGCCGGGGCAATTGGGATGGCGGTTAGCTCCATTCCGGCCGCCTTTATTATTAAAAAAATAAGACTCAAGCCAATACTGATTCTCGGAACAATATATTATGGCGCTTCGATATTTGCTTTAACCTGGCTGCCGGTCAGTAATAATCTTGTAATATTATCATTTATTGCCGGCGTTTCCATGACCTTTTATCGGGTGGCTGCGGCGCCATTTTTTATGCGGCACTCAACCTCTAAAGAAAGAACCTATATTTTCTCCTTCTCATTCGGCGTTTCGTTATTGGCCTCGGTTTTAGGTTCAGTATTTTTTGGCGAGATGGTCACTCATCTATCAAATACCGGTATTGATATGGTATCTGCATATCGATGGACATTCCTCTTTAGCATTGGGCTTGGATTTTTGTCGATAATTCCCTTTTCAATGATTAAGGCGGCCAATCCCAAAGAAGACGAAGAGGGCAATGAGTTTTCATTTGGTTTGCTGAGAAAAAGAGCCGGGTTATATACCAAATTATTTATACCCTACTTTGTCGTCGGAACCGGAGCAGGGTTGATTATTCCCTTCCTGAATATATATTTTCGAGATCGATTTGATCAACCCCCGGATAAGATTGGTCTTTTTTTTACTTTGGTAAATATGACCATGTTTCTCGGAATAATGGCCGGTCCGGTTATGGCAAAAAAAATGGGATTGGTTAGAACGATGGTCTCGACTCAGCTAATTTCAATTCCGTTTATGGTTATCCTGGCCTTCACTTATAATTTGCCGTTAGCGATTTTTGCCTTTCTAATTCGCGGAGCACTTATGAATATGGGGAATCCTATTGGATCCAACTTTTCAATGGAGATTGTTCCCAAATCGGAGCAGGGATTGGTCAATGCTATGATGATGTTGGCCTGGACATCATCGTGGATGATCTCAACGGCGATTGGTGGGGCCCTGATCGAGGCTCGCGGATATACAATTCCGATGCTTGTCACGGTAGTCCTTTACTTTGTGTCATCAATATTGTATTTTATCTTTTTTAGAAAGTCGGAAGTGAAAATAGATGGCAAATATAAGGTGATTTCGGTTAATGAGTAAGCCGATTGATTATAAGTTAACCAAAGATGAATTGATGGCTCAGATTCATAGAACTCTGAGAGAGTTATACCGTGATAGGTTAATGTCGCCGGAAGAGATTCTGGATAATTTGGTTGAAGACAATTACGGGATATCTTTCATGGCTTATAATTTTGCGGAAATTAATGTTATTGAGCCGGATGAGATGATTCGCAAATTATATATCGAATTAGGAATTGAATTCGAGAAAAACCTACATGATAAATTTTATTTTGTGATGACCCGGGACAACGAGTCATTACATTTTCGGGCGGTAAAAAACGATGGCTGAAGATAGGTTTAAAAGAGAAATAGCTGAGAGTACAGCAGCTGCATTTATCGAAAAATATCCTGAATTAAGGGAAAAGTATCCGGAACTTCCTATATTTAATTCGGATATGATATATGAAAGATTAGAAAAGCCCAAAAACCCAGAGATGGGAAGCTATGCATTTCCACTCTTTGATTCAGCAAAGGCTATCAATATTAATCCGGTGCAATTTAATAAGGATATTGTGGAATATCAAAATAATAAGGTGGTGGAAACCGACAAGGATTATTTGTCATATATTGCCGTTGGCGGATTTTATAACGTAAAGATAAATAGTGCGGAACTGGCAAAAGAAACCCTTATTAAAGTTCTTTCCGAAAAAGAAAAATATGGCTCATCTGATATCGGAAAAGGCGGAAATGTCGTCATTGATTTTTCATCGCCCAATATTGCCAAGCCGTTTGGAATCGGGCATCTCCGTTCAACCGCCCTCGGCCATTCGCTGATCAGGATTACCAAAAAGCTTGGCTACCATCCGATCGGGATCAACCACCTCGGTGACTGGGGCACGCAATTTGGCAAAATGATTGTCGCTTTCAATTTATGGGGCAACCAATTCGGATCGGACGTTGATCCGGTGACCGGTCTTTACAACTTGTATGTCAAGTTCCATCAGGAAGAGGAAACCGATCCCGATCTGACCGAACAGGCCCGCGCCGCTTTTAAGTCATTAGAGCAAGGCGATCCTGAAATTACCAAGTTATGGAAGCAGTTCAAAGACTATTCGATGGAGGCGTTTGCTAAAACGTACCAACGGCTTGGCGTCAAACATGATTTCAACACCGGCGAATCGTTCTATGAAGATAAAATGGAGGCGACCATTGAGCGGTTGGATAAGGCCGGATTAACTAAAATATCCGAAGGTGCCATGATCGTTGATCTGGAAGATTATAATCTTCCACCCTGTTTATTGCGCAAAGCCGATGGGTCGACTCTTTATGCCACCCGTGATATTACAGCCGTTTTATATCGTTGGGAGACCTTTAATTTTGCACAGGCCATTTATGTCGTTGGATCGGCACAGAGAGATCATTTTCGACAGGTTTTCAAAGTAATTGAACTTCTGGAAGAAAAAGAGGGCATTCCCGTAGATATGAGATGTTCTCATCGTTTGCATCATATCGAATTTGGCTGGATAAAATTTAAGGATCAAATGATGTCCACCCGTAAGGGAAATATCATTCTGCTTGATGATGTTCTCGACAAAGCCGTGGATCTGGCTCGTTCCAAAATATTGGAAAAGAATCCGGACTTAAAAGAAATAGAAAAAACGGCCGCACAAATTGGCATTGGCGCCGTGCTTTTTGCAGATATGTCATCGCGACGGCATAAAGATGTCAATTTCGACTGGAATGAGGTTCTTAATTTTGATGGCGAATCCGGGCCGTATTTGCAGTATACTCATGCCCGATTATCATCTCTGGTTAGAAAATATGGAAAGACAGTCGAATCTCATATTGATTATTCGTTGCTGAATAGCGAAGAAGAGTATCGCGTTCTGGATTTACTCTATAAGTTTCCATCAATTGTCGAGGATGCCGGGAAAAATTATGAACCCTATGTGATTGTCGCCTATCTTTTCGATTTGGCGGCCGGTTTCAATAAGGTCTATCAGCGAAAAGATGATAATAACAGAATTGTAAAAATTGTTGATTCGGAGAATCCCGAACAGAGTTCAGCGAGGATGGCTTTGGTTGAGGCGGTTAGAATCGTAATTAATGAAGGATTGTATCTCTTGGGCATCAATGCTCCCGAAGAAATGTAGTAAGGTTTATTATGAAAAAAGAAATTACGCCGATTAAGAATATTCCGAATGAATTAATATTTACCGGCGATTATTATGCAACCCAATCGGCGTTGATAATCGGCGCTCTGGGCGACAAGGATATCACGATTCATAATCACAATATTAATATTGAAACCAAACAAACTGCCGAATTTCTCAAATCAATCGGAATTGAATGCATTGTTAAAGAAGATTTTATCCGGGTTGAAAATGGCTATGGGTTGACAATAAAAGAGGATGCCGAATTAATCTTTGAAGGTGGCGTTTTCCCGTTATCATTAATTATCGGTCTTTTAGCCGGACGCAATCAAACCTGCACCCTGAAGTATGATAATTTAATTAATCCCGATATTGTTGATAGTATTGTTAACATTCTTAATCAAAATGGCATTGATATTTTTAACGAAGCCAATGACCGCCTGATTGTATTCAGGTCATCTATTGACTTACCGGTTGAAATAAAATTAACAACCTCGGTCCCATATTTGAAAAACTGCGTTATTCTATTTTCAATCTCCTCTGGGATTTCCGCCATCGTACAGGAGTTCGTTACGACCACCAATCATCTTGAACGGGCTCTTAAAAGGTTTGGTCTTCCATTTAAAATCTATGAGCCAAAAACCATAATTACCGATGATCCAAAAGACCCGCGAAAAAAAATACGTTCTCGCGAGGCTGAGTATCAACGAGAAATCTCTATTCCGCCCTCAGCCAAATTCGACAATCTCAAAATCTATTTGCCCGCCGACTTGATAAGTACCGTGGCCATTATTACTCTGGCAATATTAAAGAAAAAAGAACTGGTTCTTGATAAGGTGGCGATCAATCAGGTTAGCAGCAAATTCATTAATTATCTGAAATCAACTTCAGCTGAAATTACTATTTCGGACAGAGATGAAATCGAAGGGGAGACGTTGGCAACCATCGAGGTAACGCCGCGAAATATTAAGGCCAAAAAAATGGCCGGCGAACAGGCAACCGTCTTAATTGATGAGATTCCATTTATGGCGGTCATTGCCGCGTTGGGCGATGGCACATCTATTATTAGAGGTGTGGCCGATTATAATGATTGCGGGTTTGCACCTTTTAATGAAATTGCGAATAACCTTGAACGACTGGGAGTCAAGGCTGGAGTTCTTGAGGATGGTCTGGTTATTGAAGGCAAAAAAGAGTATGCCGGAGCTGATTTCGGCCAATTCAATGACTGCCGTTCAGCGCTTGCCTTTTATATTGCCGCTTTGGCTGGACGAGAGCCGTCAACTTTTGATAATTTTGAATTAATTGAAAATCATTTTCCTGATATTATTAAGATTGTATAGCAGTCGAAAATGAATATCACTTCTTAATTCAATTACTTGACATAAATATATAATTCGACTAATTACAAGACTATGGCAAAAGTTCAACACATAACCGATGGTCCGATTTTCACAACCATTCTCAAGCTCGCCTGGCCGACGGTAGCCGTGATGTTTCTTGAATTTATGCTAACCACCACTGATTATTTTTGGCTCGGATATCTGGGAACGCCGCAGCAGGATGCTCTAACATCGTCGATGGTTGTCACTTGGACCATTTTTGCCATAAATGCCATTATCATTATTGGATTGGTGGCAATAGTCTCCAGGTTTATCGGAGCTCAAGAACCGGATAATGCCTCATATTATTCCAAGCAGGGACTTCAAATGGCGATTGGCTTGGGGCTTATCTTTACTGCCGTCGGTATTATTATGGCGCCATCAATTATTCGGTTTATGAAAGCGGGACCGGAAGTTGTTGCCCTCGGAACAATCTATCTTAGAACCTTTTTTGCCGGGATAATTTTCTTTTATCTAAATGAGGCGCTGGGAGCCATTTTTAGAGCCTCCGGAGATACCCGTTCGCCGATGATTGCCTA
The DNA here is from genome assembly GCA_043825815.1 of Candidatus Zixiibacteriota bacterium. Lineage (GTDB taxonomy): Bacteria > Zixibacteria > MSB-5A5 > GN15 > PGXB01 > JBDRRI01. The sequence continues at coordinate 16,022 of JBDRRI010000124.1, forward strand.
TGCCAGCGGAACAGTCTTGAACATATTTCTGGATCCTTTGCTCATTTTTGGATGGGGGCCGATCCCCGGTTTAGGTATAGGCGGGGCGGCTCTCGCGACAATAATTTCCGTATTTGTCGGTACTATGATATTCATAGCGCTACTCTTTAGGGGTCGCCTTGAATTTTCTTTAAGTAGATGGTACCAAACCAAACCTGATTTTAAGGCGATGTTAAAAATGGTAAGGATTGGGCTCCCGGTTTCAGTGCAAAATGTTACGTTTATCATTGTTTATTGGTTCATTATTCAATTGGTTCATCATTATGGCGAGGTTGCCGGGGCCGGTATGGGAATTGGCAATCGGATGGAGTCGCTTTCCTATTTAATAACTTTTGGTCTTTCCATGGCCGCCTCAACCATGGTTGGGCAAAACATGGGCGCCAAAAAGCCGGATAGGGCAGCTCGCTCGGCTTGGTGGACAATTGGAATTGGAATCGGCTGGACATCAATTTCTTCATTTCTATTTATTGTCTTTCCTGAATCGATAGCCGGAATTTTTACTCGAGATCCAGGGGCGCTTAATATCGCCGCGGACTACCTTATTATACTCGGTTATTCACAAATATTTATGGCGACCGAAATCATTCTTGAAGGTGCTTTCTCCGGGGCGGGTGATACTCTGCCGCCGATGATTGTTTCGATTCCCGGCTCTCTGGCTCGCCTGCCCTTAGCCTACTATTTTTGCTTTAATCTCAATTTTGGAGTCAATGGTGTCTGGTGGTCGTTAACGATTACATCGTTCATAAAGGCCGTTATAATTGCCTTTTGGTTCAGGAAAGGTAATTGGAAAAAGAAAAATCTCTAATTTTTATATTCTTGACAATGACATACGACTTGAATTTCTTTCCATATTATGAAAATTGGCTTAATAGATTTGATTCAGCCCGATTTACATCCGGCTCCAATTGATCATCCTGAAACTCCGGAACGGATTCAATCGGCGCTTGATTATGTTCAAAAATCGGATATTGCCGGTGATTTGGAATTAATCATGCCGACTCCGGTCGGAAGCGAAATATTAAAACAAGTTCATTCACCTGGCTATATTGATTTTATTGAACAGGCGGCCGATGAGGGAACGACGGGTATTGACGAAGATACATATTTATCGCGGGGAAGTTTTAAAGCGGCCAAAACTACAGCTCTGACAGTGGCCGGGGCGGTCGATTTAATTATGCATGATAAATATAAATATATATTTATGGCCGGACGGCCTCCCGGGCATCATGCCGAATATGATCGCGCTATGGGATTTTGCCTTATTAATAACGCCGCCGTCGCCGCAGAGTATTTAAGCCAAAAATATAATAGGAAGCGAATCGCCATAATCGACTGGGATGTTCACCATGGAAATGGAACCCAGAATATCTTTTATAATCGCTCGGATATTTTTTATATCTCAATGCATCAATATCCTTTTTATCCCGGAACCGGAAGAAGTGATGAAATCGGCCGCGGAGAGGGAGAAGGCTATAACCTGAATTTGCCCTTGTCGGCCGGTTCGAATAATGAAATATATTTGAAAAATTTTGAAGAAAAGATTATTCCGGGGTTGGAAAAATACTGTCCGGAGTTTATTATTATATCCTGCGGTTTTGATGCCCATCGGGATGATCCGCTGGGCGAAATGAATATGACCGAAAGAGGATTTGGAGATATGACCAAACTGACAAAAGAGATTGCCGATAAATATGCTGAAGGAAGGATACTGTCTCTTTTTGAGGGGGGGTATAATCCGATTTCGAATGGGCTGTCGCTTTTTGAACATTTAATGGAGTTAATATAAAACAGCGATATGAATAAATTTGTAAGATTTGAAACGCCTCGCTCCAAAGAGTGGGGCAAGCTGGTAGAGCAGGGCATCCAAAAAATATCCGGTAACCCGGCCTTGGGTCATTATGAACTTGAGGATGTTTACTATCAGCATTCTCAGATAAAATTGCTCGCGCCCATAGAACCGACCAAAATAGTCTGTGTTGGATTAAATTATGCCGAACATGTCAAAGAATCGCAATCGGCCAATGATATTCCCGATGAACCGGTTCTCTTTTTGAAACCGCCATCATCATTAATCGGTCCGGGAGCAAAAATAATTCTTCCCGAAATGTCACAAAGAGTCGATTATGAAGCCGAACTGGGGGTCGTTATTGGCCAACAATGCCGCGATATTGCTCCGGTTGAAGTCGATGAAGTTATTTTTGGCTTCACCTGTGTTAACGATGTGACCGCCCGCGATCTCCAAAAGAAAGATGTCCAGTGGACTCGGGGCAAAGGTTTCGATACCTTTTGTCCGGTCGGACCATGGATCGTCGATAGTCTTAATTATAAGGATATTCAGGTTGAATCATATTTGAACGGTGAGTTAAAGCAATCTTCCAGTACATCATATCAGATTTTCAATGTTCGGACTCTGATTAGTTTTATCTCAGAAATCATGACCCTTTATCCCGGCGATCTTATCTCTACGGGGACACCGGCCGGCATCAGCCCCATGAAAAGCGGTGATCGAATTGAAATCAGAGTTGAAGGTATCGGTTCATTGGTTAATGATGTTGTATAAATTACTATTTTCGATTTTACTTTTATTTTTGTCTCTGGATGCCTGCGCTTTTGATACCCTAAAGGTCGAAGCTTCATTAGATACTGCCCGCAAAGAAATTACCGGAAATGTTTCCTTGAATCTGTCTATTCGGGATTCAACCGATGAGATAATATTTCAACTTTTCCCCAATTTGTACTCTGTAGATAATTCTCCATATGAATGGCGCCGTTCCCGTTTATATGAATTATTAAAGCAGACTGGAATGTGGGGGGGAATGGTCATTGATTCGGTTTTAATTAATGGAATCAATAAATCTGCAATTCTGACAATCGAAAACCTCTCGGCTCAATTGGATCTGAACGATATTAAAGTCGCAGACAAAATACAAATCAGATTATATTTTACTACTCGAATTCCTGGTATCGGAGATAGATATTACTATATAGGCAATGATTATATGCTTGATGGATGGTTTCCATTTCCCCCTCCTCGAGATGAAAAGGGCAATTCCAATATGCCAATTTATGGCCCGTTTAGCGAGTTAGTTGGTGATTATTATTACTATGATATAAATTTGTTTCTTCCCGACAATTTGGTTATCGCCGCTCCTGTATCGTCCGTCCATAGCAAATCTGTAAAAGGCATTATCCATCATCGGCTTCAATTCGGGCCGGCCCATGATTTTGCGCTGGCGCTATCGCCTGATTTCATGATTGATTCGTTAAAATATAATGGAATCAACATTCTATTGTACTATCATGATTATGATATTGGCGCGGTTTCCAGAGTAAAAGAGGCGGTAAAATATAGTCTTGAATATATGTCAGAAAATATCGGTCCCTATGAATATGAGAATATTTCAATTGCAATTGTCAATACCGCATTTTCCGGCGGGGTAGAATTTCCCGGCTTCATTTCACTGTCATCGCCCAAGCGTTCAATAAATAAAACCAATATGTACGATATTTTGGTCATGCATGAAATTGTCCATCAATGGTTTTATGGAATGGTGGGATCAGATCAAACCGAGGAGCCCTGGCTCGACGAGGCAATAACCTCATTTTTTACGCTAAAAATTGCTGAAAAATATTGGGATGAAAATTCCAATCTTCTGGATTTCGCCGGAATGAAACTATCCGAGCGCGATTTTTTCCGGCTCTCTAGTCAATTTGCATCCAACCAGAAAGATATAAACGACCCAGCCTATTCATTTATAAACAATGGCGAGTATTTTGGAACGATATATTATAAAGGCGGTTTGATAGTTGAGACGCTCAATAATCTTCTACCTGATTCGATTGTTATGGAATTTTGGAAATCCTATTTCGGGCGATTCAAATTCAAACAGAACACAACTAACGAATTTATAACTTTCGTATCGGAAATAGCCGGAGATAAATTCGGCAAAATCGCTGATTACCTGATTAATGATATTGTGAATGTTGATTATTCCGTAGAGGAGATTACTAATATTAGTATTGATTCGACAACCTTTGAATCAATATTACAATTCCGAAAAACCGGCGCATTAAATATTCCCATCGCTTACCGGGTTATTCTGTCAAATAACGATACTCTTGATTATGAATGGGTCCCTAAATATAATATAGAAGAGATCAGGCATCAATTTACCGCCCCTGTTGAAATGGTTATTGTTGACCCCGATAATAAAATTACTATGGATGCCAATCTACTTAATAATTCATTAACCGTCGATGCCGATCATCGGCCCGGTTTAAGGCTTAGTTCGGGTTTAATGTTTTTGATTGAGTCGTTATTCAGTTTTGTGGGAGGTATCTGATGCGAAAAATATTCGCCCAACTCCCCAAATTGATAAGTCTAAAAAAATTCTGGGGTTGTTTCTATTTATTCAAAGCAATATTAGCAATGATATTTACAATTCCATTCTTTTTAACCTTCAATTCTGTTCTGTCGCTGTCATCCCTTTCAAAATCTCTATTGAAAGATTGGGATTCTACCGTCTTTATTGAAATGCTGAGGCAAAGTGAAGGCAGTATCGTACCGGTTTTATCTATAATATTTGTTGGGGGCTTATTATATGCCATTGCGGTGCAATTTTTAAATGGCGGACTTTATTATTTGATGGTATCGGGAAGAACAAAGGAAATCAATTGGAAAGAGTTTTATTCGGAATGCGGCTGCAATTTTATAACTCACCTCAAAATTTCAGCAATAATGGTAATTATATATATGATACTTCTGCCATTTGGATTATTTCTGGCCAATATTTTGGGTGGCTTTGGTGATTATTTATCGGGCAATCTCTTTATGATGGTTCTTCTTTTTAAACTATTATTTATATTTCTTATTCTAACCTCGGCGTCATTGTTTTCCGATTCACTCAGATGCTCGGTTTCTGCGGCACCGGATATACCGCTTAAAGAATCAATAAATAAGGCGGCCGAATTTTTCCGGCCGCGCCTGCTTTTCTTGCTTAAAATATTTATCATTACATATCTTCCCTTTATCATAATCTGGCTTTTGGCCGAATTCTTATCTTTAAAAATAAATATACTTATGACCGGACTCTTTGGTATTTCGATGGAATTTATTTTCCTTCAAATTTCGTCGTTGATGCGAACTGGTCAAAAGTTATGGTATCTCTTGGTATTAGGCAATGAATATCGGAATTTTAATCCGGGGCGATATCTTCCGGAACAGACAGAATTAAATTTGTAATCAATCCAAAATTCTTATGTTTCTTAAGATTAATTTGATGTATAATGGTTGAAAGAATTTTATGACTATGGCGGGATAATGACCGAGCGACTGTATCACAATGATTCATATTTATTCGAATTCCAATCGGTAATAGTCGGACTTAATAATCGTGCGGAAGGAATCGAGGTTATCCTGAAAGAAACCGCTTTTTATCCTGAGTCGGGCGGACAATCAGCCGATAGGGGAACACTGGTCGAATCAAGTGTCCTTAATGTTTACAACGGTGATAATGATACAGTAATTCATCTCCTGGAAAAATGTTCCGCAAATATCGGAGATTCTGTTAGGGGGGTGATCGATAGAGAATATCGATTGTCGAATATGCGGAAACACACCGGACAGCATATTCTTTCTCAGGCGCTTGTTAGAATAGCCAAGGCCGAGACAGTCAGCGCTCATTTGGGAGAAATCGAATCGACGATAGAGGTCAATCTTGAAGGAATTGACGACCGAATTCTCGATCAATGTGAAATTATGACCAATGAAATTATTCAACAGAATCTGCCGATTAAAACTTACTTTTTAACTCAGGAAGAAATGGCGAATCGCGAAATCAGAAGAATCCCCGATCGTGAAGGAAAATTTCGTATCGTTGAAGTCGACAATTTCGAAATTACTGCCTGCGGCGGAACGCACGTTAGGAATACCGGTGAAATTGGTCTGGTGAAAATTATTGGAATGGAAAAAATACGCAATCATTTTCGGTTAACATTCCTGGCTGGAGCAGAAGCGCTTTCAGACTATCGAATTAAACATCAGGTCGCCTCGGATCTTTCAAAAAAAATGACCTGTCATATTACCGATTTAAATCTGACCGTCAATAATCTCTTTGAGCAAAATCTTCAACTTCGCCGTGAAATAAACTTGCTTAATAAGCAGATGATACCGTCGGAGATTGGGAGACTAATGGAAGAGTCAATAGTCATTGATTCGACTCATCTCATTATCGATAAATATGAACATAAGGACCCTGCCTTCGTGAAAGAACTTGTCTTGGCCTTTTCTAAGGAAAGGGGAAATATCAGCATATTGAAAGTTGATGATAAAATTCAAATAGGCGTATCATTGGGCGTAAATATTAAGGCATCAGAAATAGCACAAATAATAATGAAAGAATGTGGCGGAAAGGGCGGCGGTTCGGATCTGTTCGCGCAAGTCGGGATTATTGAAATAGGCAATTTTGAGGAATTTAAAAATAGTATAATAAAAATAATTTTAGAAAAATTGACCGGATAAAATTTGTTAAAGTTCATGTTTTATATAATCTTTGCTGTAATCTTAACGGCAGGTAATCTCCTGGCCGCTTTTTGTGATTATCCATACTATCGTGCCAATTTTGAAGAAAGAGTCCGTACGTCGGAGGGCGTAACGGTATACCTTGAGGGTGACGTTTATTATTGTCGCGGATTCGAAGAGCTTTTTGCTGATACCGCTACATTGATGCTGGATAAGAATATTATCCTCCGCCATAATGTTTTAATCCGCGATACGGTTAATGAGATATCAGCCAACCATATTATATACAATTTTAAAACCCGATCGATAACAGCAACGGGCGATACCGTTACCCTGACTATGTCGATTGATTCCATCATGGTTAAAAGTCGTAATCTCTATTATAATCGGGATTCATCAATCTGCCGCATGACCGAAAAACCAACCGTTTTTATCAATTACCAGGACTCGGCAGAGATGACCCGTATCGATGCCGACCAGATTGTTCTGGATACAAAAAACAAGATTGGTTATGCTGACGGCCAAGTTATTATCAGCCGTGCCGAGACTCGGTCCGAATCGGAACGAGCTATTTTCTATCTGGATGATGATGTCTTACTTCTTCTTGGAAATCCAATCGCCTATCGCCAAAAATCGATTATTAAGGGAGATACACTGTTATTTTATTCGGAGAACAACCGGTTAAGACAGATTTACGTTACCGGCAACGGCGATGGCTATTTTGAAGAACCGGATGAACGAGATTCAACAAAATTTAATATCTCCCAGTTAAAAGCGACGGCAATAGAATTCAATTTTGCTAATAACGAATTGGATAATGTTCTGGCCTATGGACAGGCTTATTCATTTTATAATCCGGCCGCCGTTGATAGCTCGGAAATAGCGGTTAATAATGTTTCAGGAGACACTCTTAAACTTTTCGTCGTTGATAAAAATCTTTCATCATTGCATGTCATTGGCGGGGCCGAGGGGGAGTATATTACAGATCGCTATCAAAAAACGGATTCGGTCTATGGCTATGTCAAAGATACCGTACGTTACCGTTCCGATAAAATTGATTACGCTATTGCAGATTCAACGATCGTTCTCGATGGCAATGCCTTTATTGATAACAAAGATGTTTCTCTATCCGCCGACCGCGTCGATTATCAAATTTCAAAAAAACTTGTTTTTGCCTATGATGATTCACTGTTAGTTGATACAACCCTAAAATATATTCCGGTCATATTGAAGGATGGTACCGAGGAGGTTATCGGCTCATATCTCGAATATTCGCTCGAAACTGAAAAAGGGATGATCCGCCAGTCGAAGTCCGAGTATCAACAATCTTATTATGGGGGACGGGAGCTGTTTCGTGAGGAGAAAGATGTCTTCTATGTTGATAATGGCACCTATACCAGTTGTAATCTTGATGAGCCGCATTTTCATTTCCGTTGCAAAAATATGAAGATGATTCAGGGGGACAAAGTAATCGCCCGTCCGGTTGTTTTCTATATCGAAAAGATGCCATTGCTGATTATACCATATTATATTTTCCCGACCAAACCGGGTCGGCATTCCGGTTTTCTCTCTTTCAAGTTTGGAAATTTCCAACGAGGAAACAGGTTTATTTCCAACGTCGGTTATTACTGGGCCGCTTCCGATTACTGGGATATTTATGGCGCGGTCGACTATTATGAAGATTACGGCTTTACTTATCGGACCGGTCTGAGGTATGCCAGTCGCTATAAACTTAAGGGCTCAGTCACAGCCTCGTATGCCAGTGAATCGACCTATGGCTCAAGCTATCAGAAGAAAATATCCAAGCGCTGGAGTTTCAAATTTAATCATGATCAGATCATTTCTCCGACTTTTTCGATTAAAGCTGATGCCACCTTTTTGTCCGATAAGAGTTATTACACCGATTATTCAACAAATCTGGAAGATCGCTTGAATCGGAATATTTCCAGTCAGGTCTCAATTTCCAAACGATGGAATGGTGCCTCGTTATCAGCTCAATTTAAACATGATGTCGCTCTTGATGCTGATACTAAAACCGATCAACTTCCTACTGCAACCCTTAGCCTTTCGTCATTTTCACTCTTCGGTTCTCCCCAAAAAGATGATGATGGTAAGGAAATGAGGAAATGGTATCACGATATAAAAATCGGCTATAAAGTAAGCATGAATAATTATATTGATTCCAGAAATAAGGTGACCAGCCTATACGATTCACTTCTTGATACAACCTATGCTGACACCTCTAAAACATGGAAGAAATATGTTACTATTGATCATAATTCATCAGTATCAATACCTTTAAAGATATTTAAATATTTTAATATAAGTCCCTCTATCAATTATCAGGAAACTTGGTATAAGATCCATCGAACCGACCAGTCCGATTCTGCCGGAATTGATGCCAGCGAATATTATCGAAGATACGCTTATAATGCGTCGATAACGGCCTCGACCGATATCTACGGAACGGTGAGCCCGCACCTCTTTGGTCTTGAGAGTCTGCGTCATGTGATTAAACCATCAATTAGGTATGGTTGGTATCCCAAAATAGATAGGCATGATTTATTAAAAGTT
>JBDRRI010000125.1:0-9607 GCA_043825815.1 Candidatus Zixiibacteriota bacterium
ATGTGACAATATATAAGGAAGATAGTAACGTAATATTGCTAAAGGAGGTTTTTAATAGGGTAAAATGGGAAGATCATAATAGGGCATTATGTTTTTTAGATCCCTATGGCTTACAACTAAATTGGGAAGTAATTCAGAAGGCGGGTGAATTGGGATCAATAGAAATCTTTTTAAACTTCCCACTAATGGACATGAATATGAATATCTTTTGGACTAATCCTTCTGGAGTTGATAGCAATCAAATTGACAGAATGAACAAATATTGGGGAGATGACTCTTGGAGAGATTGTGTTTATTCTCCGGAGCAAGATCTTTTTGGGAATACATCCCTAAAGAAAAATGAGGCCATAGTAATAGCCAAGGCATTTAAAGAGAGATTGAAAAATGTAGCGGGCTTTAAATTTGTTCCTGACCCAATACCAATGAAAAATTCCAAGAAGGGAACAGTATATTATTTATTTTTTGCCTCTCCAAATAAGACAGGCAATAAAATTGTAAAATATATATTTACCAAATATAGTAGAAAGGGGTGGTAAATAATGGCTACCAATTCTACAATAGAATGGACTGATTCGACTTGGAATCCAATAACCGGATGCACTAAAATTAGCGCGGGTTGTAAATACTGTTATGCGGAAAGGATGGCCAAAAGATTACAGGCAATGGGACAGCCCAATTATAAAAACGGCTTTAATGTGACTCTTCATAAGCAAGTTTTGGATAATCCTTTAAATTGGCGAAAACCGCAAAACATATTTGTAAATTCAATGAGTGATTTATTTCATGAAGATGTCTCTCTTGAATTTATTATTAGCATATTCGATGTTATGAATAGGGCATATTGGCATAGATTCCAAGTGCTAACGAAAAGGTCAAAACGTCTATATCTTTTATCATCAAACCTCGATTGGGCAGAAAATATTTGGATGGGTGTAAGTGTCGAGAGCGAGAAATTCAAATTTAGAATTGATGATTTAAGGGAGACTGAAGCTAAGGTTAAATTCCTCTCAATCGAACCCTTAATTGCCCCTGTGGGCAATTTAAATCTTAAAAATATTGATTGGGTTATTGTCGGTGGAGAATCTGGTCCCGGCGCGAGACCTATGAAAAGAGAATGGGTAACAGATATTAGAGATCAATGTATTGAAAACAATGTGCCATTCTTTTTTAAGCAGTGGGGCGGCTTTAATAAGAAAAAAAGTGGCAGAGAATTAGAAGGAAGAACTTGGGATCAAATGCCTCTATCAGTTCTATCTGTATAAATATGGCTCAAAACTTCAAAATCGCCGTCCTTGGTTATGGCTCACAGGGGCGAGCCTGGGCTCTTAATCTCGCCGATTCCGGCTGTGAGATCACCATTGGGTTGCCGTCGGGCGATAAAACGCGCCGAACTGCCAAAAAAGATGGTATCCGGAATATAACGACCCCGTCCCGCGCGGTTTCTTCCGCCGATATTATTATCTTTGCCTTCCCCGATCATCTTCATGGTCGCGTCTTTCTCAAAGATATAATACCGAATCTGAAAGAATATTCAGCTCTGGTTTTTCTTCACGGCTACTCCATCCATTTTGGCACCGTTAAACCGCCAGATAAAACCGATATTATCCTATTGGCTCCCCTGGGTCCGGGCGTGTCGGTCAGAGAGAAATATCTTGAAAATGACTCCATTGGTTATTTCTATGGAATTCATCAAAATGGTTCCGGTCGCGCTAAAACTATCCTGAATTATTTATCAGGACGGTTGAAAATTAAAAAATCAATGATGATTGAAACAACTTTCGAAGATGAAGCCGTTGGCGATCTTTTTGGTGAGCAGGCGGTTTTATGCGGCGGGTTAACCCAGTTAATAAAATCCGGCTATGAAACTTTGGTCGCCTCGGGGCTGTCTTCTGACAAAGCTTATCTTGAAGTGGCTTATCAGCTTGACCTGATTATTAGCCTGATTAAAAAATACGGCATCGAAGGCATGTATAATCGAATTTCGGTTACCGCCCGGTTCGGATTGATTGAAAACGGACGAAAGATAATCGGTGCTGATGTAAAAAATAATATGAAAAAAGTATTATCCGAAATTAAAAATGGCCGGTTTGCTGAAAAATTTAATAAACTTGATAAGTCCGGGATGAAAAAATTAAACCGCGATATAAAAACGATGACAACCCAACAGTTTGAAAAATCAGCGGCGAAATTTTCTACCATAAAAACTCGTAAAAAGAAATAATTATTTCTATTCTGGCAATAAATAGCCCAATATTTATTTTAACCAGTCCATCCCCCGCAGATTTATTCAGGTATCTATTGACGGAATCGGCAATTCTTGCTATTTTGAGCCCCAATATTAAGGCTGAAATTTAATTGTCCGACAATGAATGTATAAGCGTATGTTAGAAGAAGTATTTATTTGTAAAACAGTTTACGGGAGTTATTTATGGCAAATATAAATAAGATCAAAGGCGTCATTGGTATCCTTACCGGCGGGGGTGATGTTCCCGGTTTAAATCCGGCCATCAGAGCTGTCACTATTCGGGCCATTCGCGAAGGGTACAAAGTTATTGGTTTTCGGCGCGGTTGGGCCGGAGCTCTGGAGATTGACCGCACCAAGGATGCCGACAATAGTCAGTATTGTCAAATCTTAACCGAGGAAATCGTTAACCGGATGGGCCGTACCGGCGGAACATTTTTGCATAGTTCCCGAACTCATCCCGGTCATGTTCCTTTAGCCAATGTTCCCGAAAGATATAAAGACAAATATACGGCTCCGATGAATGATCTGACTCCGGAGGTTGTTAAAAATCTTGAATTTTTGAGCATTGATTATATGATTCCGATTGGCGGTGATGATACTCTCAGCTACGGTGTTAGGCTATATAAAGAGGGTGTCAAAGTGGTCGCGATTCCTAAAACGATGGATAACGATGTTCCCGGCACTGATTATTGTATCGGCTTTTCGACCTGCGTAACGCGAACCATAAGTATGGTTAATAGCCTGAGAACCTCGGCCGGATCTCATGAAAGAATTCTGATTGTGGAAGTTTTCGGCCGCTATGCCGGATTTACGGCGATGCTCCCCACTATGGCCGGGGCCGCCAATCGATGTGTCATTCCGGAACACAAATTTGATATTGAGCAATTGACAGAACTTCTGGTCGATGATCGCCATAAAAATCCGAGCAAGTATTCTATCGTTCTCGTTTCCGAGGGCGCTATGTTTGCCGGCGGAGAAATGGTTTATCAGGACACCAGCAAAGATGCTTACGGTCATATGAAACTGGGCGGTATCGGTGATATTGTCTCGGCCAAAATCAAAGAGTTATCGCCGAAATTTAATAATGGCAAGCCGATTAATACTATTAATCAACGGCTCGGCTATCTTGTCCGCGGCGGTGATCCCGATGCTATCGATTCTATTGTCCCGATGGCCTATGGCAATCTGGCCCTTGATCTGATTCTTAACGGCATTCACGGTCGCCTGGTTGTTCTGAAAAACGGTCGCTATGATAATGTTCCCATTGAAGTGGTAGCCAGTACCAAGAAATTCGTCAATGTCGACAAACATTATAATATCGAGCGGCTTCGTCCCTACTATAAGAGTTTCGAAATGCAGCCGCTGTTCATTATGACCAGCGAATCGAAATATTAATAAGAATTTATTTTGATTTAACCGCCGGAACTTATTTTCGGCGGTTTTTTATTTATCCTGAATGTACCTCCTTAAGGTATTTTTATACTTTGCCGGCGAGACAGAGCCAATTGCTATTGAATCGCAGTTATTAAATAATACCAGAGATTTGATTTTATCGGCGAAGACAGCATAAAATTGATTATCAGGTTTAAAACCGGACTCGAAATTAAGCGATACTATCTTAAAGATTTTCTTCTTACGATCAGCTTTCATATCAACCCGGCCGACTAAATCGTCGTTCCATAATATCGGATGCACGAAATATCCGTATTTGCGTTTTTGAGACGGGACATAGCATTCCAATGTATAATCGAAATTGAATAATTTCTTAACTCTATCTCGCTGTATTATCAAATTATCGAACGGCGATAAAATTTGAATATAATTTGATTCGCTAATTTTTCTATTGATTGCATTCTTCAAAGAATAATATTGGCCGTTTGCAATTCCTTCAATTGTAACCGGTATCACCGTTCCTGATTCAACTAACCCATTGAGCGCTTTTTCAATCGTTTTTTTCCCGGCGGTCCGAATATGATCGACTATTTCGCTCAAAGTCGCCACGCCATATGCCTTTAGTGCCCGCTCAACCAGAAAGCGACCCAATTCCTCTTCGGTTGGTTCGCTTGTATCCAATCCAGGGGGAAGCACTCGTTCGGTCAGGTCAAAAAGTCGATGGTTATTCTCCCGCTGGAATATCATTATTTCGCCCGTCCAGAATAGCAGATCCAAAGCGGCCTTATTCGGTTTCGGATGTCCGGTCCAGTCGTTTCCCTGGCCTTTGGCCGACGATTCAAAATCACGCGAGCCAAGCGGCCCCTCGTTTTTGATACGCTCCAATACCGGTTTCATCAGATGGCCGTACTTATCCATCCGGTCTTTTTCCCATTTACCCACCGGATCATTGAGAATCTTTTTCCTATAATGATAGTACCGAAAGTCTTTCATTGGTAAGTACGACAGCGCATGACCGAAATATTCGAAAATCTTTCTATCTTTTTCTAGAAGCGTATAAAGAAATCCCTGCCTGTACTCCGGCATCCGTGACCAGAGCGTATGATGATGCGCCCGTTCAATGACCGAGATTGTATCAATCTGAACATAACCGAGCGTATCGATTATTTTCAGAACACCATTTTTTGTCTTTGGAATTTTATCCCAACCATCAAGAAGCTGGCTGTTTACGGCCATATGACGAGCACGTTCAATCGAAATTTTAGACGCTTTCATGATCAAATGAATGAATCGCTTATTCCGATGGTATGAACCAGTCGGGATTAATTCGCTCAGTGATACGGACTATCTCGCGATCGATATCATCGAGCGCCTCGCGCTCAATCAGGCCTTCCAGCGCCTTATGCAGGACCACATTCTTGTCCCGCACTGGGATTATAGCCGGATAATATTCATTATTGAAGAATATTTTAAATCTCTGGCGAGAGCGATAATCCTCGAACATCTTTCCGATCGCCGCTTCTAATTCTTTCCCGGACAGATTTTCTATGAGTTCCTTTGGCGAGATTAATCGTTCGATAGTCTTTTTAAGATTGGTCGCACATTTGAATTCCATCATCCAACACTCGGTTATACCCAGAGAATTAACCGAAAGAACATTAACCTTAACCAGGTCCGTATCGGGATTTCCATCAACACCGGTCATAAAAGGAATATAATAGTTGTCGGTAATCGCCCCAAAAGCGCTGATTCCGCCTGCGAACGGATCCTCCAGAATGTCAAATATAGAAAAGTACGGTTTGCGCTCGAAACGGGCATCCTGTATCTGCATATATTCTTCTTCCGTGAAATTAAATCTTGTCTTCCACTTTTGCTCCGGAGTTAGGTCGGTTCGGGTCAATGATGATTGACTGGTCAACATCCCCAGCGCCTGCCCGCCCCGCCATATTAATGGCAAAACGCCAACCGCCCATTCGGCTGAACCGCCAATCTCTCCAATCATCGAATCGATTCCCCGTCCATTTGGAAATTGCAAACCGTCCAGGCCGGCCACAATCGCCGGAAGCATATCGCCGTCAGTGTCAAAAGGAGTCATGATTCCGAGTTGGTGCATCTCCTTGAAGGCAACCTCATGCCGAGGACGCTCAAGGAAAAAAGCCGATAACTGATCGACCGAAGAATAACCGTAGGATTTGGCGATTATTTCGGCCGCTTCAGCCAAGGTTGTTTCCCGCGGATTAAATTCAGAAAAATATTTCCCGGAGGCCCACCGTTGAACATAAATATCGGGCAAATGCCTTTTTACATGCGATTCCGTCACGAAAAGTGTTGTCATTGAAGAATGTCCGCCCTTGACCGATTTAGTCGTCCCCTCGACAACGTCGTTCCCCATTGACATCAACGAAACATTGCGGGGCATTGCCAGGCCGTATTGCGCCCGATGTTCATCCTTGCCGAAAACCGCTCCGACCGAAATTGTCGGATTTCCGCCCGCCTCTTTGCCCGGTTTGATCCGGACACCCTCGGTTATGGTCGATTCGATTAAAACCTCCTCGCCAATGGGAAGATTTTCCGAAGTTATTTGAAGGACCTCGGCCATTATCTGCGCCGCTGTGCGGTCATTGGCCCGTTTTAGATTATTTTTAATCTTATTGGTAACTTTATCTTTGGGGATATTGTTTAAGGAACCCCGACCATGCAGCCCGACCGCCATGGCCGATAAGGCCGCCGATAATATAACCGACTGGCGCACTTTCCGGTTGCGCAGGGCTCCCAGATTGGAATGTCCATTCGATATATTCTCAATCCGTACAATCTGGCATGATTCCAATATCAAATCATAATTGGATAGAGCTGTTTTGTGTCTGTGGTTGAATTCAATAATACGATCATCATCAAAATTGAGAATATCTTTTTCGCCCTTATAGGATAATCTTTGATCGGCTATATTAAACTTGAGACTGTCGGGCATCACATCCCTCCATAAATATACTTTCCGGCGCCTGTTTCCTTTTACTTAGATAGATTACGCAATTTATAGTTTACTTTACAAGCATAAATTTACTTTCTATTTATCTATCTTTTTTAAAATAGAGCATATATATTATACGAAATTGGAAAATTAAATATGACCGAAATAATTATTAAAACAATATTGTTATCGATTCTCCCCATCGCTGAATTAAGGGGCGGTATTCCGTATGCGGTCGGACATGATATCTCGATCGTCCCCGCCTTTATCATTTGCGTCCTCTCCAATATACTGGTTGTGCCGATAACCTTTTTGTTTCTGGAAACGCTCCATAAGCAGTTTTATAAAATAGCGGTTTACCGGAAACTTTTCGATCGATTTGTCGTCAGAACAAGGAAAAAGGCGGAAAAGAATGTGGCTAAATATGGATATTGGGGAATTATGCTGTTTGTTGCTATCCCGCTCCCGATAACCGGCGCCTATACCGGAACTATGGCGGCCTGGCTTTTGGAACTTAATCGAAAAAAATCGTTTTTCTATCTTGCTCTCGGTGTTGTTATTGCCGGTATTATTGTTTCGGTGGTGACCCTGACCGGAGTCGAGTTGTTTAAAATATTTATAAAGCAATAAACAATATTAAATAGGGAAAGGTGGAATTGTGAGACCTTCGAAACGCTTAATTTTTGTATTGCCGATTTTCCTAGCAACGCTCTTTTTGGTTGGCGGATGCGCTCAACAATCGGCACCGCTTCAGGCGACGCCCCCGATTGCCAAAATAGTCCCGCATCTTACAGAGAATTTCGACAAGGAACTAATCGATAATTACTATTGGTTGCGGGAAAGAGATGATCCGGAGGTCATGGCCTATCTTGAAGCCGAAAATGCCTATACCGATACTATTATGATGCATACCAAAAAGCTTCAGGAAAAATTGTATAATGAAATTGTGGCCAGAATCAAAGAAACTGATCTTTCTGTCCCGGTCAAGCGGGATGATTACTATTACTATTCCCGTACTGAGGAAGGCAAAGAATATTCTATATATTGCCGCAAGCACGGTTCTCTCGATTCGATGGAAACGGTTCTCCTTAATGTTAATCAACTGGCCGAAGGACAAGAATTTATGTCGCTAGGAGCCTATGAAGTCAGTCCTGATCATAATCTTCTCGCCTATGCCTACGATGATAAGGGAAGTGAACGATATTTGCTGAAAGTGAAAAATCTTGAAACCGGCGAACTGTTTCCCGATGAATTAAATAATTTATCCACATCGGTGGAGTGGGGAAATGATAATAAAACACTCTTCTATACTATCTGTGACGATGCCTGGCGAACCTTCAAAGTATTTCGGCATATCCTCGGAACAAGTCAGGATGAAGATGAGCTTTTATATCATGAAGAAGATGACCAATTCTGGATCGGCCTCAGCAAATCGAAAAGTATGAAATATATTTTCCTTACTACCGGTTCGCAAACCTCGAGCGAGGTTTATTATCTTGATGCCGACCAACCGGGCGGTAAATTCAAAATTATCCAGCCTCGCCAGAAAGAACATGAGTACGATGTGGAGCATCATGGGGATTATTTCTATATTGTTTCCAATGAGAATGCCCTGAATTTTAAAGTAATGATGGCGCCCGTGGCGTCTCCGGCGAAAAAAAACTGGAAGGAATTTATTCCTCACGATGAAAAGATAAGAATCAACAATATTGAAATATTCAAAGATCATCTGGTCGTTTACCAGCGCGAAAACGGCTTGAAAACGATTCGAATAATGAATTTCGATAATAATGATGATTACCGGGTGGAATTCCCCGAACCGGTCTATGTTTATTATCAAGAATCCAATCCCGATTACAATAGTAATCTTCTAAGGTTATCGTATGAATCTATGATAACGCCTCCCACCGTCTATGACTTTGACATGAACAGCCGAAAATGGGAACTTAAAAAGCAGGACGAGGTTCTGGGCGGTTTCAATTCCGGTGATTATGAAACCAGACGAGTGTTTGCCACCGCCGATGATGGTACGGAGATTCCGATATCAATCGTTTATAAGAAGGGAATTAAACAGGATGGCAATAATCCCTTTATGCTGAACGGATACGGCGCCTATGGAATAAGTATGGAGCCATATTTTTCAAAAGCCCGTTTATCCTTGTTGAATCGAGGCTTTATTTATGGTAAGGCGCATATTCGCGGCGGCGGCGAAATGGGCCGGCAATGGTATTTCGACGGCAAACTTTTAAACAAGATGAATACCTTTACCGATTTTATTAATTGCGCCGAATATCTTATTAAGGAAAAATATACCTCCAAAGAAAAACTTGTCATTGATGGCGGCAGTGCGGGAGGATTATTAATCGGCGTGGTGGTTAATATGAGACCCGATCTGTTTAAAATAGTCATAGCGGGCGTTCCGTTTGTCGATTTAATGAACACCATGCTCGATGAGTCTATTCCTTTAACGGTCATTGAATATGATGAATGGGGTAATCCCAATAAAAAGGAATATTTTGATTATATGATGGCTTATTCGCCATATGATAACGTTACGGCGCAAGATTATCCAAATATGCTGATTGAAGCCGGCCTTAACGATACTCGAGTACAGTATTGGGAACCAGCCAAATGGACAGCCAAGCTCAGGGCGCATAAAACCGATAACAACCGACTACTATTAAAAACCAACATGGGAGCCGGGCATGGCGGACAATCGGGACGTTATGAATCAATTAAAGAGATTGCCTTTGAATATGCCTTTATGCTGGATATTTTAAATACTAAATTTTGATCTCAGAATATGGCAGCAAAAAAAGCCCGCCGAAAGGCGGGCTTTTTTATTTATAAGGATTTCAAATATTCCTTATTATTTGTGGCCGAGATCTCCGCATATCGGAGCCGGACCACCTTTATACAGATAAGCGATATTGTAGGTAATATCAAGAATATTAATTACCTCATTGCTATTGGCATCAGCTTCGTCTAAACAAACCGGA
>JBDRRI010000126.1:0-2639 GCA_043825815.1 Candidatus Zixiibacteriota bacterium
AATCATATCCTAATGATCCACTTGACATTAATGTACCACCTCCACAAAGATCTAGATCCGCATCAAAAAATTGCTTAACAATTCGTTGGCCAGAAGTGTTATACCAGAAACTTGCCCATGCGCTATCATGCGCTAAAACACCGGTTTGAACTTTTCTACACAATTGGTTGTTGAAATTATAGGATAGTAGCCGATCCTCATATTCTTCAAATGAACCCAATCCTGTATAGGCTATGGTATCGTTACCCATTTTTGTAGTCGAATACAATCGATTAGTCCCGGAAATATATGTATAAATATTGGTTGAGTCAAGTGATTCATCGGAATTAAGATCAATAAAAACCGTGTCAAAATTGCTATTGGCATCATAAGTATATATTTTATCATAGAGTTGTAGAGTCGGATGAAGGTGTCGTTCCTTTATCAAACGATCGACATTATCATATTCGAATTGATTATTCATCGTATGATATCCTGAACCAGAGCTGACCTGTAATGTATATGATGCAATATTACCATTATAATACTCGGCACTGTTTATACCGTCATCATATCCAAGATCAAGCCAATAGTGATCACTGCTACCGGAAATAGATCCCGAAACAGTATCATTAATACCTATCAGCCAACCACGAGAGTTATATTTATAGTCCACATATTGAGCCGGTCCTGCATTTTCCGACAGACCCATCACTTTTTGTTTAAATGAACCATCAGGATTATAATCCCAGGTTACTTTTAAAAGCGTGTCGCCGTCGAGAATATGGTCCAGAAGACCAGATGGTTTATAGAAATATTCGATAAATTTCTCATTGGGATAAACTAGTTTGGTCAAATTTCCCAGGTTATCATAGGCGGCTTCCATTACCTTTGGATAGCTTTCGGAAGTATCGATTGCATAATTAAACTGCTTCTTTTTGATCACATTGCCTAATTCATCATATTCATATTTCTCCCAGGAGGCAGAATCTTCAGTCGAAGCATGTGAAATAGATTTAGTTATTCTCCCGAGCGTATTTTCAAAATTCAGGTCTTCATATACAAACTGGGATGTTATCTTACATTTGGCAGTATCGGAAGGATATGATACTGAGTTGGCGCAATCGAAGGACATTAGATTTGACCCCCATGTTGTACCATTATCATAAACGCCCTGCTCAATTGGCCGACCGAAAACATCATATTTAGTATAATGGAATATTGTATCTGGCGCTGTTTCACGATCATCGGCATTTAATAGGAATCTTAGTTGGCCCTGTTTGTTATATACAAATCTTGTAGTTCCGTAATCTGGAGATGAATCACTGACGAGCCATCCCATGTTGTTATAACTTTTATATATTCTTTTGGCATTATCAGGCTGAATCACAAGGGTATCATTCCCCCAAAAATCCTGATAATGACCTGTTACTAGATTCAGTCCGCTTGTACTACTATCGGCGTATTTATAACGTAATCGGCCTAACGCATCAATCCACGATGAATTCTTCACTCCGTCTTCATTTACTATTGAATTGACAAAGAAATAGCCATATTTATTATATTCATAGGTAACAGAATGATTATCACGAGTAGCTGAATCAGCATAGGCGAATTTGGTCTCAATCAAACGACCTTGAGAAGATTCTTCATAGAAATTCTCAACATATGGATGATCACCACAATCCGGACCGGGGCC
Source organism: Candidatus Zixiibacteriota bacterium (assembly GCA_043825815.1). Taxonomy (GTDB): domain Bacteria; phylum Zixibacteria; class MSB-5A5; order GN15; family PGXB01; genus JBDRRI01. The sequence continues at coordinate 1,679 of JBDRRI010000126.1, forward strand.
AGTGGAATCGTAGTAATCATAAAGTTCTGCATGAAATGAGGAATCATTGTCGTAATCATATATTGAGTTATTGACATTTTCATCAAAATACGGCTTATACAGTTTTTTGACTCGTCCTTGAGCATCATACTCCTTGCCCTGAACAATAGTAATTGCGTCATCACCATCGAAATCGTAATATACTCTTGTCTGAATTATTTGTCCAAGGGCATCAATGAATGTCACGCTTTCAGTCGAATCATAGGGCGTCGAATATGAAGTTGATTTGGAATGGTTGGGATTATTAGCCGAAATGCCATCCCCTGCCAGATAATACTCAATTGTACCAATTACTTCTTTCTTATAATTCCTTGATTTGATAAGTCTACCAAAATCATCGTACTCTAATATAACAGGGTAGTTATTTATATCCGCGCTTGCTATTGTCTGCCCATTTTTTTCATTATAAACAACCGTGGTCATTTGGGAATTCAGCGGATGGAATCGGATATCATCAAAACTGGCGCGGTTATATGGTACTGCCGTTCCCTCATCATAAAGAGAAAGTCCAAATCGAATATGATCTAAACAAGATGTATCGACATTGTTTATATTGATATATCTATTATATTGATTCCATTCATAACCGCCCATGATGGTGATAGTATCGCTTTTATTACCATTTGTACAGATTTGATTTGAAGAATTCTCGCAATAAAATGTCATGTATATTGTGTGATCTGCTTTGGCCCAAAACGAAATATGATAAAGTGTATCTGTCAGATTTTCTGCATTAATTTCAATGAAGGGGCCATAGTTGGCGGACGTTGACGTACTATTGGTATTATCTAGAATTAAATAGGAATGCTTACCTGTAAATTTTAGTGTTGTATCGATGTATCTTTTTTCATCATCGGGTAAATTCCAACCGTCCCAATTAGAATCTTGCTCAAAGTCTTGATAAAAGCACTCACCCTGGTCG
>JBDRRI010000127.1:0-10674 GCA_043825815.1 Candidatus Zixiibacteriota bacterium
GACTATAAAATCAATTGCAATCGCCATACGAGAGGCATTCGACAATAAAACTATTTTAAATAATTGAAGTATTGTAAAAATATTTTGGTTTGCAGATTCTTAAATTTATTCGCGAATAATTACGATTTTGTTAGGTTTGAAACTATCTCATTAGCTGTTGAATAACAATGGGATATGGTGATTGTTTCAATTCAGTTCGTATGATTATACGAAATTGATGAGCGGATTCCGACATTATTAATATTTATAATTTTGTAAGTTGTTATTTGACAATATATTATCAGCATTCGCTTGTTATTGGCGGTTTCCCGGCATCGCCCTTGCTAATATAAGTTGCAGTGATATAAGTAATTGAGCAAAAAACTGTATTGCCAAAGTTCTTTAGGTTGCTATCTTCTTTTCTCGAGGCAAGAGGACCCGCTTTTTATGAGAGGGGGGCGGGTCCTCTGATTATTTATACAATTGCGTTCCCGTTTTAATTCTCTTACATTCCCCGATATAATAAAGGACTATATTTATGCCGGGTATCCATTTTATTACATCTATCAATAGAATCAATCCTGATTTATTAAAGCAGGCCGGGGAAGAAGTTCTGCTAAAACGAAACTATGAGCATACCTCTCTATTTTCAACTTCACGAACATCGCTTTCATTTTCTGGCTATGACGGTTATCCCTGCCTGTACCATGAAGAACGCGATTATATCTTTCTGGTCGAAGGCCTGATATACAATATCGGCGATCGGGAAATTATTAATCGTCTGAAAGCAATCGCTGAAGCCAAAGAGATCGGTTCAACTCCGGAAAAGGAAATTCGTGACCTTATTGAACAGGCTGACGGCGATTTTTTGGCCATTATTTACAATAAGAAGTATGATCAGACGATTATTTTTAATGATCGCTGGGGAAGATTACCGGCCTATATTTATAATAACGGCGGATCTTTTATTTTTTCAAGAGAGCTAAAATTCGTTTTAAATATGATACCGGCCATTACCATCGATAAAATCGCCGTTGCCGAATTTTTATCATTGGAGTATAATTTTGGCGACAAGACGCTTTTTCGTGATATTAAAAATCTGAGGCCATCATCATATATTAGTTTGGCCAATGATAATCGAGAAATAAATTGTAATATATTGCCGGTTATACCGCTCAATTTTGATCGATATGGAAAAAGTCTGTCTCGCAAAGACGCCATCCGGAATAGTTGCGAGCTTTTTTATAATGCCATCAAATCAAGAGTTGAAAAGGCTGATGAGTTGAAGATTGCCCTAACTGCTGATCTTTCGGGAGGATTCGATACCAGGGCCGTGGTGGGAGGTCTCTGTCATACCGGTACGGAATTTATTGCCTGTTCCGACGATTTAATTACCGGTGAAGAATTCGATTATGCCGGTGAATTGGCTGATCGTCTCAGATTAGTTCTGAACAATTATATTGCCGAACACCCGGTGGACGGTCTTGAGGAATTATCTTCGATTACATACATCACCGATGGAACCGTCAATGCTTATATCAATACTGCCTGTTTTTATGACGATTTGGAGCGCCAGAAAGATTTGCCTTCACCCCGAATGAATTTTATGGGACTGGGCGGTGAATTTATGCGGAATGTCTATAAAAGAAAACTCTTTTATAAGAACATTCCGAATATGCTAATTGATGATGCCTTTACGCATGCTCTAAGTATAAATACGGTAACCCGGTTATTGAAAATTGAGCGTTCGCAATTATTGGATAATTTTACGACTGAGTTTAAATCTCTTGAAGAAAAAACGCTCGATGGTCAAATGCGGCATCTGTTTTTCACTTATTATCATAAAGCGGTCAATGCCGGCGAGAATCGTCATCGGATATTCAACTGGACGATTGCTCCTTTCTGGAGTAATAATTTGTTCGGTTTTTTAACACAAAAAGTTCCTCACCAGATAAATTATGATTTCTACCTCAGATTTTTAAATATGCTTGATAAAAATCTTTTAACGGTGCCATTCTATCCCCATTCCTACTGCCTTAAAAGATTCCCAATGAGATTTGTTTTTAAATTCAAAAAAGGAATTAGGGCAATAATAAGGGATAACCGATTTTTATATAAATGGGCCAGGCAGATTCGAGGTAAAAATAATGATATGGATCATGAGGAGTATCGCTATTTGATTGAGGAGTTGTGTACCATTAGTGAAAAATCATTGCTGGTTAAATCCTGTTTTGATATCGATGAGATTAAGAAATTTGCTTTTGAAAACAGCAACAGATATAAATTTTATCATTTGCTGACGGTTATTTTGTATTTCTATGAAATAGAGCGAAGGTTTTCCAACAAGATAATGGTTTGAGATTATTTTTGATTATTGGCCGATTGAGTAATATTAATTATATTATAAAATAATTCATTTGCAAAAATAGGAGCATTCAGATGACAGGATTAATATGCTGGAATTGTGGCAAGGCTACCGGGCTGGAAGGCAAGGTGATGCGGTCTGACTCCTGCCCCTATTGTCACGCTGATTTACGGAGTTGTCGAGGGTGCCGTTTTTTTGATCCTTCGGCTTTCCGCCAATGCAAAGAGAAAATTGATTCCCCGATTGCTATGAAAGACAAATCGAATTTTTGCGACTGGTATCAGGTTCGCCAGGCAATGCAATCGCATCTGGGGAGACCGGATATGACCGATTCCAAAGATAATAAAAAGAAAAAATTCGATGACCTGTTTAACGATTAGGTATGGTTATGCCGGCGAAAGCGAAAAATAATAAAAGTAATAGCCCTTCCAAAACTAATTGGGGCGAAGGTCGCTGGAAAAAGATGATTGTTGAACAGAGAAAATTTCTCTGGAGCGATGATTTAATTCCCGTATATGCCAAATGGATGGGTCTCCGGCCGGGAATGGTCGCCGTTGATGTCGGATGCGGCCTTGGTTATCTGGGCTATACCTATTGGAAATATTTTGGAAAGGGCGGCAAGTATATCGGCATTGATTTATCCGAGGATCTTCTTAAAGAAGCCGAACAGGGCGCCAAAGTATGGGCGCGGGGCGGAAGACACGAATTTATAAGAGGCGATGCGCATAATCTTATATTTCCCGATAAATCGGTCGACTGGGTGATGTGCCAGACACTAATGATGCATCTTAAAGAACCCCAAAAGGCTTTGAAAGAAATGATAAGGATTTTAAAGCCCGGCGGTTTGTTTATGTGCAAGGAACCGGATAATCTAACCGGAACGCTGGGCCGCCAATTTCATACCTGGTACAATCTGAATTTCGAGGATCAAATGTTTATGAACCGCTATCATATACTCTGCCATATCGGCCGGAAAAAATTGGGTCGGGGCGATGATACCATCGGCAATAAAATTCCTCATATTCTTGCAGCATTGGGTATGGTGGATATTGATGTTCGTTTGAATGATAAAGTTTGGTTTTTTCAGCCGCCGTATGCTTCGGAAGTACAGAAACATCGAATGAAAAGTATAGTCGAGAATTTAAATGACCGTCAGGAACGCAAGTTTTGGATGGATATGGCCAAGGAGGAAATTCTGGCCGGTGGCGGCAAGCTTTCTGATTTTAAACGAGCCAATGAGATAATGAAGAAGATGCGGGCAATTGGAAGAAAACAGCTTAGAGAGAATCGGCTGGCCTCATGTTCCGGTGGATTTTTTTATATAATCAAGGCTCGGCGGCCAAAACGGTTGCGAAAAAATTAAACGGGATAATATAAATTGAATGACGCCATTGATAATTTAATAAAGCAACAGGTGGAGTTGGCTCTTCTGGAGGATGTTGGCCCGGGCGATATTACCACTTTGGCCTGTATTGAAACGTGCGATATTTCGGCTGAAATTGTGGCCAAATCTGATGGGATTGTGGCCGGAATTGATCTGGCTAAGGCCGCTTTTCTTCATTTTAATAAAAAAATAAATTTAACCATTGGCAAGAGCGATGGTAGCAAATTTGTCAGGGGCGACCGTATTATAACCATTACCGGGAATAGTCAGGCAGTTTTAATGGCCGAGCGCACTGCTCTGAATTTTTTAGGACATCTATCCGGGATTGCTTCATTAACAGCGCAGTTTGTTAAAAAGGTTGAGGGAACTTCGGTAAAAATACTTGATACGCGCAAAACCACCCCCGGTCTGCGCTATCTCGAAAAATATGCCGTAACCTGCGGAGGTGGAGTTAATCATCGCTTCGGACTTTATGATATGGCCCTGATAAAGGATAATCATATTTCCGCGGCTGGCTCGATAAGTACGGCTGTGAAAAAAATGAAGGAATTTCTGCAAAGTAACGATTATCGGACAAAATTCGCCATCCCCCCGGAAGAGATTGAGATTGAGGTCGAAATAAAAAATGAAAAGGAACTTCGAGAGGCAATTGACTGCGGCGTCAAACGAATATTGCTCGACAATCAGACCCCGGACAGTCTGAAAACGCTGGTTAATATTGCACGCCAAATGAATAAAAAGCTGGTTCTGGAAGCATCAGGAAATGTCAAGCTCGATAATGTCAGAGCCATTGCTGAAAGCGGTGTTGATTTGATTTCGATTGGGGCTCTTACTCATTCGGCGATATCATCCGATTTTTCATTAAAGGTTATTGAATAGGACGCATCGTTATGCCGGAAACCAAAGAGCATTTGGCCGACAGGCTACTGGCAAAAATCAGGACCAGACCGAATCACAGTTTTAAGATTGAAGTTATGGCCAAGTCGTTTAAGACCGAGATTGCCAGCATTATCGAAGCATTGTCGCTTTTGGCCGACTGGGGTTATAAAATTAAGAGCGATGCGAAATCGATTACATTTATAGAACCCCCGGATCTGTATTTATCCGATGAAGTGAGATATAAACTTAAAACGAAATTGATAGCCAAAGAGGTTTTGGCCTATCAATCGGTACAATCGACCAATACCATTGCTCAGGTTCTGGCGGCCTCCGGGGCCAAAGATGGAACCCTTATTGTTTCGGAATATCAAAAGAAGGGTCGCGGCCGGCTGGGACGCAAATGGTATTCAAGCGCCAATCTCGGGTTATACTGCTCGATTATTCTTAAACCGAAAATTAATCCCTCGGTTGCTCCGGGAATTTCCCTTATTGCGGCTCTGGCTATGGTCGAAACGATTAAATCTTATACCGAAGAAGATGTTCGAATTAAATGGCCTAATGATGTCCTGATAAACGGAAGAAAAGTATGCGGTATTCTTACAGAAATGCTGGGAGAATTTAATCGCACTCATTTTGTTGTCGTGGGCGTTGGCGTTAATATAAATCATCGCCGCCAGGATATTCCCGATGAGATAAAAAAGACAGCCAGTTCAATACGGCTGGCCAGCGGACGAAAAATAAAGAGGGTTAAGTTTTTGCAGGAATTTCTTGTAAAATTCGAAAATGAGTATATTCTCTTCAAAAATAATGGATTAGATAAGTCCAGAAAAAGAATTATAAAGTACTCTACTCTGATAGGCCATAGAATAAATCTTAAAATTGGCTCAAAAACCATATCAGGCAACGTCTTAGATATAGATGATAAAGGCCAGTTGGTGGTTGAAACCGGGGGGAAAAGAGCAGTTTTTTCGGCTGGAGAGGTTACTCTGAGCTAGAAGAAATTTAAATTATATAAAAACAATGTGAAACAATTCACTTGAAAAATCGACATCTTATGTATATATTTAGATGATTGAAAGATAGGATAAAGTAATTGATGTATTCACCAAAGGTTGTTGAGCATTTTCAGAATCCGCAGAATGTCGGTGAAATCGAAGATGCTGACGGGATTGGAACCGTCGGGAATCCTTCGTGCGGCGACATTATGAAGATGTATATAAAAGTCGAAAACGATATTATCGTTGATATAAAATTTAAAACATTCGGATGCGGGGCGGCCATTGCTACCAGTTCTATAACGACTATTATGGCCAAAGGCAAGACCATCGAGGAGGCGCTCAAGATGACCCGCAATGATGTCGCCGACAGTTTGGGCGGACTCCCTCCGATTAAAATGCATTGTTCTAATTTGGCCACGGATGCCCTTCGGGCGGCTATTGAGGATTATCGGTCCAAACAGGGCAAGGACAAAAAATGAACCGGACCGTTTCTCGGCTTGGTTTTTTAATATTTATTTTCATTTTATTTATTATTAGCGGCGGATGTATTAAAGAAATTGATCGTCCCGTTAAAATTGATTTCACTAATTATTTTCCACTCAATGTCGATGATTGGCGCCAGTTTAGCGGGCCGCTGGGAAAATCAATCGTAACGGCTCAAACCAATGAAATCTATACATTTTCGTATTTTGATTCGCTTGATCAGTTGATTGGCTGGAAAGATTTCGTTCAGTGTGAATCGGGGACATATCTTAAAAATATAATTTCAATTTCTCCTGATTTGCCTTCGGTTTTTTATGAACCGGCCTTTCGATTTTCGCCATGGAGCAATATTATCGGCGATACTCTTTTTCAAACCTCGACCGAAATTTCACTCGATTCCAATAATTCTCATTTGAATGTTATGGTTGGCTATGAAATTGCGGAAATCGGGATGGTATCTTGTCCGGCCGGGACCTTTCCCAATTGTATAAAGGTAGAAATAGACTATACTGCTCCCGATGAGACTGAAAATAAAGTTTACGACGGCACTACTGTATGGTGGTTTGCTCCAGGAATCGGAGTTGTTAAATATGAGGCGTTTGGAACTTCAGGAGAATTACTAAGTGCCAAAATCGACGGTGTATCTTATCCATAGTATCATCAATTTTACGGAGGTAAGGCGCTATGGCCAAAAGCAATCTCAAGATCGATAAAGATGCCATAATCGGCGAAATTTTGGGTGAATATCCCGATTCATCAAAAGTATTCAAGAAATTTTTTGCAGGTTCCTGTTTCGGATGTCCCTCGGTTAATCTTGAGACGTTGGGAATGGCGGCCACGATGCATCAGATCGATCTCAAGCAATTGATCAATGAGATTAATAAGGCGGTCGGCAAATAATTTTGCTGCAGCCATTAACGTTTTAGTTAATTAATTTAATTTCTCGTATAATCTAAAAATAGTTTACTTTCGACAGTGGAAGGGTCGTATTTTAATGCCTGAATTACCTGAAGTTGAGACCGTCGTTCGCGGATTACGAGATACTGTTCTTGGTAAATATATTAAAAGCACCATTTGCCATTATTCAAAAATAGACTCTGATAATCAAAAAGGCTGGCTGGATAGATTGCGGGGGCGGAAAATAATTTCTGTCAGTCGACGGGGTAAGAATATTTTGATGCACCTTGATGAAGGGTTGACTCTTTGGGTGCATTTGAAAATGACCGGACATTTGTATTATATGTCTGCTACCGAACCGGTCAATAAGCATGACCTGATTGTTTTTAAATTCGAAAAAGATAAGAATGATCTTCGTTTTAACGATTATCGTCGTTTCGGTCGTGTACGACTGATAGAAACTAAGAAGATTTCCGAAATGAAAGGACTAAAGGAACTTGGTCCGGAACCGCTAGAAATCTCACCCGATGATTTTGTAGCATTGTTTAAAAATCGTTCACGAATGATTAAGCCGGCTTTGCTGGATCAAACCTTTATTGCCGGATTGGGTAATATTTACGCCGATGAGTCTCTCTATCTGAGTCGGATTCACCCCAAAAAACTAACCAATAGGATTGCCAGGAGCAAGCTTATACAATTGCACGGCCATATCCAGAGACTATTAAAAAAGTCAATACGCCTGATGGGGACCTCGGTTGATAGTTATGCCGGTGTCAATGGCCAGCCGGGTGGATTTCAGAAATACCTACTCGCTTATGGCCGGGAGGGTGAACCGTGCCGTAATTGCGGAACTAAAATATGCCGGGAAAAGATCGGTTCGCGCTCGGCTCACTATTGCTCGAAATGTCAGAGGATATAAAAAAAACGCGGGAGTTTTTCCCGCGTTTAATCAAAATATAATCCAATTTTATTTTTTCTTATCGCCACGCAGAAGTGAGAATTTCAAAAGTGGAGGCGTGACCAGGGTTGTTACCATGACCATAATCACTACCGCTGAATATGTGCCGACATCAATAATCTGTTCGCCATTCAACACCAGTTTGGCGCCGATTGCGGCGAAAATCAATCCGACTTCGCCTCGCGGTATCATACCGAGTCCGATTGATACCCGGTTGATAGTTTTATCGAATATCGCCAGTGCGCAAACCTGTTTGCCGGCGATGGCGGCAATTGAAAGAACAGCCGCGAACATTAGAATCGAAGTGTTTCCGAAGGTTGAAAGGTCAACGCCCATGCCCATTCTTACGAAAAATATAGGAATTAAAAAGATACCAATCGGTTCAATCAGTTCATTTATGCCATGTTCCCCGCGATCGGTGAAATCTTTATAATGGACTGTATCAAGAATCAGTCCGGCGGCAAAAGCGCCGACAATCGGAGCCAGACCTATTAGATTAGCCAAAAAGGCCAGAGTGAAACAGATCATTAGGGCCAACGATAGTAAAACGCCAGTGACTTTAAACTTGGAGCCGACCTTAAATATATGGGGGGAAAGCCAGTGGCCGATTACAATAGCGCCCACCACAAACCCGACTGCTTTGGCTACGATAATAAAGACTTGGCCCGAACCGGTTGCTCCGGCGCCCGTTGAGGCCGCCGTGATAATACCGGTAACCACGGCCAAAATGACCAGACCCATGATATCATCGATAACCGCCGCTCCTAAAATTATTTTTGCCTCGCGGGTGTTTATTTTCTTAATATCCTTTAGAACTCGGGCGGTGATGCCAACCGAAGTCGCCGTCAGTGTTGCCCCAATAAAAATATGAACATAGGTGGAGTGTTCCGGGAGAAACCAGATGGCCACCCCCCAACCGAGGAAGAATGGTGCAATGACGCCAAATGTGGCTACCATAAACGAAGCCGCCCCGACTTTCATCATCTCTTCCAGAGTCGATTCCAAACCAACCATAAAGAGAAGAATAATGACGCCGATTTCGGCCAGAACCTCAAGCGTCATACTATGCTTAAACGGTTCGAAAGCATCAATCCCGACCAGGAAAAGGTTGCCGATCACCATTCCGATCACCAGTTCACCGAGAACAGCCGGTTGCTTAAATCTTTCAAAGAGGTCGCCGCCCAGCTTGGCGGCCAGAAGAATTATTATCAAACCGAGAAGGACTTCGGCCACTTCGCCGCCGCCGTGTCCGCCACTTTCTTCTTCGACTTCGGCTTGTCCATCGGACGTATTATCATGAGTTGTCGGTTCTGTTACCGCTTCTGTTTGATGAACCGTATTGGCAGTATCATTATGTTCAATTTGAGCGCTGGCAGAAAAGGTCAGCATATATACCATATAGCCTATGATAATTCCGAAAATCCATAAACTCTTTTTGTTACTTAATAATCGAGGCACTTTATAGGTCTCCTTCAAAATTAAAAATATGACGCTCAATTTATGAATTAAAAAAGATTTGACAAGCTCTTTTTCAGAAGATTATTGCATTGATAAAATAAAAGGCAGATTAGACAATCTGCCCTAAATCAAATTCGAAATTTATTAAATATCTAAATCAATTGGCGTTCTTTCTTTTTCTTCTGGACCTTATCCATAATTTCGCCGGGAATACCGCTAAAAAGCCTCTGTTTAACCGCCATCATGGTTTCAACCGAATTATACAAAGAGGCTAATTGTTCATTGGCTTCAGTGAGCATATCCAGAATATTACTGACATCGAGTTCAAGATATTCGGCCAGCGCAATAGACTGCATTAGAGAGGTTCTTCGGATATCGTCAATCTTTTCATATCCCAGATTTATTCTGTCGCAAACATTTTTTATAAGTCTGATATTTTCTTCAATATTAGACTGCATGTCTTCGATCGGTCCATTGGAAAGACAATCAGCGAGAGCAATTAAATAATTCAATTCCGTTTCTTCGGGAAAAACCGATTCGTTTTCAATATTATGATGATTGGCAGTGGCAAAAACAAGATTCTGGGGCAGTCTGAATTTGGCTATCAGTTCAGCGCCAAGTTCGCAATGATTAAATCCAAAAGTCTCTTCCTCAACCTCGCTTAATTCAAGATTGGTCGATTGTACCATATTTATGGCATTGATATAATCATTCTTAAAATACAACAACATTATGATAATGCCGACATCGTGAAGAATACCGGCAATAAATGCCTCCTCCGGCTCGGGATAGCCAATTTCTTTGGCAATTGCTTTGGCGGCAGTGCCGGTTTCTATCAAATGCCTCCATATCCGCCGAATATCGAATTTAGCCGAAAGATCGCTATCCGGAATCATTCCGAATACGGAACTGCTGAGAGTCAGCATACGGATAGAATTAAGACCCATTACCAGGACCGCTTCACTTATTTTTGTCACTTTTCCGGAGCGGCGGTAATGAGCCGAATTGACCATCTTTAAAACGCGGGTAGTCAGAGAGACATCTTTGGATATGGCATCGGCTATACGATCGGCGGTGGCATGCTGATCATTTATGACTTTCAAGACAACCGCCAGCGATTGAGGAAGGGAGCCGATTTCATGTATTTGCGCAATTATACTCTGGGGTGTAACTGAGTTCATTTGCATAATTCCTTTCCTGTTTCTGTCTTTATCGGAAAAAGTATAGTGCGAATTAGGCCGTAATAGATATCTGTTTAAATTTGAGTCAGTCT
>JBDRRI010000128.1:0-10794 GCA_043825815.1 Candidatus Zixiibacteriota bacterium
TTTATTTCGAAACATCTCGGGCTTAAAGAATATGACAGAATTAATGCGATTATCAATACCTGTTTTGTGGCTTATTCTTTTATTGGCGCCGCGGTTATAATTACCACGGTTATAATTTCCTATTTCTCTTTGAATATATTCAATATCCCGCCCGAATTGATTGGTCAGGGTAGAGGGGCCTTGCTTATTATCGGATTTAGCACCACCTTGAATTTCATTATGTTAAGCTGGGGCGATTCGCTGGGGGCCTTTCATCGTTATGATATCTCGTATGGCTTATCCATGGCCGAAGATATTTTTCGGACGATGGCCGTCATATTACTCTTGAAAAGCGGCTACGGACTAATTCCCTTTGCACTTATGTTTTTAGTCTTCAACCTACTCCGCAATATAGCCGGGGCGGGGATTTTAAAAAGAATGTTTCCGGAGGTAAAGTTTAATATAAAATTAGCCAGTGTTGCTACCTATAAATCAATTTTTAAATATAGCCTGATAGGATTTATGATTTCGGTTGCGTGGATCCTGATTGTAAATACTGATAATGTCTTAATCGGTTATTTTCTAAATGCATCTTCGGTTACTCAATATGCCATCGCGGCCGGTTTTATAGTCTATCTTCGGTCAATGATCCTGGCAATCAGTTTTCCCCTGAGACCATTGATAAGCCATTATGAAGCTACCGGTAAAAATGAAAATATCCGGTTTTTATATATCGCCGGGGTCAAGTATCTTAGTTTTATAACTTTTATAATGGCCGGGATAACGTTGATATTTGCCGATTCCTTTATTTCTTTGTGGATGGGGGAGGGCTATGAGCAGTCGGCGCAGGTTCTAAAAATTCTAATAATTCCGGCGGCTTTGATGGCGCCGCAAATGATTGGGTCTTCAATTATGTTCGGAACAGAGAAACATAAATATCTTTTATATATTATCGTTGCCGAGGGAATAGCAAATGTTATTTTGAGTATAATTTTAGTTAAGCAATATGGCCTGTTAGGGATTGCCTACGGAACGATAATTCCGCAAGTGTTTATATATCTTTTAATTGTACCTCAGATAATCAATTCAATACTGAAATTTGACCGACTCAGATTCTATGGCGCATTGGCATGGGCAATAATCGGCAGTTTTGGTCTGGCTTTCGGAAGCGCCTATTTAATGAAACATATCATTTTGCCATCTGACTGGGTCGGCTTAATAGTTGATATTATTGTCGTCCTCGCGGTTTCATTGGCCGGAGGTTATTTGCTGTCAAATAGAGATGAGTTAAAATCGATATTTTTGCGATTCAAAAATGTATAATGAATATGGATAATTTTAAGATTGACAGCCAAAATCCAAGAGCCTATTTTCAATCGATGTGGAAATTATGGCTAATAATCGTTTTATCCGTTTTGAATCCCGCTTTATCATTTTCCGAATCGGAGCCTTTTACCATCCTTGGTTTTGAGATACCCTCGATTGAAAACGAAGACTGGTTATTATCAACCGATCGGATTCCAATTTATTCGATTCCGATTACCGTGGAGATGCTCTTTTTTATATCTTCCGAAGGAATGATTGATTCTATTCAATTTATTCCGGAAGATCGCTCCAAATATGTTAAAAATATTACGGAATCATTAAACAATATCAAGTTCTATCCGGCGCGATATCAGGGCTGTCCGATTCCCTTCATTGTTCCGGCCCGGATTTATTTTATAAATCGTTACGGCCGCAGTACTATGAATCTTGAGTTGCCCTTTCAAGAACCAAGCTGCGACAAACGAAAAGAATATTTAAAAGAGTGTCTGGAAATAAATGGGATACACCTGCCTTCGGTAGAAGAATTCCCCCCCTATTTTCTCGGTATAACCGGATTTGAGGAGAATTTAAATTATCCCGCGGCGGTCTATGAAATTGAACTCGATTCTTCCGGGCGGGTTGAAGAATTCGACCAGGTGTTGAATTTTGGCGATGATTATTCCAAGACTATTGATAATGCAATTTTATATGCGAAGTTTGCTCCGGCCAGCTATAATGGAGAGCCATTTGAATCCAAATTCTATCTGATTGTCAGATATTTTAAAACTATCGAATATCCGACCGAGGTCTGGTCATCCGAAAATGATATTACAAATTATAGACTGAAAAAATTTCGATTGGAAAGATTGCTTTATCTGGATTCAATAATTAATCCGGCTCTGCCATTAAATGTTCCAATGGGAATTTTAAAAAGTGGAACTCTTATTCCTTTCCGGGACAGCCTTGAGGTTGAAATAACAATCGATACCAAGGGAAAGATCAAGCGTTCCTATCCATTAGGTCAAACCAATTCCTATTTAATAAATGAGTATAAAAATATTTTGGAAAAACTTTATTTTCTTCCGGCGCGCGATATCAATGACAAGATTATTGAATATACAGGAAGAATAAAAATGATATTTAATAATAGTAATCAAATTAAGGTATATTTTGGTTGGATTCCGTTAAAAATAAATGAGGAAATATTAAATTGATGATTATTTATTTGAAATATTTCGTAAATATTTGCCCTCTGCATGGATATTTTAGCTCCCCTAAATCGTTGTAAGACAATAATAAAAGATTGCCGTCGTCGAAATTTGATAATAATTAGCGAATTGGAGATAATGAACGTCTTTAAATGGAAGAAAAGTAGATTATATATGTATAATTTATAAAGGAACTGGCAAAGGTAATAAAATGAGATATACGAAAACTCAAAAAATATTGAACTTAATGACCGCGACAATGGTTTTAATTGGCGGGTTTTATATTATAATATTTATGCCAACGGCATTATCCGGCCTAGCCCGGGTGATAATAGGAATAGTCCTGGTGGCGTATTTTCTCTTTCGGGTTAAATACAGTACTCGCAAGGCGGAGAGCGAGCTGAATTTGGATAAAAAGAATAAAACTCTTGACAAATAATTGTTATAGGCTATTATGCCTAATTGAATTTTTTAGACTTAAGTGAGGTGTTGAGGTTGAAAAATCAAAATCAAATAAGTATAAGCAAACTGGCACTTTATGCCTTCGTATTCACCATTGTTTTGGCCCTTACAGGCTCTGCCGCCGAGGTAAAGCAGGAAATCCTTAGTGCTCTTTCCGCTCATGATACCACGACCGCAATATCTTTGTTGGAAAAAGAAATTGCATTAGACCCGAGTTTTGAACAGAATTACTATATGCTTGGGCTTATTTATAAAAAACAGAATAAAATTGCCAAAGCCGAAGAGCAATTCTTACTGTCTATAGATAAAAACAAGAATTTTTGGCCCGGTGTTTATGAATTGGGCAAAGCGCAACTTCTTTTGGGGAAAATTAAAGAGGCTGAGAAAAATTTTACAACTGGCCTGAAGAAGGGGCGCAAATATAAAGGCGAATTCCTGAATGGAATGGGACTTTTGCATATTGCCAAGGGCGAATATGACAAGGCGGATACTGAATTGCGCAAAGCGATTGTTCAGGATGGCAATAATTCCGAATATCATACTAATTTGGGCGACGCCAATTATAATATGGGAGTCTGGTATACGGCCATATCCGAATACGAAAAGGCACTTCAACTGGATACGGCTTCGCTGGAGGTATATTATCGCTGGGCGGAAGCCTGTATTGAAATGAGCGATTATAAATGTGCTCTTGAAAAACTGGCGGTCGTTTTGCAAAAAGACTCGACCTATGCCGATGCCTGGTTCCGGGCTGGCGGAATATACTATAAGGCGGCGAGATCATCGCGTAATGTTGATGAAATCAAGGAACTTTACGGAAAAACGATTGGCGCCTATACCAAATTTATCGAACTTTCAAAGGCGACTCCAGATAGCGTCAATGGACGCGCCTATTTCGAAATGGGCAAATCATACCTTTTGTTGGGCGGATATGCGGAAGCCAATCAATATATTAGAAATGTATTGTCGATTCCGATCATTCCCAAGGATATTTATTTTTACTATGGGCGTTCATTTCATGGTATGAGCGAAAATCCTGAAGACGCCAATTATGATTCAGCCATTGTTTATTATAACAAGCAAATCGAATGGGCCGGTCAACAGGGGGCTGATTTTGTTTCAGGAGTGGGCGACGACGAGTTATATCGCCGCATAGGCGAATGTTACGAGGTTAAGAAGGATCGCTTTAATACGATTAAATATTATAAAAAATCTCTTGAGTACGATCCCAATCAAGCGCGTCTGTTATATGGAGTAGCGGTTGCTTATAATTATGTGCAGGATTACAGAAACGCTTTGATATATTACAACAAGAGAATAGAGCAGGGGATTGATGAGCGGTATTGGTCGATCTATTACAATGCAGCCACATCGGCTCTCTATCTGGCGGAGCAAGGCGGCACGGCGGTAATGGAGGAGGATGAGGATTTAATGCTTGACGGAGATATGGGTGAAGAACCGGTCGTGGTAGAGGATCCGTTTGTCGGTGTCGATTTGGCCGATATGGCTATTGGCTATCTGGAAAAAATAGTCAATGAATACTGGTCAAAGGTTGAGGAAAAAGAATCGAATATGAAAATCGGCCTTCGGGCTCTCAATCTTTTAGGTTCCACCTATCTTTATCAGAAATCCGACTGCGCTAACGGAGTAAAATATTTTGAACGGCTTTTGGAGCTTGAGCCGAATAACTGCGAAGCCAATAAATCATTGGGATTTGCCTATTACGGCGGCATCTGTCCGGAAAATTATACCAAGGCGATTAGCTATTTAAAGAAAGCCCTTGATTGCCAGGTCGCCGCCGGTGATTCGCGCTGTAAAGATCCGGATCTGCTTTTGTGGCTGGGACAGGTTTATGAAAATCGCGCTTTTGCCAAAAATGAAGCCAAACAGAGCGAAGAGGCAAAGGCTGATTATAAAATAGCAGATGATTATTATTTAGAATGTTCCGAATGCGCCCCGAATAATCAGGAAGCCAAAGACGGACATCGACGGGTTAAATGGGAGCATAATTAATTTTTAAGGCAAACAATTTTTGATATTTTTCAGGAGATAGTATGGTCGAAAAAAAAGACAGCGGGGCGAATAAGAAATTCGACCCCGATGACAGATTTAAGTACGTCGGCTTTGATGTTCACCAGGGAAAAATCGGGGATCTTTTTAAATCCGACAAGGATAAAGATGGCTGGGTTAAAAGGGTTCTTGATAAGCGGGCCAAGTTTGGCGCCCGATTGCGTGAGAAGACGACGTTGGATGAGCCGCGGGTCGTGACTTATGAAAAAATCGTAATGACGGTTACCTCCCTGCTTTTGATTGCCTCTCTTTTTATGCCCTGGTTTTCAGGGTATACCGAGCATGAGGTCGAGGTGGCTCCGGCGGTAGTTGAGGAAACCGCTATGGTTGATTCCACCATGACTGATTCGCTGATCGATTCTCTGGCGGCGGCTCCGGCAGGAGCGGTGACCCAACCGATGGAGGAAATGGCTGGAACTCAAGAACCGGGTGGACATGATATTGCCGCTATGGAAAAAGATGATGCCGGATTTGCATCTATAACGGGTCATCAGAAACGCAAGGAAATTCGCCGGGAATACCAATCGTTTTCTGCTATCGGCGCCCTGACTCAATTGGGTACAATTGGCGGCGGCATATTTTCATCCGGATTTGTTCTGATTATCACCGGAATTTTAATCATGGTCTACATCCTGATTTGTATCGGTTCGGCCGGATATACTATTTATTCATTATTTGGTCTTAAAGGTACCGAGGATGAGAAAGCGCTGGTTATCAAAAAAGCTCTCAGGATTAACTGGATCCCGGTCGGAATCTGGTTCTTCTGCATGGTCCTGTCGATTGTCGGCGCCGGCTACTCTTTTGATTCGACCGGATTGATGAAGCAGTTAGGCACCAGCTATGGAATCGAGACCTATCTGGGACTGCTGAGTTATGGTTTTTACATTTCGCTCGGATGTTTTGTGATGAATGCCGTTAAGGCGGTTGAAATATAAAATTGAAAAGAATTATTTATTAAACTAATATTGGAGGATTTGAAGAAGTGAAACAGTCATTATTTGTAACACTTAACACTCTGATTTCCTTTACGATCGGTTATGTCGTATGGGGAGTGATACTGGGCAGTCAACCGCATGGAACTATTGCATATTCAGTGTATCAGGGCGGACCGCTGGTGGTTGTTCTTTTTACTATTTTGTTGATGTTGATTGCTTTTATTTGTGAAAGATTTATTTCTCTTTATAAGGTTGCCAAGGGCAAAAGCTCGGTCCAGGTTTTCTTTAAGAAGCTGATTACCCTTTTGCATTCCGATGATTTCGACGGCGCTCTGGCCGCTTGCGACAAGCAACGCGGAACCACCGCTAACGTTCTTCGGGCCGGCATTGAAAAATTCCGGATGATTAAAGATGATGCTTCGGTGGACAAGGAAAAGAAAATTACCTTGACACAGGGTGCCATTGACGAGGCCAATGCTCTCGAGGGTCCGCTTCTGGAACGCAACTTGATTGCTCTTTCGACGATCGCTTCGATTGCCACGATGGTCGGTCTTCTGGGAACCACGATCGGTATGATTCGTGCGTTTGCCGCGACCGGTAATGTCGAAGGCGGCGTTATCGATGCTCAGTCGCTCGCGGTTGGTATTTCTGAAGCTCTGGTAAATACGGCCGGCGGTCTTGTTTCCGGTATTCTGGGAATTTTCTTCTATAATTTCTTTGTTAACAAGGTTGACTCGTTCAACTATACGACTGACGAAGCCACTTTTGAAATCATTCAGCTCTTTAAGGATAAGGTGGAGAAATAGAATATGTCTATTAAGAAAAAACGGCGCGTTGCTATCCGGATCGATATGACTCCGATGGTTGATATCGCCTTTCTCCTTCTTATTTTCTATATGGCTACTACGACCTTTAAGCCACCGGAGGCGAAGGCGGTAACCTTGCCGACCTCGCATTCGCAGATCGAACTGCCGGATAAAGATGTCATTAATATCACCGTTTCCAAAATCGATGAGATATTCGTTGACTTCGTGACAAAAGAGAAGGTTGTTATGGATGGTGTTGAACAATGGACGACCGTTCGTAAAGTGGCTGAAGTCGATTTATATAATGTGACCTCTTTTATTAACCGGGCTCGTGCTCAAAATATGCGAGCGCTTATTGTAATTAAGGCGGATAGGGATGCTTCATACGGAACGATGGATAAAATTATGCAGGCGATGTCTGATAATGAGCTGACCCGATTTTTGATTATTACGGATAATGAACTTGAAACCGGTGGCAAAGAGGAGAAGACCGAGTGATCTCGGTCTTACGAAAGGAGTGATATAAATGGGCGGTGAAGTAGTTGAAAGGGAAAAGAAGGGTGGAGGAAAAGGTGGTCGACGCCCCAAACGAAGAATTTCAATCAGGATTGATATGACCCCGATGGTCGATATCGCTTTTCTGCTTCTTATATTTTATATGGTTTCAACCGTATTCTCGATGCCGCAGGCGATGGAAATCAATCTTCCCCCGGAAGATCAGAGAGAAGATGTCGATGTGGCCGAATGTAAATTGCTGACGATTCGGGTCGATGGCGAAAATCGATTTTTCTGGAACATCTGCAATCCGGCGGATTCTCTTCCGCGTTTGATTCCCGATGCATCGAATCCGGACGATACAACCGGTTATAAAGTTGACGCTGATTCTTTGAGAAATATTCTGGTTAATCTCAATCGGGAGATACCGAAGCTTAGTACTCTGATTCTGATTAATGATAAAGCGAAATATAACGCGATGGTTGATGTTCTGGATGAGATTGACCTTCTGGAACGATCTTGGAATGCCGCGATTGCTGAAGAGAATGGAATTAAGGTCGAGGACCTTAATAAGGAAGAATATAGAAGTAAGAAGTTCTCTTACCGTTATGCTATGGGCAAATGGGAAGATCGGGATGACAGAATTGTCGAGACCGCTCTTGCCGCGGCCATGGCAGGAGGTATATAATAATGGCGCAACCATTTAATGCATTGTACGGTGGATACGGCGCCTATGAACTTAAAAGCAAGTATCAACGCAACATGTTTATGGGTACCATGGCGGCGCTCGCGTTGGTGGTGGTTACGGTTTTTGGAATCTGGCTTTATAAAACTCTGACGGCCGTTGAAACCGTCTTTGTCCAGCAGACCGTAATTAAAACCGTGGCAGATCTGGGTCCGCCTCCGACGGTTTCAAAAGTGAAGCCGAAAGTGGAGATTACCCAGGCGGCCAAGGCGGCTCCGAAAGTTGGTATCCCCAAACCAGTGGCTGATGACGAGGTGATTGACGAGGATGTCGTTATTGCCACTCGTGATGAGTTGGCCGAAATTATTTCCGCGACTGATGATATCATGATTGACGAGGGCGGCGGAGATATTGTGGTTGATATTGGCGAAGATGAGTTCATGCCGGCTCCGGATCAGTTTGTTCCGGTGGAGATCCCGGCGGAGATGATTTACGAGGAAGTCCCGCAATATCCCGAACTGGCCAAGAAAGCCGGTTTTGAGGCGGTTGTTTGGGTCAAGGCTCTGGTCGATAAGGACGGTGACGTCCGCCAGGCGATGGTCCTCAAGTCATCCGGTTCGGCCGGTGGTTTCGATGAAGCCGCGGTGGCCGCCGCATACAAATGCAAATTCAAACCGGCGATTCAGAACGGCCGCCCGGTGGCTGTCTGGGTTTCGTATTCGGTTGAGTTTACATTAAGGGATTCCCGTTAGGAATTATTAAGTAAGATTGTAAAATAGTAAAATCTTTGACAATCTTGGGTTTTATTATTTCATGATAAATTGCGATTGTTATGTCGCCCCGTAATCGGGGCGGCATTTTTTTGTTAAAAATATTTAAACGGAATATTGAGACAATCGTCTTTTAAAATAGACAGGTTCTCAATCAAGACCCTCCTTGGATAGAGAACTATTCCTGCAAAACCTCTCATACACAAATTGTGCAAATAATAGGTGATGGGAGGTTTTGTTATGACAAACGTGAATCTAAACGGTCAGAGCGGCTATGGGGCCTTTGAACTGAAGGCTACCTATCAACGAAATATGATGTACGGGACTTTAATAATGATATTAATGGTTTCGGTAATCACAGTCGCCGGATTGATTTATCAATCTTTTCAACCGCCCAAGGAAATAATAATAATTAAGAAGAGACCTTTTAGCGGCGGGACCATACCATTACCAAAAATTAATCCTGAAATTCCCAAGCCTCCTGGCGGGGGCGGAGGATCCAAAATTGAAAAACCGGTAGTTGTTGGGGCAAAACCAAGACCGGTTCCGATGGATGAGGGCGACCCGGCTGAAAATAATGTAATCGGTTCCAAAGAGGATTTCCGGAAATTAGTTGATTTTAATAATATACAACCAGGCGATGACGAGGGAAGCGGTAATCCGCTGAAGAATGTCGAATTCATCCCCGATGAACCGGAGATTCCCGATATGGCTCAATTTATACCGAGACAAATTGAGCCGGAAATGATTTTTGATGGGCCGGTCGCATATCCCAATCTGGCCCAAATGGCCGGGATGGAAGCTGATGTCTGGGTTAGCGCCTTTATTGATAAGAATGGCGATGTCATAAAGGCGGTCATATCCGTATCTTCGGGAGCCAATATCGGTTTTGAGGAAGCGGCTCTTAGCGCGGCTTATCTTTGCAAATACAAACCGGCCGTGAATAATGGATATCCGATTGCGGTCTGGGTGACATATAAAGTGGAATTCAGATTACATGAGGTAAATTAAGGAGAGATTTTATAGCGGTTTCTGGTCTGGGAGGGAATCGAATTAGCAACCTAATAACGGCGCCGTCTTTATCAGACGGCGCTTTGTTTTTATATTTTGGGTGACTTCCCCAATAAATATATTTATATTTAAGTATTCAGAATTTAGTAGAGTTTAAGAATGGAATCGAATCTCGAAAAAATCGAAATACAGACTGAAGATAAACCTATGAGCGAGAAAAAAACAAATTGCAGATTTTTCTCATTTCTGGCCACAGCCATAATTATTATTGCTGGAATAGTTATTGTCTTTCTCTTTCGCAAACAGGTGAATGCCTTTGGCATCGAAATGATGACACGCTATGGCCAGGGGCCGGTCGATTTTATTTTGTTTATCATCACGGCTGTTTCCTGTACGCCGTTATTTCTTCCAGTCTGGGGCTATGCTGTCGCCGGAGTGGCGATGGGGTACAATATTTATCGATTGACATTGGTGATGACGCTCGGTTCCACGGTTGGGTCGTGGGTAACATTTATTCTTGGTAAATACTTTTCCAACAATAACTGGGTAAAATCCAGATTCGGCGATTTGTTAACTCATAAATGGACACACGGCAAATCGAAATTGTATGTGACCTTGATTCTTCTATTGGGAACGGCTTCGCCGATACCGTGCGATGTTTTCTATGCCGCTTGCGGTGCAAAACATTATCCGACCTGGCTGTTTTTCCTTAGCGTGGGGGCGGGACGGTTTATCCGGTACTTTTATATAGCGTATGGCTATTTATATTTTCAAGACACATTTGCCGGGATGATTTAGGAGAAAAGGTTGTGGCTAAAGAAGAAACCTTGAAATTAGTTGAAATAATGCTGAGTTATGCGCAATCTCCGTCCGAAGTAATAAGGAAAATTAATGACTTTGAAAAAAGGCATCTTCGATATGTTCATGATACGCAAATAAACCCATTTTTTCATCATTTTGAGCATGTATTTGAAGAATTATGCAATATGATATTTGCAGTTAACTATGTTGATAAAAAGGATTGGCCTAAGCATAGAGTTGTACAGTACTTGATAGTCTCCAATAATT
>JBDRRI010000129.1:0-3993 GCA_043825815.1 Candidatus Zixiibacteriota bacterium
ACCGGTTTAGCCTTTGATATTGGCGGTAAATTTACATTGGTTCGAGATTATTACGATAATTCTCAGCGCGTATCGGCCGGAATTATGATTCAAAATGTTGGCGCGCAACTTTCGACCTTTACCTCGGCCGGCGACAAAGAATCTCTTCCGACCACAATCAGAGCGGGCGGAGCGGCCTATCTTAAGGGCGTGCCGGTCATGATTGCCGGAGATATTATTTATCCGACCGACAATGACATCTTTTTTGCATTAGGTTTGGAATCATCGACCTTGCAACCGTTGTACCTTCGGGCCGGATGGACCAGCTTTGGCTCCAATTATGAAACCAATGGAACAACCGGTTTAGCCGGATTTTCTTTTGGGTTTGGAGTGGATGTAAAGAAAATGCAAATTTCCTATACTCTGGTTCCCAAATCGGATTTGGGAACATCGCACAGAATCACATTAACGGGAGGGATAATGTAAATGAAAAATCAGATGAAATTAATTAATGGATTAATTATTTTCATTATGGCCGCGATCATGATTTCGGCCTGTGAATCGAAATACAGCAGTGATCCAAAGGATACCGTCATAAAACTTTTCGGCGCCATGGAGCGCAATGATAAAGCGGCCATTCTTCCCTTGATAGATTTGGCGCAAATTATGGAACGGGGAACATCGGACTATGCACTTCAAACCGATCAACCGAGAGTCTTTCATCAACCTGAGGAACTTCTCGAAGACTTAACCGGCGAAGGATTGACCAAAACACGGTGGTTCTCGATGCAGAGAGTAATCGGCGAGGTTGATATGTTGGGTGATTCAGCGACGGTCGAAGTCTCGTTTATCAATAAGACAACCAATATCCAGTACTATACAAAATTCGGCCTTTATAAAAAAGAGGGATATTGGAAAATCTATACGTTCCGGAAAATTGAAGAATAGAGAATATCATATTCTTTGTTTCGGTTTATTTCCTATAATTGAATCCAAATAAAAAGGAAGCCTACCTTTTGACAGGGATAGAGGGGGAGATCTCCGTCATGTCTACAATGGGTAAACTTCCGCTTTTAAATGTATTCGAAAATCAGGTTTTGTCAAGTCCAAACTGAATCAAAACATATTTAGGAATAGATTTGAAATATAAAATTAATTCGCGATCTCAATTTGATATTATTTTTTTCATCTAAAAATTTTTTAAATGGTTGCAATTCCTGCCGTTTTTTATTTCTATTAAATAAATACAGGGTTCTTGTCGAAATTAGGCAAGTATTACTGATTTAGACAAACTAAGAGGAAATAAAATTTGGAGGTTTTTAATGTGTCCCGTTGAATCTGGAAGCAAAGTTAAAGTTCACTATACCGGCAAACTTGAAGACGGTTCGATTTTTGATTCTTCCGAGGGACGTCCTCCTCTTGAATTTCAGATCGGTGAGGGGCAGGTTATACCCGGCTTTGAAAAGGGCGTCATGGGAATGGAAGTCGGCGATAAGAAGACAGTTGTGATTCCTCCGGAGCATGGATATGGCGATGTTCGCGAAGATTTGCGAGCCGATGTTAAAATCGACCAGTTTCCTGATAATATTAAACCGACGGTTAATCAGCAGCTTCAAGTCAACCAATCGGACGGAACAAAATTGAATGTAACCGTAACCAATATTGAGGGTGATACGGTTACGCTTGACGCCAATCATCCACTGGCCGGCAAGACGCTCGCTTTCGACGTCGAAGTGGTTGAAATAAATTAGTAAATAATAGCATACGATATAGATTTTGGGTGAATTATGCCATGCCTTGAAATTTCGATACCGAAACTTAACGATGATGTTAAGATCAATCTGGCCAAACAGTTGACCGAAACTTTCGGCAAAATTTCCGGGTTTCCCTCAGAAATTTTCGGCATCCGCTTTTATGAATATAATCTCAGCGATGCTTTTTCGGGGGGCGAGATGACCGATAAAGGACAGCAGAGACCGTATCTGCATTTCCTGTTGTATATTCCTCGGATCAGCCGGGATGTTAAAAAAGGACTGGTTAAAGAATTCACCAGAGTATTTACGGAAGTGACCGGTTATCCGGAATGGAAGCCGGTCATTCATATAGCCGAACATCCGTATGATAATGTTGGCGTTGAGGGGCAGTTATTGTCCGACGCCTATCCCGATCTGGCTGGTCGAAAATTTTATTACGATCTGCCCAAGAAATAATTGCTTTTATAAAACTTTTCTCTATATTCTCCGTAACAAAACAAGAGAATTTTTGTTCTCCGCCGTGAAATAGGGCCTGCCAAGCGGTTAAGAAGGCCCGCATAATAATCTTCGTTTTTAGCAGTTAATCATTAATAATATAATCTTTAAATCGCCAATTATATAAACCACGCTACCGGATTAACTTGTTAAATGAAAAGAGGTTTGAAATGAAGAGCAGTAGAAAGAATTAAGAAAGTTACAGCGAGACAATTGAAATATTAATTTAGAAATTCAGGTAATAATTATGATACATAGAAAATATAATCACAAAAAAGATAAACAGGCGGTTCATACTATCTGGAGTGAAACCGGATGGATTAAAAATGATAACTATGAACCGATGGATCTGCTGTTGAGAAAATGCCGGGCAATTGTGGCCGATATCAATGGTCGGGCGGAATGCTTGGTGAATAACTGGCAGGGAGATATGATTTATCAAAACCGCAAAGTTCGGTTTTCATGCGTGGCTGGAGTAACAACCTCGCTGGTGGCGCGTAAGCAGAATCTGGCGGGGAAATTGACGGCCGAGGCGATTGCGTTAGACGCGGCCGGCGGCGCCGAAATTAGCGGCCTGGGAATATTCGATCAGGGATTTTATAATCGGCTTGGATTCGGTAACGGCACCTATGAACATATGGTCACTTTCTCACCGTCAATACTCAATGTTGATTTTGTGCCACGGGTGCCGATTCGTCTGGGAAAAAAAGATTGGCGGGCGATACATCGGGCAAGATTAAACAAAATGCGGTTGCACGGTTCGTGCGCCGCCGATATCCCGGAAGCGACCGGATCGGAAATGTTCAAAACGATTGGCGGTTTCGGTTTGGGCTATAAGAATAACAAAGGCGAGATCACCCATTTTATCTGGATGGGCGGCAAGGGTTCCGATCATGGACCGTTTCATGTTTGGGCCTATGCCTATCGGACGTACGATCAATTTTTGGAGCTTCTGGCGTTGATCAAATCGTTCGGCGAACAAGTGCATATGATGTTTATTATTGAGCCGCCGAATATTCAGTTCCAGGATTTCTTGGATAAGCCGTTTCGGCAACGGGCTTTGACGCAGAAATCACAATTCGAAAATCTAATTCGGGCCGCGGCCTGGTGGCAGATGAGGATTCTTGATCTACGCGGGTGTGTTGGATATACTCGGCTTGATTGCGAGGATATCAAGTTCAATCTAAAACTGTACGATCCAATTGAGCGGTTTCTCGATAAAGATGCCCCTTGGCGAGGTATTACAGGAAACTACATTGTCACATTTGGAAGAAAATCAAATGTAAAAAAGGGTGTCGATAAATCTTTACCAACGCTTGATACCGATGTAGGTGCGTTTACCCGGTTATGGTTGGGATGCGCGACGGCCTCATCGCTGGCGGTCTCGGATGTTTTTGCGGCGCCGGATTCATTGATTATGAAACTGGATCGGGGTTTGAGTATTATGCCGACGCCGCATACCGACTGGCTGTTTTAAATATATAAATAGGTGACGCAGGAGTTCAAGCTCCTGCGCTACTTTATTATTTACAATATTATCGTTGATTCGTTATCTATAATAGAGGGTAATATGATGTAAGGAGTCAATATGCGTTATTTGATAGTACTGTTGCTTGTCATTTTGATTTTCTCTTTCGGTTGTGCTGAAGAAATTGTCATTCATAAGGATGATTTAGCGCATTTTGTTGGTGTTGTATATATTGATAAACCGGTGAAAAAAGATAATAATCCTATATCATTGGTTGTTAAGCAAAATGAAGATCAT
>JBDRRI010000130.1:0-3724 GCA_043825815.1 Candidatus Zixiibacteriota bacterium
AGCCGAAAAAATAATTAAAAATTGCCATGTGTCAAAAAGAACGGTTTTTAGAGATATGGCTTTACTGGCCGATTTGAATTTTCCGGTTTATTATAATGAAGGTTATAGATTATTAAAAGATTCTCAATTGGCCGCTCAAGATTTATCGGAAATCGAAAAAGAGTTTATTTGTTATTGTCTTCGAATATCAAATTTAAATCAATCGGAACGATTCAAGAATATAATTGATGAGATAGAAGCAAAATTATCAAATAGGCCATGGAAAAGAGGCGGAACAAATCGGGGACATATTATTGGTGAAATGGATATAAAAGGTCTTTCAATATTGGATTTCAACAAGTCAGAAAGTATTATCTCGATATTTTGGGAAGCCCTGTTTTATCATAGCGAAATTAGGCTGAAGAAGATAGCTTCTTCTAAATACATATCGGGCCTAATTCCGATTAAATTTTCGATAATCGGTAATGAGATCATATTCGAGTTTAAAAAGAAACATGCGGAAAAAATATTTACGGTGAAATATTCCGAAATCGTGGATTTTCTTATTTTATCTAAATAATTTTGGTTGACAATATCCTATGATTATTGTTTTAATTTTATTATGAAAAAAATCATCATTCGGGATATTACTTATGCTGGAATAATTGGGGCCCTTTATGCGGTGATGACGATCTCATTGGCTCCCATCAGTTATGGGGTCTATCAAATTAGAATAGCCGAAGCCTTAACAGTCCTGCCATTTCTATTTCCTTTTTCAATTGTCGGACTGTTTATTGGTTGCCTGGTCGCCAACATATTTGGCGGAAATGGACTTCAGGACATACTATTTGGCTCTCTCTTTACATTTATTGCCGGGTATTTTACATATTTGTGTTCTACCTTAAAATCAAAACGGCTGGGTTTGATTCTTGCCCCTTTGCCGCCGGTTTTAATTAATGCCTTTGGCGTGTCAGCCTATTTATATGCGATAATCGGGATGTCGTATTTCTCTGTAGTAATGGCAATTGGAGTTGGACAAATTGTAGCCTGTTATATATTAGGTCTTCCATTATTAATTTATCTGAAATCAAAAAATATATTCTTTGAAAATAGAAAATAATTTAATCGAGATTTATTATGAAAAAATCAATTGTAATATTTGAAGATGAAAAAGCCGTCGATTTTTATCCGTTGACTTTAATAAGACCGGTTTATTTCCTTCGACCGGGAATACGTAGTCTTTATGAACGCTTTTTTGACAGTTTCTCAGGATATTCCCCTAATTTTTTCTGCCGTTCGGAAATAGCGGACTACACCAGCGAAAAAACGCCAATTTCGGTAAATGGCTTTAAAGATATTGACGCTGAAGAGATAATATTTATAAATGGCCGTTTAAAATATAGCCTTGAATTTATCAATGCTCTTAAAGAGGCCGGAGAGAATGTCATCCTTACCAGCCGGGAGCAAATTGCGGCCTTTAAGAAAGTCGGGAAGCTAAAAAATGGTGAGATTAGAGCACTGGCTGAGGGCGATTTTTCGGAATTCTATAATCTATTTTCAGGAAATGCCCAAAAAATAAATTTAGATCTTCCATTTTATAATTATCTTTGGGATCTGGTTGGCGATATTGAGATATCGATTGAAAATGATTTCAAGTATTTCCGTGACCAGGATTCAGCGACTGGGTTTCTGGGGAGTCCGGCAAAAATGCGCCAATCGGGTCGAGAATTTCCCGGAGTGGAACTGATTTCTCCAGAAAATATTTATATCTCGAGAGATGCCGAGATTCATCCGGGAGTTGTTATTGATGCCTCCGGCGGACCTGTTTTTATCGGCAATAGGGTAAAAATAGAGCCTCACACTTATCTAATCGGGCCGGACTATATCGGCAAAGAGACTTTCTTGGTCGGTGGCAAAATAACCGGATGTTCTATTGGATCGGTCTGCCGAATTGGCGGTGAGGTGGAAGAATCAATTATTCAGGGATATACTAATAAATATCATGCTGGATTCTTAGGACATGCTTATCTTGGCGAATGGGTGAATCTGGGGGCCCTGACCACCAATTCTGACCTGAAAAATAACTATTCAAGCGTTTCGGTTTCAATCGGTGGACAAATGATTAATACTGGACAGTTAAAGGTTGGCTCATTTATTGGAGACTTTACAAAAACAGCAATTGGAACCATGCTCAATACCGGAATTAATATAGGAATATCGTGTAATCTGGTACCCGGTGGACTCTTAATAGATAAGGAAATTGAGTCTTTCCGATGGATATCTCCTAATAAAAAGATGAAATACAGTTTCCCCAAAGCCTTCGACACAATTGAACGCTCAATGGCCAGGCGAAATATAAAAGCATCAGACGCACTTAAAGTACTTTTTGAAATAATCGCGGCAAGATATTAAGATATAATACATTCTCAGATAATATTTATTTCAATATTGTTATCAAAATGACGTAATAAAAATAAACGGCGAGTAGATAACCCGCCGTTTAGCACTTAAACTACAAACCGGTTGAAATCTGTTGGGAGATTTCAACAACTAAGTCGTAGGAGGGCTTAACCTGTTAGCTTTTAACATAAACCGAATTTAGGAAAATTCGATTTTACCGCACTCTTGTCAAAGCTGATAGATATTGCTCCTATCACTAGTTCTTACATACGTATATGTTTCTCGATTGTTTCAATTCTTACAGTTAAATTGAAAAAAAACCGGTTTTTCCTGCAATAACCGCTTTTTTCACTCAAATCACTAATTACATCGGCAACCACTTGTGTGGTTTGCCGTAATTATCTGTTGCCAATAATCGTTAAACCTTTCATTTTTTATTAAATAATCAGATATTATTCCCCATATTAATTATGAAAAAACAAAATATGATTTGGAGGAAATATGTCTGGTTACTCAATATATTTTGGAATTATAGGGATGCTGCTGTTGTTGGCGGCCTTTGCTCTCAATCTAATGAGAAACAGGACCGAGGACAGTTACATTTATATAAATATGAATATTATTGGGGCCGGGATGTCGGCCTATTATGCAATCTTGTTAGACGCTATTCCATTTGTAATCCTTGAAGCCGTATGGTGTTTATTTGCGGTTTATAAACTTTTAACAAAATTCAGAAAAACCGGCGATAATTTTAAAAATTAAGGCGTATTTATACAGATAGGAATATTTGGCGGCCGTATTTTATTATTAGGATTGGCGGTAGCAATTGTTCTCTATCGCAGTATAAATTGATTATCGTCATCGGCTGAGGCAAAAACCAAGTAAAACAATAATTTCTGTTGTTAATTGGGAATAAACTTGTTTATTATAATAAGGTTATTGCTAATTATTATGCCAATGTAATAAGTAAAAACTAAATAATTTATAATGGAGGAGAAATGAAAAGGATTGTAACATTTGTTATTATTAGCGCCATTATTGTCGGATTGACCGGTTGCGCTTCGATGAGGAAACGGGATAAGGGGGCAATTATTGGTGCCACCGCCGGGGCCGTTATCGGCGGAGTAATCGGCGACAAGGCCGGCAATACTGCCGTCGGAGCCATTTTGGGCGCTGTGATTGGCGGAGCGGCGGGAGCCTATATCGGCAATGTGATGGATAAGCAGGCGGCGGAGATTGAGCAGGATATCGAGGGGGCCAAAGTTGAGCGAATCGGCGAGGGGATCAAGATTACTTTTGATTCTGGAATTCTCTTTGATGTGAACAAGTCGGATCTTAAACCGGT
>JBDRRI010000131.1:0-15935 GCA_043825815.1 Candidatus Zixiibacteriota bacterium
TCTACCATTCAGATTGTCGAAATTCCCTATGAGGGCGGTAATTTTAGCATGGTCATTTTCCTTCCGGATATCGAAATCGACATAAACGACTTTACTTCCAGGTTGTCGTACGATGAAATCGACGCCTGGTTCAAGAATATGAAAACAGTTAAGGTCAAATTACAAATGCCGGAATTTAAAACGGAGGCTACTTACCAATTAAAAGATGCTATGAGTTTTCTGGGAATGGGAAATCTATTTCGAATCGGGGCCGATTTTTCCAATATAGGTAAAGGTCCGTTTTACATAAAATCAATCACTCATAAGGCAAAAATAGATATGAATAAGGATGGTACTAAAGCCTCTGCCTCAACGATAGCACAAGTTATAAGCATATGCGGCGACAAGAATTTTATGGCCAAGAAGAATAAAACCTATTATATGCACATTGATCATCCTTTCCTGTTTTGTGTCAAGGATGACAATTCCAATGTAATATTATTCATCGGTAAAATTCTGGCGCCGGTGGAATGGATCTGATCCCTTTTTTATTGTGCGGCATCATTAATATATACTATCATTGACAATGATGCAGGCCGATGAAATAAAAAATATTGCTGTCGAATTGGGGGCCGATCTGGTCGGGATCGCTCAAGCGGAGCCGATAACTATGGCCAAAGAGAGGTTTCTTAAGTGGCTTAAATTAGGCTATCAGGGCGAACTCGATTATCTGGCCAAATATCAGGCCGAGCGGTTCGATCCGGGGAATCTTCTCTCCGGCGCGAAATCGATAATTTCAATCGGCGTTAACTATTATCCGAATGACAACGATATCGCCAAAACAAAAAAGCCATACAAAGTCGCTTATTATGCCTGGGGCGATGATTATCATATAACGCTCCGAAAAATTCTCAGGAAATTGAGAAATGGTTTGAAAAGGATCGAGCCGAAACTGAACGGCCGGATCTGTGTCGATACGGCTCCGTTTATGGATGTTTATTGGGCCGAGCGGGCGGGATTGGGCTGGCAGGGGAAACATAGTAATCTGGTGACGACCGGGTATGGCTGTTTTATAAACATTGGTGCTTTGGTAATTGATCAACCGGTTGACAAATATGATGAACCATGCTTAAATCACTGCGGTAATTGCACCGCCTGTATTGAATCCTGTCCGACCGGAGCGATTATTGAGCCGTATATTCTCGATGCAACCAAATGTATCAGTTATTGGACGATTGAATCGAAAGTTGATACTTTTCCGCCGGATATTTCTAAAAAACTGAATGGGGCGGTATTTGGCTGTGATATATGCATTGCGGCTTGTCCATTCGGAAGATTTGCGAAACTGCATTCGGCTAAAGAATATAACCGTCATGAAAATATTGAATTAATAGAGACCGGTGATGTGGCCCAATTGTCTGACGCGGAATTTACGGAAAAATATGATAACTCCCCGGTATCACGACCGGGCCAGAGTGGAATTGTTAGAAACATCAAGCAAAATTTTAAAAAGTAGCCTCCGGATTTCTTGACATCGTATTTAATAATTCGTATTTTCGGACCTATGCGCAGACAACTAACCACATTATTATGTTTGCTAATCGTAATTCTCTCTTTGACGCCGAT
Organism: Candidatus Zixiibacteriota bacterium; assembly: GCA_043825815.1. GTDB lineage: Bacteria > Zixibacteria > MSB-5A5 > GN15 > PGXB01 > JBDRRI01. The sequence continues at coordinate 1,606 of JBDRRI010000131.1, forward strand.
TCGAGCCGAAGAAGAGAATCATTATCTCCCCCCTGACAGTTCAGTATTGACCGACAGCGTCGTTACGGGCGAAAATGAAACGGTTGCGGCGACGGAGGAAAATGACGCCGAACCATCGGCACCGACAGTCTGGGATATTCTTTTCTCCGGCAAGTATCTGGCCTTTTTGATAATGTGCGCGGTCGGTCTGACTTTGGTTTTGGGACGCTGGGTCAATTTTTGGGTGCGGATTGGCATGCTGCTGGTCGCTTTTATTTTGTTCGGGTTAGATTATACCTACCCGATGCATCCCTCGCCGATGTGCGCCGTAACCAAACTGTTTATGTTTAAATTTACCTGGGGGCAATTTTTCCCGGTTTTTATCGCCATGTTTCTGTCCATATTCATTCCCTCGCTGATCGGCCGAAAGCTTTTCTGCGGCTGGGTTTGCCCGTTGGGGGCGCTACAGGATCTGATAAACAAAATACCGTTCAAATATAAATTCAAGCAGTTTAATTTCACCGCTTTTAATGCACTTCGGATGGGCCTTTTCGTGATGTTTTTCCTGACGACCTTTGGCGTCATTGACCATATCGCCTGGCTGGCCAAAAGCGTTGAGGCTGATGCGACCGGTGATATGTGGGTGGCCTTTTCGGCTTATAATGTCTATGAACCGGTCAACTTATTCGAGCTTCTGCACTGGGATATCACGACTCATTTTATTATCATGTTTTCGATTCTCGTAATCGCCTCGCTGATGCTCTATCGTCCGTTTTGCTATGCGGTCTGCCCGATCGGGGCCCTGTCATGGCTGTTTGAAAGGATTGCTCCGGGACGGGTGCGGGTGGATAAGGAGGCCTGCACCGAATGCCTGGATTGTGTGGAAGCATCGCCCTGCCCGACGATCAAGAAACTGGTCGAGGGCAAAAACTGGTCGGCGCCGGACTGTACTTCGTGCGGTGAATGCCTTAAATCGTGCAATCAGGATGCTATCAAATTTGGATTTTGGAAATAAGCTAAATCTTTCGTATGAAATTTAAATTTTTTAATTAGAGGATAGCTATGCATATAACCGATCCGAAAATAAATGAGTATATCAAAAAATCAATGGCGCCGATTGATCCGGTTCTGGTTGAGATGGACAACTATGCCCGCGAAAATAATTTCCCCATAATCGGTCCGATGTGCGGAATATTGCTCAGGCAGTTGGCGATTGCGACCAAGGCCAAAAATATATTTGAGATGGGATCGGGATATGGCTATTCGGCCTATTGGTTTGCCGGTGGAATTCCCGAGGATGGTAAAATTATTTGTACGGAGGGCTCCGAGGACAACAAAAATCTGGCGATGGAATATCTTAAACGGGGCGGATTTGATCATAAGGTTGAGTTTCATGTCGGTTACGCTCAGGATATTATTAAAAAATACGATGGACCGTTTGATATTATTTTTAACGATGTCGATAAAGAGCAATATCCCGAGGCTTTCGATCTGGCTATTCCGAAACTTAAAAAGAGCGGGCTATTTATCACCGATAACGTTCTCTGGAGCGGACGGATATTTGATGATGACCCGGTCGAATCAACCCGCGGGGTATTGGAATTTAACAAAAAGTTATTCGCCGCCAATAACTTACTATCCAGCATTGTCCCCATCCGGGACGGTTTTGGGATCGCTGTAAAATTATAGCCTAAATAATATTCCGAATTTTTTTAAAAATTGTAACTTTTTATAGAAAAATAAGTATATTAGTAGCATATGATACTAATACATTATGAGGCATTATGAATAATCTTGATACCAAATTTTTGATTGAACTTGGCTTTACCAATCTGGAAGCCTTGATTTATATTTTTCTTCTCGAGAATTCACCAGCCACCGGATACGGGATTGCCAAGGGAATCGGCAAACCAGCAGCCAACACCTATAAGGCGATAGAATCGCTTCACAGCAAAGGCGGCATAATTATAGAAGACAGCACTACCCGCCGGTGCCGGGCGGTGACGGCCGATGAGCTTCTTGATAACCTGCAACACCGTTTTATGAGCCTGAAGGATTCCGCTCGAAGCGAGTTAAAAAAATATAAGCCGTCTCCGGGAGACAAACGGATATATCAATTGCAGTCGACGGAGCAGGTCTTATCTCGCTATCGTAAAATGATTGAACGGGCCAGCCGAGTTGCCATATTTGATTTTTTTCCTTTTGCCGTCAAACAGCTTAAAAAGGAAATCAGTGCCGCCGCCAAACGAGGCGTTCAAATTACCTTAAAAACCTATGAGAGCTGCCACATTCCCGGTATTGAAATTATAATCGATCCGCAGGGTAAAAGGCTCATTGAGCGCTGGCCGGGATTATGGGCCAATGGCGTGGTTGATGGCGAGGAGTACCTTCTCGCCTTTCTGACCAAGGATGGAGCCGATGTAATTCAGGCAGTATGGAGCAATAATTATTTCTTATCCTGGATTTATTATGGTGCAATAGTTGAGGAACTTAAGGCATCGGCATTGGAGCAGGCGATTAACGCCGATAAACCGTCTTCAGAACTAAAGAAAATACTGAAAAAATATAATAAGATGATGTTGCTGGAGTCAACCGGTTACAAGGATGCCTCAAAATTTTTTGAAAGCGTTAAAAATTAAGATAGGAGTGAATTATGGCAAGAACGCAAACAATAGTATTGTCAATATTGATAGCAATTACGCTATTAATGGCGGGAGCTGTATCGGCTCAGGACGGTGTGACCGACCCGTATCAAATATTTGAAAAATATATCAAGGCGATCGGCGGCTTTGAGCTGGTCAGAGCGGAATCAACCAGTTATGTGGAATCTGAAATAGAGGTTGTCGGCCTGACCGGAACCGTTAAAACCTGGAAAAGGGTGCCTATTTATAGCCGTCAGGATGTTGATTTGAAGGTTTTCAAGAATTTCGGCGGCGATAACGGCGAGGTTCTGTGGTCGGCTGATGCTAACGGAAAAGTACAGTTTCATCGCGATGAAGAAATTCTTAAGCGCCGTAAAATTCAAAAGTATGTAGCGGAATACGAGTATCTCAATCCTGATTCCAAAATATTCACATTAACATTGGAATCAGAGCAGAATGTCAACGGGACCGATTGTTATGTAGTGAAAACTAAAAACAGCATCAACGATGATTCATCGTTAACATTTTTTGACAAAAAAACGTTTCTGATGGTCAAAACAATTGCCTTTACACCCGATGCGGAGACGCACACTGATATGTCCGACTACCGTGATATTGGAAACGGGCTTTTGGTGTCGTATTATCAAGAGATAAATACGCTTCCAGTCGAACAAAAAGTAATTAATCGAGTCACCAAATATGAATACAATATAGATATTGATCCATCGTTGTTTGAGCCGCCGGGAGCTGACACCAAAGACTATCGGTTCACTAACGGAAATAGCGCCGAGAATATCCCATTCAAATATTATATGAGCCATATTTTTCTCAAAGTGATTATGGACTGCCGGGAACGGTGGTGGATACTTGATTCGGGCGCCGGGATTTCTGTTATCGACTCTACTTTCGCCGAGGAGCTTGGTCTTAGTCAGGAAGGCGATATGACCGGCCAGGGGGTCGGCAATACGGTTTCAATCAAATTTGTCAAATGCCCGTCTTACCGATTGGAGGGGATAGAATTTGATGAACAGACTATCGGCTCGATTGATCTACAATCGTTGTTGCAGAAAGCCGGAATGGAGGCCGCTGGGGTCCTCGGGTATGATTTTATGTCAAGATTTGTCATCAAAATCGATTATGCCAATAAGCTAATCTCTTTTTATGATCCGGAAACATACGAATACAAGGGCGACGGATCCGTGGTCGAGGCGTTGGTTAAAGGCTCAATTTTCACGGTTCCGGCAACGATAGATGGCAAGTACAGCGGCCAGTTCAACCTTGATATTGGCGCCTCCGGCAATGCGGTTCATTATCCATTTGCAGTGAAGCACGGTTTTACGGAGCGCAAGGGGGTAGATGGACTCTCCTGGGGAGCGGGCGGTGAACTTCATGGCAAGGATATAAAAACCGGCTCACTTGAAATTGGCGGTTATATTGTTAAAAATCCGATCATTGAGGTACCGTTGAGCGACGTGGTTGGCGGTTTCGGCGCCTCCGAGACTAACGGCAATATCGGCAATACATTCCTCCGGCATTTCATTCTTTATCTAAATTACGATAAGCAAGAGATTATACTTGAGAAGGGTGACGATTTCGATCGCGAATTTAGCCCGGGCCGCGCCGGCCTTCAGGTAATGTATGATTCGGATAATAATTTTGAGGTTGTTTTCGTCGCGAACGGTACTCCGGCTCATAAAGCGGGTTTTATGAAGGGTGATATTCTTAAAGCGATTAATAATATCGATGTCGAGTGTTTTAAGGATCTTCAGTCTATCTCAAAAATAATGATGGCCGATGCCGGAACCAGACTTACAATTAAAATAGACCGGGGCGGCATCGAAAAAACTATTAAGTTGAAACTGCAAGACATTTATTAACAATTACTTAGACAGGCGGAACTATTTTTGAATGGTTCCGCTTTCTCTTTCTCCCAAATAATGTTTCAAATCGAATCGGAAATCTTAAATTTATTTAAGATATTGTCGATAAATCAATTAGGTAATCAAAAAGAGACCATTTTTTTACGAGATTGTTGATGAATCAGGCTGTTACAACAACCGAATATTTGCCCATTTACCTGGAATCTCTTCGGCTTAATGATATTTTGGAATTTGACCTTTATATTAAAAGCAATATTGAATATATCCTCTTCCGTTCCTCGCGCCTACCATTCACTTTTAAAACCAGAACGACTCTTCTGGAAAATAATATTAACCGGCTATATATATCAATTGACGATCGCAAGCATTACCAGAAACATATTGAATCGAATATAAGTCAGATAATCGAAAACGATTCGATTGACCAGACAACCAAGGCCGGCATTGTTTATGAATGCGCAAAACATCTGATACAAGATGTCCTCAACAATCCGACCATGGGCGAAAATATCAAACGCTCGCAGGCGTTTGTCGAGTCGACCGTGACTTATCTTATTAACGGTAAAAATACATTCCACAATCTCCTGAAAGTGATGTCGTACGATTATTATATATATACGCATTCTGTTAATGTCTGTACATTTTCTCTCGCTTTGGCGAAATATATCGGTATTAAAAACGCTCGGGAATTAAATTTAATCGGGACCGGAGCGCTTTTGCATGATGTCGGCAAGACAAGTGTTCCCGATAAAATCCTCAACAAACGAGGCCCTTTAAATGAAGAAGAGATGAATATTATTCGGAAACACCCACAGTGGGGAGCTGATATCCTGGGCTCAACCGCCATTATTATGATTGATTCTAACCATCCGGTTCTTCAGCATCACGAGCGGATCGACGGCTCCGGCTATCCCAACGGCTCTCTTAATAATGATATTCACCTATACAGCCGGATTGTCATGATAGCTGATGTTTTCGATGCCATGACGACGCGGAGGGTTTATAAATCGGCTAAGGATACATTCTGGGCGCTCAAGGAAATGTATAAGTACAAAGAGACATTCGACAAAAAACTTCTCGAGCATTTCACCAAGCTAATGGGCCCGTAGCAAAGTTAATTTGGCTAATTTTTTAATAGTTATTATTAAATCGATATTCCACCCATCCCTCTCATTTTATATATTGACAATATAACCGGCAAATACGATTTTATGCAGATATACAGCGGAAATACCGGCTAGTTGTAAAAGGATGCGGCGGATGAACCTGCTTGGAAAAAACGTATTGGTCCTTAACCAAAATTATGAGCCTTTGTCGGTATGTTCGGCGCGAAGAGCTTTTGTCTTGCTATTTATGGGAAAAGCGGAAATGGTCGAACCATACGACGGGATAAAAATCAGAACCGTGATGAGCTCCTACCCTCTGCCATCAGTCGTGCGTCTGGACCGGTATATTAAGTCGCCGCAGAAGAAAATTCTTCTTACCCGAAGGAATATAATTATCCGAGATAACCGCACCTGCGCTTATTGCGGGACAGATAAGGGGGCGATGACGGTCGACCATATCATTCCCAAAAACCAGGGCGGCGCCGATACCTGGGAAAATCTGGTCTGCGCCTGCGCCCGCTGTAATAATAAAAAAGGCGATAAGACCCCTCTTAAGGCCGGAATGAAACTTCTCCGCAAACCGCGGCGTCCGAACCATATAACCTATATTCAGCGTTTTATCGGAGTCTCAGATACCCGCTGGAAACCGTATCTCTTTATGGAGTAATGAATGAGCGAAAAAGAAACTATTTTATCCGGAATGCAACCGACCGGTCGGCTTCATCTGGGCAACCTTGAGGGCACTCTCAAAAATTGGGTGGCATTGCAGGATAATTATAATATGTATTGTTGTATTGTCGATTGGCACACTTTAACGGCTGAATATACCAATACCGAGGTGATGAAGGAGCGGATTTTTGAGGTGGCGGTTGACTATATAGCCGGGGGGCTTGACCCGGAAAAATGCGCCATTTTCATCCAATCCGATATCAAGGAGCATGCTGAATTGCATCTTCTGTTTTCCATGATGATTTCCGTGCCAACTTTGACCCGCCTGCCCACTTATACCGAAAAGAAAGATGTCAAAGGATTGGACAGTTATGGATTTCTTGGTTATCCGGTTCTTCAGGCGGCCGATATCTGTGTTTACAATGCCGATAAGGTGCCGGTCGGAAAGGATCAGGAGAAACATATCTGGCTGGCGGCTGATCTGGCTAAACGGTTCAATTCGGTTTACGGCGATACGCTCAAAGAACCGCAATGCCTTCTTCGCGAAATCCCGCTAATTCCCGGCATAGACAATCGCAAAATGTCCAAGTCATATGATAATCACATTACGATAGCGGAAACCGAGGCGGAAACGGCGGCCAAATTAAAAAGATTTTATACCGACCCGGAGAAACTTCGCAAGGGCGATCCGGGCCGTCCGGAAATATGTCCGGTCTATCTTTTGCATAAAATTTACTCGCCCAACTCGACATACCAAATTAAGCCGGCCTGCAAATCGGGCGAACTGGGATGCGTTGATTGCAAGAAGATGTTGACCGAGAATCTGAACAAAGAATTAGCGCCGATCCGCGAAAAAAGAGTTGCTATTTTGAAGAATCCTGATTATGTCTGGGATGTATTAAAGAGCGGAGCGACGCGCGCCAGGGAACGGGCCCAGACGGTTATGGAAAAAGTGCGGACTGCTATGAAAATGGATTATTATAAATGATAACTAACAAGCCTAAAGATAATTATTCGGTCGAACTGGAGGTGTTCCAGGGACCGCTTGATCTGCTTTTATATCTCATTCAAAAAGATGAAGTCGATATTTATGATATTCCTATTGCCCGGGTCACCGAGCAGTATATGCAGTATATCGAGGTGATGAAAATTCTCAATCTGGAACTGGCCGGAGAATATATATTGATGGCGGCGACTCTGATCCGCATCAAAACCAAACTTCTTCTACCCCGCGATGAAATCGATGGCGAAGAGGCCGATCCGAGAGAGGAGCTAATTGCGGCTCTTCTGGAGTATAAGAAATTTAAAGAGGCCTCGGAGATTCTTCGCGAAAAAAGGATTCTTGAAGAACGAATATTCGTCCCGCCGCCGGTCGAATGCCAGAATATCAAGGGTGAAAAAGTGGTCCTTTCCAACAGTACGACTCTCTATGATATGCTGACGGTTTTAAAAGAGGTTCTCGATCGTGCCAAGCAGGAGCAGATGTATGAGATTGATCCCGAAATGATGGGGATTGAGGATCGGGTTGATCATGTCCTGGCCAAGCTTAGAGACAAAGACTCAATTTCTTTTATCGATCTTTTTTCCGATATCCCGCGCAAGTTTGTGGCCATTTTGACTTTTTTGGCGATTCTCGAACTGATCAAACTTCACCGAATAACGGTCCATCAGTCCCTGCCCTTTTCGGAACTGCGCGTCTACCGCGGCGAGATGTTTAACAACGCTCAGCCGGCGATTGAATTCATTAAAGATATGAGTAGCTACTAAACAGGAGCTTTTATGGATAACTATGACAATAGATTGCCAATTATAGAATCTTTAATCCTGGCCTCCCCAGAGCCGCTTCCAGCTAAAAAAATTGTCGAGGTGGTGGACGATGTCACCCAGCGCGATATTGATGATATTGTCGATGAGCTTAATATACGATATTCTAAAAATGATGTTTCCTTTCGAATTCGTAAAATTGCCGGCGGTTACCAATCATATATTACCGAAGATTTCGCGAGATATGTCGAAGATCTTTTCACGCGCCGGCGGAATGTTCGTCTGACGCGGGCTGCTCTCGAAACTCTGGCCATCACCGCCTATCGGCAGCCGGTAACCAAAATGGATATTGAAATGATACGCGGAGTCGCCTCCGATTCGGTTATTAACACGCTGATGCAACGAAAACTGGTGACTCTGGCGGGAAGAGCCGAAACTGTCGGAAAACCGCTTTTATATAAAACAACTGATGAATTTTTGAAATTTTTTAATCTAAATAGCCTTGATGACCTTCCCCGGATGGAAGAGATCGAGGAACTGCTTATAGCCAACGAACCCACGCACCCCCAGCAAAGACTTCCTTTGGATGGTCAAGAAGATGGGCAGGAGTACGACGAAGAAGAATCGTCAACGCCTGATCTTCCGCCTTTCGAAGTTCCCATGGGACCATTTGCTCGTCCGGTCCGAATTGAACGCCCTCCGGTTTTTAAGCCGGAGAATATCCAATCTGTTACTGTATCCGATGAAAATGTTGATAAGAACGAAGATGACATTGTCGATGAAGAAGAGAATATTGAAACTGAAGCTGTCGGAACACTGGACGAGAATTAATTACCCTATCGGCGAAAGCAAGGAAGGCTGACCGATTTGATTCGGATTAACAAATTTTTATCCCAATGTGGAATAACGTCAAGACGCGGGGCCGAGAAATTAATCGAGGAGGGGCGCGTTAAGGTCAACGATATTGTTATTGATCAGCCGGGAACGGTTATTGACGAAGAAAAAGATATAATCAAAGTCGATGACAAATCGGTCCATACGGAAACGAAAAAATATTATATTATCCTGCACAAACCTCCCGATGTTTTGACAACCATGACCGATCCCTTCAAGCGAAAAACAGTTGCTTATTTCGTAAAAAAGCTTCCGGTTCGGGTTTATCCGGTGGGACGGCTCGATTATGACACTGAAGGGGTATTATTGATGACCAACGATGGCGATTTGGCATACCGCCTTTCCCATCCCAAATATGAAATTAAGCGAGTTTACCGGGCTATTGTCAGGGGTACCATGACCAGCGATAAATGCCAAACAATTTTGGACGGCATCAAACTTGAGGACGGTCATATCGGCAAAGCCCAGGTTCGTATTGTATCAACCGGAATGAATAACTCGCGGGTCGAGGTGGTTATCTATGAGGGACACAAGCGCGAGGTTAAGCAACTTCTTAAGGCGGTCGGCAATGAAGTCATTAAATTATCCCGAGTTGAATTTGCCGGACTTCACCTGCAAGGAATTAAACGCGGGCGATGGCGGCACTTGAAAAATAGTGAAATAAAAATGTTAATGCATTTAGTCGGGTTGGAATAAATCAATTACTCAGACACTTTTTCGTTTCCGAATCAAAAATATGAACTTTCTCCGGTGATATTGTAAAACGAATTTCGTTGCCAATTGAAATATCAGCAATATCGGATGATATAATCAGCGATTCATTTAGGAAATCAACCCGAATATTATATCTGTCGCCGAGATATTCAATATCACGCACGATTCCTGACAATATTCCCTGTCGGTCTATTTTAATATTTTCCGGTCGAAGACCAAGGACAAACTCTCTCATTGAGTATTCCGATGGCAAATAAATTGTGGAAATGTTGAATGGCTTAATTTGACCATCGCCAATCCACCCTTTAATAAAATTCATCCGGGGCGTTCCCACAAACCCGGCAACAAAGATGTCGGCTGGGGCATTGTAAATCTGATCGACCGTGCCAATTTGCTTAATTTCGCCCTCGTTCAAGACTACAATCCGGTCCGCCATTGTCAAAGCCTCGGTCTGATCATGAGTAACATATATTGTCGTGACCCCGAGTTTCTTTTGAAGCTGGACTATCTCCCGCCGCATCCGCGTTCGCAGTTCGGCATCAAGGTTGGATAATGGCTCATCGAGCAAGAACAGTTCAGGCTGTCTGATGATAGCCCTCCCAAGGGCGACTCTTTGCCGCTGACCTCCCGAAAGCTGGGCCGGATAGCTTTTAAGACGATCAGCCAAGCCGATCAACTCGGCGGTTTCCTTAACTTTTTCTTTAATTTCGGAAGCGGTAAGCCTGGCTATCTTAAGCGGAAAGGCCAGATTTTTTTCAACAGTCATATGGGGATAAAGTGCATAATTCTGGAACACAAGAGCGGTATTGCGCTTTCGAGGCGGCAGGTTGTCAACCCGCCGGTGGCCGATATAAATTTCACCGCTGTCGGGATCTTCCAGACCGGCGATCAATCTTAAAATAGTAGATTTGCCGCATCCCGACGGCCCCAGGATAACAATCAGTTCGCCATTATTGCTATCCAGATTAATATTGGTCAGAACCGGCTTACGGTCAAAAGACTTGCTAATTGATGTTAATTTTATTTCCGCCATATTAATTTATTGCATTAAAACGGTGCCGTTGTCAATCTCAAACTTTTTGGCCCTGCTTTCCAGAGATTCCGGAATTCGAGAGGCGGTCGTAATAAATATTTGGCCGAAACCACTAAAAATCTCAACCAGCATCTCCTGACGGCCGGGATCAAGCTCGGCAAAGATTTCATCGAGAAGCAAGACGGGCCGACAATTTTTAATTTTCGAGAGGTAATCATACACGCCCAATTTTAAAGAGATTGCGGCTGATCTCAACTCTCCCTGGGAACCGTGCGAACGGGCCGGATAGTCACGGATATAAACTTCAACTTCATCGCGATGCGGTCCAACCATGGCTGTTTGCAAAATCATTTCCCTCTCACGGTTATGATTTAATTTATCCCAGAAAGCCTTTTCAATAACATCCTCGTTCCAGTCATCATGATCGATAGCTACTGAAGGTTTATATTCTATCCTGAGATTGTGGTCGGCGGATATTTTCCGATAATACTCAATTGTACTTATCGAGATTGAATCGAGAAACTTCCGGCGGGCCAGCATAATCGAAACGCCATATTTAACCAGAAGATCATCATAAGGGTTATCACGGCCATTGCGATTTTGTTTTAAATAGGCATTCTTATGAGCCAGTACCTTTTGATAATCGCTCAAGTCGGATAAATACCGTCCCGAAGCTTGCGCTAAATAAATATTAATAAAATCTCTTCGTTTCGATGGTGAACCGGAGAGTATTTCTATATCAATCGGCGAGGCAGAAACCGCTGCGCACAGATCAAAAAGATCACTCGGCCGGGAGGCAACGCGGTTAATTTCTATTTTTTTGCGACTGTTCTTCTGATAAACCGAAGCCAGCTGATGCGGCCGCTCGTAAGCGGTAATATTTCCCTCCAGGCGATAGTAGTCGGAATGGTCGTTGACAATAATTGAATCTGCCGCGCCTCGGAATGAACGCGTCAATAGAATGATAAAGATAGCTTCCAGTATATTGGTCTTGCCGCTCCCGTTTTTGCCATAGAAAATATTTATCGTATCGGAAAAATCGAGATTGATTTTTTCAAAATTCCGGAAGTTTTCTATCTGAAGATTATTTAAAAACATTTTTAAATATTTACTGACAAAAAAGGAGGCCGCTAGACCTCCTTAATGCCATCTATTCTCTTAACTATTTATTCGGCCAACCTCAGCGGCATAATCAAGCAAAGGAATTCATCTTTCGATTTTTCAGTGGAATAGATTATTCCCGCCGATACCTGATTGGTCAGTTCAAAGATAACATCATCGCCTTCCATTTTATTCAGCACATCGGTAATATAATTGGCATTATATCCCAATTCGAGGGCGTCGCCGGAATAATCGCACGAAATCGATTCGCGGCCTTCGCCGCCAACATCGGCATTGGTCGTGGAAACCGTGACAGAATTATTCTTAATACCGAATTTTACCTGATGCGTTAATGAATTGGATAAAATAGATACACGTCGGACAGCGCCATTTAAATCATGCTTGGAAATAATCATCTTCTTGTCGCTGGCGGCGGGAATTACCTGCTCGAAATTCGGATATGGTCCTTCAATTAGACGCGACGTTAAAATAACATCGTCAAGGTTGAAAATAATATTGTTCTCGCCAAAGATAATTCCCATTTCACGATCACGGTCGCCAATAAATTTTGATATTAGATTCAAGACTTTGGGTGGAATAATAATATCTTCGGAAACGCCTTTCAGTTTTTTATTTTCAATGGCAACCTTGGCGAGACGATGCCCATCGGTGGCCACCATATTCATATAGTCGCTTTTGGTTGACCAGAGAACGCCATTAAGAGCCGGACGGGTTTCATCGACCGAGCAGGCAAAGGTTGTCCGGTTGATCATTTTAACCAAATCCTGTCCGGAAATCTTTATCTGCTTTTTTGTATTTATTACGGGGAGTTTCGGGAAATCATCGGGCGAAGCACAGGCAATTTTATAAGAACCGTTGGGTACTTTAATTTCCACCCGACTATGAGTGCCGTCGAAGGATATCTCTGATTCAGGAAGTTCTTTAATAATATCGAATAAAATTCTGGCCGGGAGAACCGCGGTTCCTTCTTTGGATATATTGCATTCAAAAGAAGCGGTGATTGAAACCTCCAGATCGGTCGCCGAAATTTTTAATTTATTTTCCATAGCTTCAAATAATACATTTGATAGAATCGGCAGGGTTGATTTGGATGGAACCACCTGCAGTACAGATTGAAGATATCCACTCAGTTTGGATTTCGACAGATTAAACTTCATTTATGTGCTCCTTCGAAGTTATAAACATCCTTCTTATATTAAAACTCATATATATTTATATATAATACTTATAATAAGCAATGTTAAAATGTTGACAGATTCCACTTGTCCATACCAATATCGTTTATTATTAACGGCTTACTATCCAATAAAAAATAGTTTCTTTGAATATAAGATGTCAACAAAAGTTTTATAGATCGTCTCCTTTTCCACATAAACATTTTACTCACACACCATCTTCATTATAAATCACATTTTGCCAACATGCTTGTTATTGCAATGCCGAGGCCAGATTTTCAACCTTTTCCTTAAGCTCTATATCTGTTTTTATTTTCCTTTCGACCGTATCGCAGGCATGAATTACGGTCGTATGGTCCCGCCCGCCAAAGGCCTCACCAATCGACTTTAGTGAAAAACCGGTATGGCTCCTGACAAGATACATTGCGACTTGACGGGCCAGGGCGATGCGCGAAGTTTTCTTTTTGGCAATCATCATTTCCGGTTCAATTTGGAAATATTCGGCCGTCTTTTTCTGGATTTGAGGAATAGTCATCTCAACTTTCGGACGAGAAATCTCTTTACCGAGAATTTTTATCGCAAATGTCAGATCAATATCTTTCTTCTCTAATGAAGAATAAGCCATTAGGCGCGTGAGGGACCCCTCCAGTTCGCGAATATTCTTGGTGACATTATCAGCGATATAATACAAAACATCCTCCGGAATTGAGGCTTCTTCCTGTTTCGTGCGCTTTCTTAAAATAGCGATTCTTGTCTCAAGATCAGGCGGTTGAAGATCAGCCACGAGTCCGGATGAGAATCGAGAGAGAAGACGCTCCTCCAGTCCCTTTATATCCCGAGGGTGGCGATCCGAGGTCAGGACAATCTGGCGTCCCGAATGAAACAAGTCGTTGAAAGTATGAAAAAACTGCTCCTGCGTTGATTCTTTCCCGGAGAAGAATTGTATGTCGTCAATTAAAAGAACATCGGCCGAGCGGTATCTCGATGTAAAATTGCCGATCGTGCTGTTTGAAATAGAATTAATAAAGTCGGAAGTGAACTTTTCCGATGTGGCATAGATTACCCTTTTTTCCGGAAAATGTTCATGAACATAATGACCGATAGCCTGGGCCAAATGTGTTTTTCCCAAACCAGTACCGCCATAAATTAACAGCGGATTATAATTGGTCTTACCGGGCGCTTCGGCCACAGCTTGAGTGGCGGCGTGGGCAAATTGGTTGAAAGTTCCCACGACAAAATTGTCGAACCGATATCGCTCATTAAGGGGTGAATCCGATCGAGCAGGAACCCTTGGCGCCGAAGGTTTGTTAAAGAACTGAATCTCAGTCTGATTTCGGGCCTGTTCACCTTCG
>JBDRRI010000132.1:0-10179 GCA_043825815.1 Candidatus Zixiibacteriota bacterium
AAATGGTGGGTATATCATCTGGCGAATAAATACCATATAAAAACCAGAGCATTCATTATCAGGAGAGAATTGCTTCTCAATATTGGCGATACTTTTTCTTTGCTTCTGGCCGAAGAAACAGCCAGAAATTTGAGATCGTTAAGTTTTATAAACAATGCCGAGATCGAATTGGTAAAAAATGGCGATAGCCTGAATATCTTACACGTCAAAACTTCGGATTACTGGTCGCTCACCGGGGGAGTATTTTATACTCGGAATTCTGATGAAAACACGGTCCAGTTCCAAATTGAAGAAAAAAATTTACTCGGTCTGGGTCAATTTGTCTCATTGAATTATACCAATCGAGATTACGACCATAATTCAATACGGCTTGATTATTGGGAAAGACGCATATTAGGAACACGAAATTCATTGCATTTGTTCTTCGATGAAAATCCCCACTCTGGAAGCAAGGGACTTTATTTTAATTATCCGTACTATTCCCATAGAACTCAAACGACTTATTTATTTGGATATAATAGTTATAATAACCGTTTGGAATATTATGATAATGGAGACGAAGTTGCCCAAATCTGGACAAAGGGTCATACCTATGAAATGATGGGCGGATTTAGATGGGGCGGCTATTATTCCAAAATAACCACTTCATTATCGATTCTATATACAAAGATTATAAGCTACGATACAACAATATATAATCCGATTTATTCAAATATCGGCTTTCCCAACGATAGCACATATTTTCAAATATTGCCCAATGTCGGTTTTTATAATACGGCCTATTTCAGGGATCGCCATCTGGAAAATATGGGCAAAATTGAGGACGTCCGGCTGGTAAAGGGAATTGGAATAAGTTTCGGCCCGGCTATTAATGATAAAAATGGTGCGCATTTTTATAACAGGCTTTCTTTGAGTGCCGATTATGATCTAAAATTGTCAAAAAATCTATTTTTCCTTACCGCCTCACGGATTTTATGGCTTAAAAATGGAGAATACTTAAGAAAACATTCGCATCTTTCGATAAGATGTTATAACAACGGTATAGAATGGTATACCTTATATGGCCGAATTGCATTCGACTCCGATTATCGGAGCGATCATACTCAAACGGTATATCTGGGTGAAAATACGGGAGTTAGAGGACTTTTAAAGAATTTTGAAACGGGTGAGAGTCGGATTGTTATAAATATAGAGAATCGATTTTTCCCCGAATTACGGATATTGGCGATCTCGTTCGGATTGGTTCAATTTTTTGATATCGGCTGGACCGGTGACCGCAATCGGGAATATACGATGGAAGATGGCCATTTGAGTTTTGGAGTCGGTCTTAGATTCGGTTTTGAGAAATTTTTAAGGTCAGAACCGATGAGGATTGATTTCGCCTACTCAAATGAGACCAAAGAATGGTTAATTTCGATTGGATTGAGGCAATATCTTCTTAATAATAAGATATTTTAGCGTATATTTATTGAACTTGACAAAATACGAATATTAGGTACCTTTAATAATGATACTGCTATTTCACGCCGTGAAGGAAAGAAGAATATGAAAGATATCGCAAAAATTAAGATAATAGGCATCTTAATTTATTTGGCGCTTTTGACTTTCGATTTCGCGGCCGGGGATCAATATAAGGGAACGGCTTTTGCCACGTCGTTAGACCTGATCAGCGAGGAATATAATACCGGAAATATCTCCTTGGGTGAGAAATATTATTATAGCGCCTTAAGCGTTTTGGATCCGGGAAAACTACCGGATAAATTCATTTCTACCACTTCGCTTCCGATTAAAAGTGGAACCCCGATTATTAATGATGCCTTGGCTAATTATGACCTGATGGATGACTTTCAAAAGGCCAACTTAGACAAACTTTTAGCACGGCCTCCTCTTGATTCTGTTTATGATTCTCCTGAGGGGTTTTTTAAAATACATTATTCTTTTGAATTCCCTGATTCCGTCTCCGATGAAGATCTGAATTTTAATGAAGTTCCAGATTTTGTCGAAAGAATCGGTCAATATGCCGATAGCGCCTTTTTTTATTACCTTGTTTATAATGGATACTATCCGCCGCCGCCTGATGAAGACGGCATCTATGATATTTATATCATCGGTATGGGAAGCACTTACGGATCGACTGTAAAAGAATTAGACGGTGATTCGTCGTGGAGCGATTATCAATCCCATATAAGAATTAATTGTAATCTTAATAATGTCCCCAACAATGATGATCCGGAAGGAAAGGTGATAGGGGCCCAGAAAGTTACAGTCGCGCATGAATATTTTCATGCCGTTCAGCTGGCCTATTCATTTAGAACGGGGATTGATGCCTGGTGGGTGGAAGGCGGCGCGACATTTTATGAGGATATCTTATTTGACGAGGTCAATGATAATTATCAATATTTGCCGTACTTCTTCAACTATCCCGATTCATTTCTGTTTGATTCCGACAATAATGTATCATATCGGGATTATGGTGATTTTGTATTTTCATCCTTTTTATCTGAAAAATATGGAACGGGAATAATAAAATCGGTCTGGATGTATCTGCGTTATTATAATCTTCTGCCTTCTCTTGACTCCGCCTTGGTGCCATATGGAACAAAAATGAAAAAGATTTTTACAGAATTTACGGTTTGGAATTATTTTACGGGAGACCGGAATATTGAGGGAATGTTTTATAATGATGCTGCCGATTATCCGCAGATTGTTAACGATATTCAATATGAAAACGAATGTCCGTTTTTGGGGGTTACGCCTATGTTGCCTCCCGACGGTTTGGCCTGTAATTATATTATGGCTCCTCCTAATACACTTTATCCGGGGTTATTATATATCTTATTCGACGGGTATGATGCGGTAGAATGGAGCCTGTCATTTGTGGGATTTTATGGAGACAGTCTGGATATAATATATAATTGCAAAGCGGATATGTATGGTAAGACCGACTGTGGAATATATAACTATACCAAGTATGATTCGATTCTATTTATTCCTAATGTAATTTCTCAATGGTATAATAATAATAGCTATACATTTTCTACCGTTATAAATCCCTTTGGCGACGCTGACGGAAATGGCATTATCAATATCCTTGATGTAACGTATATAATCAATTACCTCTATAAAGGCGGCCAGGAGCCGAAATATCATATATTGATGGCAGATGCCAATTGTGACAGTGCCATCAATATTATGGATATAACCAGAATCATTTCATATTTATATAAAGGCGGACCCAACCCCTGTCAATAATATTACAAAATTCCCCCAAATAATTTATCATTTATTGAGATTCTATATTTTCAATGCGCCGTACGGCTGGCCCGAATTATCTAAAAAATATATTTAAATACTTCTTGACTAACTATTGTTGAACTTGTTACATTTTTTTAAGCAATTTTTACCTGCCGATAGAACTGTGTTGTTTGGTCATCAGGGAAGTTGTTAAAAGAAGAGGGGGAAACATGGCATCATTTAATGAGCCACGGTTTCTTGTTTGCGTTGAATGCGGTGAAGAGTTTGTTTTTACTGCCAACGCTCAGGACTATTTCGCGGAAAAGGGATATACGGAGGATCCCAAAAGATGTAAGCATTGCTATATGCTTCATAAGCGCGAAAAGAAAAATCAAATTGATTCTCCAAAAACTAACTTCGATCAATTTGAGGCAGGTGTTCATGAATCGGAACACCAGTAAAAAAAGCCCTTGGCTTCCCGCCAAGGGCTTTTTTCTGTACCGGAGCATGCTACGGGGGGAGATATAGCATTACTCCGGCTATAACCGCATAATAACGGTACTACTTCACAAGGGTCATTTTTCTCGTTTCGCTTTCATTATCGGTCTCGGCGGAATAAAAATATATTCCCGAGGGAACGGTTGATCCATTGTCATTGGTTCCATCCCAGGTTATTTTTGTATTGCCGACTCCAGCTTGGCCATCATATAGAGTTCTGACATGCTGCCCCAAAATATTAAAGATGGTCACTTCCAAATTGGTTTTCTCCGTAATATTAATATCTATACTGGTCGTCGGATTGAACGGGTTGGGGTAGTTTTGGGACATGAACGGGCTATTGGGAATCAGTAGATCGTCTTCGTCATTTACATCAAGAGATAATGAAACCTGGAAATTGGCCGTCATTGTCGCCGATGATGCCGAAATATTGCTGATGCCGACATTGGTATTAAATCCGTCATAATCATCGGTATTAGGCGTAGTAACCAAAGAAAATGAGGTTTTATTGGTACTTCCCGGGAAGGGATCGCCGGAATTGCCCGAATTGGTTAGTTTTTCAAGTTCAAAAAGTCCATCGGCCTGCTCAAGAGCCACCAGATAATGGCCGGAAGAAGTGTGTCCGGGGTACCATTCATTATCATTATCCGTTGAAACAGTCTCGTCAACATGCCAGACCAGCAATCCGGAGCCGGGCAGATAGCTATCATATCCCGTTTTCTGCCGATTTTCAACCAGAAAATATTCTGACCCAGTAGCTCCCGCATTCCATAAGCGATAAATATTGCCACCCGATTCAACGCTCGATATATTGGCATTGGTCATATTGGAGGTGACATTAGTGGCGCTGGCAAAGCCCAGCTCAATTCTACTCCAGGCATCCGGTCCAGCCGGGCGAGAACCATCATAGCCGGGTCCCAGCCAGCTTCCTGAGGACATCAACGACCATACACCAACGCCTCGAGAAGTGTAATCGGTATCATAAAGATCGGGCAAACCAAAGACATGGCCTAATTCATGGCAGAATACGCCACAGGTTATATCGCCGGGGGAATCCCAATATTCCGGTTGAATATTATATTCATAGAGATAAACTCCATCGCGGTATTTGGGTGGCCAGATGCCCCATTTATGCGAGTGAATGTCATTGACGTCGTAGGTGAATTCATATCCAGGGCCGCTATGAACCATGATAAAGGCGTCAAGATACCCATTACCGTCATTATCATAGTCGGAGAAATCTATTGAGCCGTCAATAAGATCAATCACATCCTCAAATAGTTTTTGAGTGTTATTGGGATAATCCCCAATACCGCGTTCGCCATTGCAATAATAGGCGTAAGTTTGCGGAGCGGTGACCCATCCTATTGACGATGGCAGATCCAGCGAGACAATATCAAGATTTCCATAAGAAACCGTTTTATAGTAATTTTTAACAGTGCCCGTACGATCATAAAATATCAATGTATCAAAGTCTTCGCCGGGGACGGAACTGGTTTGATCGGAGAATTCAATCAATACGGCCAGGGCCCTGAAATTACCCGAAACCGATGCCTTGGCGGCGGAGGTAACGGTTGACGGCGCATTGATTCCGCGGGCAAGCTCTTCTTGTATTTTGGCCGCAATCATGTCGATATTTTTGCCGCTGGTGCGGGCTTCTTCTTCTTTGAGAGGATGAGGCGGCATAGCCATAGTTGAGACAATCAACAGCTGCGTTAAGACAATTAGTGCCCCCAAAATCCTTGTGAACTTAATGCGGTTATTCATTATACACCTCGCTAATTTAAAATACTAATCCGGTTGACACGGCTACATGCAAGCCTTTTTCTGCACCAAAATTCATAAAACTATGGCTGGATACAGCCATATCCAGATAGAATATACCTAAATCAAATCCGAAACCGCCCGAGACAATCGATGATTTTCCGCCGCCAATTGAATAGCCGGCTCTTAATGGAAAGAAGCCAATAAAACGATATTCTGCTCCTGCCGCGATGAGCGGTTTGGTTGTCGAACCTGCGGCCAATGTGAATCCTTGAACGTAATCAACGGCCCATTTAAGTTTTCCCGTCGTTTTGGCGATTCCGGCCCGCATTATCGAGGGAAGATTATCGGAGAATGATGGTATTGGCTGCGAATATTCATCGGTGATAACAATCGAATCATTTTCCATATTTTCGATTGTTAAAGTATCGAATTCAAAATGATAATAATGTTCTTCAGTTTCTACATTCCAATTAATATTACTAATAAAGTTTTCAACGGCTAATCCGACGGTATAATCCTTGGTCAGCTTTAAGGCCGCCCCAATATCAAGTCCATAACCGGTGCCGCCGAGGGCTGTCTGCGCAACCATGGTCCCTTCGCCTTCATACCCTGTGGCAAAAGTAATTACGCCGCCGCGCAGTTCAGTGATTTTTTCATAGGCAAGACCGCGAATATATTTGGCCGTAAAACCCGCCGATAATTCTTTTCCGCCTAAATTAATAATGGGTCGACCGTATGATAACCCAACCGAAACATAGGCATTGGCATCGCTGTACATTCCGTCGATAGTAAAAGTATCATTTATTTCGACGCCGTTAAAAAACAATTCCAGAGCATCCTTGCCCAGGTTGGTGGCAACCGCGCCATGGCCGACAATAGACAGTGCAAAGGAACCGGTGGCGAATGACATCGCTCCGGCTTCGACATCGGCGTTGACTTTCAATCCCTCGGAGGGAATTTTGCCCAGAATGGCCGATTTGTCATCATCATTTAGAAACGAACCGTTGTACTTATTGTAATCATCCAAAGAGAAAGAATTATTATGAAATTCGATGCCGGCCCCGGCCAGCTCCAGGCTGGTCTGCTGATGACTGCTCAAACCAAGATTGGCCGGATTGTAAATAGCAGCATAAACGCCCTCGGCTAATCCCATCTGGGCACCGCCCATGGCAACCGCCTTGGCCGATGACAGACCGCCGGCCGATGCGATGGCCGCCAGACTGACCAGAATTATTATTGTAATGATAATAGTCGTTTTCATTTTATCTCCCGCTTTCTTTATTAAAAATCACCGTCAAATTTATATTCAACATCAATCACGCCTCGAAT
Source organism: Candidatus Zixiibacteriota bacterium (assembly GCA_043825815.1). Lineage (GTDB taxonomy): Bacteria > Zixibacteria > MSB-5A5 > GN15 > PGXB01 > JBDRRI01. The sequence goes on from JBDRRI010000132.1 coordinate 6,829, forward strand.
CGTGATATAATCATCGCCGGATACTTTGATGGCCGAGGATCCATTGCCAATAAGAGTAACTTCCTGTGTCGAATAAAGAGTGTCGTTTTCGAGAACCTTAAAATCGATACTATCAAGAGCGATTGATACAATCGAAGTAGTCGGTTGGGAAACGGTATGATCAGCGCCTAGAGTACCGCCGGCAATATCAATTGGACCTATTACAAGTTGGGCATTATCAGCATTCAGATTGGCCTGAGAACTATCCATATAAATCATAACCGAAACGCCGAAGGGTAAATGATTGATTATAGTCGGGCTAAATTCAGCGGAGATAATATTCCCGGTGATCATATCCATATCATCCTGATTCATATCTTCGGCGGTCGTGTCGGCTCCAAAGGTTGCCCTATCAAGAATCACTTCCAGGGGAGAGGAAATTGTTATTTTGGAATGAATATAATCTTCGGGTGTGATTGTGCCTGAAGTGATTCCATCGCCGAATGAGGCGGTTCCCGAAATAGTTATTTGTTGAGGAACCGGATTCATAAATGTTGCCAAGCTCGAATCAAATATAAATGATGTGACTGGATTATCCGGAGATCCGGGATCAATGTTCCCGGTAAAATGTTTTAACTGTCCGCCGTCACCATAAATATCCAGGTCAAGGGAACCGGGGAAGTTAAAACCATTGACAACATCGAGCTGCAAAACGGCGCTGACCAGTTGAAGCGAGTCGAATCCCTGCGGCAAATCTATATCCACTGAAATATTTTCAAAAGTGACAATTTCGGGTTCAATTATGCCGGTCAAACTTGCGAAGCTAATATTCGTAATGTTGGTCGTCACCGTAATTGAATCATCTTCATCAACGGTTATATATGATGCCGAGGCCGGTATTAGAGCAGATACATCAACTCCGATACTCTGGGGATGAGTCTGATCGTCCGGAATAAATTGGTATCCCGCCAGATTGATATTTACACCGGTCGTCATATTGGCATTTATAGATCGAATCACGCGCAATGGCTGGCCATCCCTGATAAAATCATCCAGAGTGATATCAATGTCAGCCGGAAGATTAGTACCATTATTTATTGATAGAAGCATGGTACCGGAGGCGATGTCGGCTTGCATAATTGTATTGGAATCCGGAATAAGAATATCGTTTGAAAAATCTTTGGACACTTCCGGAATTATCGCCCGCGCGGCAGAAATTGTCAGTTCGTCGTCAAAATTGATTTGAGATATGATTTTGTTATTTATCGTCAGTGAAAAGGCGGTCGCTCCCGGCGTATGACAATGCATATTAATGCCGAAATAATCGGTTACCCGCTGGCCGCTTAAATCGAAATAAACTGAATCGGTTATTCCCGAGGCCAGCCCCCCTGGCAATTGTGCCGTGACCAAATCAGTGTGACTTCTTTGCTCGACTATGGTTACGATAACAGTATCGAGATTAATCCCCAATTCATTGGTCAATTTTAGATAGACGCCGCCGGAAGCTATATCGGCCCAGGTATAACCGGTCGCGACCGGGAGATCATCGGAAATGTCAAACGATGTATCGGGAATGACTCCCAGGGTCAGTAAATTGAAATTACTGAGCGGGACTTCCGAAGGCCCCGTATTGGTCGGAGCGATATCAATCTGACCAAGCTTATTGCTGATGCTTTGATGAATATCATTGGTTGTGATATCGTCAGTCAGCGTCAAAGTGTCCAATTCTTCTTCGAATGTAAACATGACTTCTCCCGACGAATCGAGCGAAAGTCCGGGCTGATCTATCCGTTCCAAGATTTCAGGCATTAAATAAGTCTTGTTAACCAGCGGAACTGCCAGATTAGTATTAAAAGTTGGAGATTCCGGCTTTTTAATTGAACATTGAACAGTTGTTAAAAAGACAATTATGACAATAAATCCCAGTATGAATTTAAGTCCAAAATTAACGGCAAATGATTCCGCAAATGCCGATTTCTTTTTAATCGGTTTACGAATCTCTTGAATTTCTTCTTCCATATCTCCCCCACGGGCTAAATTTTTATGTTCATAAACTGTTTTGCAAGGAAGATGCCAAAACGATTTATTCGTCTATCGCATTTATTATCAATCTGTTAGAAAGGGAGTCAAAATATGGCCGGCATTTAAAGTGTGGGAATTATCCAATACCTGTGGCGGGAAAATGATAATTGACAACTCGGATTTTTAGATTAGTTTAGGGATATGAGTATGCCCAAATATGACCGGCTGTTGTTTATTTTAAATCTTTTACGAAGCCGCAAAAATATGAATGCCGAGGCGCTGGCCGAGGAATGCGGAGTTACCCCGCGGACAATCTATCGCGATATCATTTCTCTTTCGGAAATGAATGTGCCTATTTATTATGACCGAGGTTATAAGTACGCTACTGGCAATTTCCTTCCCGCGCTTAATTTCAATTTGGAGGAATATCTAACCATAAATAGGGTTCTGGAAAGTACCCCCCTGAAAAAAGACGACAGATATAGACAGATGATAAAAGTCATAAGGAGCAAAATAGATTCGGGTCTGTCGCCTCAGGTTAAAGAGAAGAAGAGCATATCCCCGCAGACAGCGGAAGTGAATATCAAGAGCACCCTTTCCGACAAATTTTCGAGTAAAATATTTGCCGACCTGGAAAATGGCATTAATAAAAATATGCTGGTGGAAATGAATTATAATTCAATCGAAAGCGGTTTGAAAACGAGAACAGTTGAACCGTATTTTTTAATCTTTATTGAGCGCGCTTTTTATTTTGTAGGATATTGTCATCTTAGAAACGACTTCAGAACTTTCCGAATTGACCGGATAGAGAAATTGGCACTAACCGAAAAAAGATTTAAACCCAGACGTCCTATGGATCCAATAAACTATTTTGAAAACAGCTGGGGCGTTTACAATGGCCGGCCGATTGAGGTAGAGGCTATTTTTTGGGGCAAGGCGGCCCGGGTTATTGAGCTGGGACGCCACCACCGTAATGAAAAAGTCATACCTCTGAAAGACGGATATGTAAATTATAAAGTCAAGGTTGCCGGCGAGGATGAAATTTTCCGATGGCTGATAAGTTTTGCCGGCGAAGTTAAAATTATCAAGCCGACAACTCTGGCGCATAGAATTAAAAAAGCCGCAAAGAATTTACTGGCCGATCACAAATAAAATCGCAAATAATCTATATCACCATTTTTTACTGACATCGGTTGTCAGTAACTCTCCCGATATTTTTATCTAACAAAAACCCCGTTGAAATTAGGCTATAAAAGAAGGGAGAACGAAATGACCAAAACAGAAAGGCTAATATATATTATAAATATGCTTAATCGGACGGACGTTGTAAAAGCCGAAAAAATAATTAAA
>JBDRRI010000133.1:0-5093 GCA_043825815.1 Candidatus Zixiibacteriota bacterium
TTACCCTGAATATTGATAGAAATCATAACTATGATCTATGTTGTCAATATTATAGGTCTCCAGATTAATTCTATAGACATTATCCGGCGACGCCGCGCTGGCAGTACCGGCGTCAGCGACATATATATATCCATCATGATATTTGATATCATTAATAACCCCGAATACGCCGATAGTATCGACTTTCAATTCCGAATCAATGACTGTTAAGGCATTCACCGGTACTGACAAAAGCCATATTAATAATAGTAATTTCAAATTTAATAAATTTCTCATCCCACCTCCTGAACAGGTTGACAGATAACCAGATATTTAATTGACTATATTGTCAATATATGCCCTTTGCCAAAATTAGCAACAGATTATTATCCACGATCTTACATTTTCGCTACCAATTCGGTAGTGATTTTTGAATACCCCCTTTATAGATGAAGACTATTTTATGGATGGATTCCCGATCGGATCGGGAATGACAGGAGGTAGACATGGGAATGACGGGAAGGCGAGGCATCTGTTGCAAACAGAATTTCTTGTGTCCGGTGGTTTTCCAATCATACTGGTCTAACCGTAGGGGTCGATCTAAGATCGACCCGAGGGCTGATTTAAAATCAGCCCCTGCTCAAATCCCAAACATTTCCGCAAGTGACAAACATCTGTGCCATTGCCGCGTAAGAAACAAATTTACTCCAAAAGAACAACCATGAAAAAATGTAAAATATGCAAAACAAAGCCAATCGGTTATTGCCGGAGAACAGGTTACGAAAACGCAAAGTCCGTAACCCACCGGTAGGGTGGTTAATTAAGTAAGGGCAATTATATGAGACGCGCGAAACGCATAAACTGGCCGGACCTCGACTCTTTTGAAAGTGGATTAAGGGGAGCACCCGGATTTACAAATTTACTACAAAAGAACGACCATGAAAAAATGTAAAATATGCAAAACAAAGCCAATTGGTTATTGCCGGAGAACAGGTTACGAAAACGCAGGCCTATTCCAAACCAATTTGGGGAAGGGAGATTATGTTTGTTCGGCGGCAAATAACTTACTGAATAGATTACCGGGGAATTTTTCTAATCCCAGACCAGGTTATCGAGCGCTAACCGCAGATCGCCGGCGGTTTTGAATTTCTCGCGGATTAAGGAATGTTTCCGGCCCATAATAATTTTTTTGATATGATCATCGGCCACCTTGTACCCCGAGGCCCCGCCGATAATCTCATGGAGAACGGAAATGAGATCATAGATATCATACTGGATTTTTGCCTTGGTCGAACGGCCGAGATCGAAGAAGTCGAGTAGATAAACCTTGAACCCAAGTCCTTTCCGCCGCACCATTATATTGTCGGAATGGATATCGCCGTGATACTCGCCGAGATAATGGATTCTTTCGATCCCCTTGACCAGAGCATAAAACAGATGCAACGCCTCGAAAGGACTCAGCCGTTTCCGATACTGCTCGTTAAGAAATTTCGACAACATCACGCCCTCGGCAAAATCGGAAACCAGGATTTCAACCTGATTGCGGTTAACGCGCGCGATATCGCGATGGTGATACTGGGTGATTATCGGGCAGGAACGAAGCTTATACATTTTTTTGGCATAGCGTTCCATCTGGATTTTGGTCGGGCGGCGGTGCTCATAGAAAATCTTGACCGCTCGCAAAATGCCGGTTCGGCGCTCCTCGACTTTGTAAACCTCGCCCTCCCAGCCGACGCCGAGAAGCTCGACTACAAAATAATTGCGCCCCAGAGTCAGGCCCGGCTTTAAATCATAGAAAGGTGCGTTCATATAGGCTCATTTAATGAATTTAAATCGTTTTGGCAATCAAAATTATACATGGTTGCGAAGCATCAACTCTTCCGGATGAGGATTAAGATAAACCTGATCCTTGATATATTCGATATTATGAAGATCGACATAATGTTTGATAAGCGTAACCGGCACAATCAGAGGAATAAGGCCGGTTCGGTAATTTTCCAGCACCCGAAGAATATCATCTTTAGCCGGTTTAGAGAGGGCATTTTTGAGATAACCGAATATATGCTGAAGAACATTGATATTATTCTTGATGGTGGTCGGATGCGACAGGGCCGTCATAAAAAGTTCGCTGTATTTCTCGATGAAATTATCCGGTTTGTATCGCTTGATATTACCAACCAGATTGCCCAGCTCGCGATAATCTTTCTGGCTATGAGCCAATAACAAATATTTATGCTCGGAGTGAAATTTGACAATTTCTCCCCGATTGAATTTGCCGGCAAAAAGTTTTTTAAGTCGTTCATGGGCAAAAACCCGGACGATAAAATTCTCACGAAGGGCATTATCATTGAGCCGGCCCTCCTCCTCGATCGGAAGCAGGGGGAAACTGTCGAGCAAGGCGCCTCCAAAAAATCCTCTCCCCTGCTTGACGTGCATATTGTCCTTATAATAAACGCGGACGCGTTCCATCCCGCAACTGGGCGAGTCTTTTTTGAGAATATAACCGGAGAGGTTTAATTTTTGAAGTTTCCTGATTCGATTCCGGGAGTATTTCAGCATTTTATCGGTCCAGTCTTTTCCCGATTTGAGGCCGACCATTCGGGGGTTTTCGGGAGTACCGACCAGGCGGACCGATTCGCGGGGGACACCCATCCCGATATCAACCTCGGGACAGACCGGAACAAACTCGAAATATTTACCGAGGATATCGGTGATATAGCGATCGTGCTTATGTCCGCCATCCCAGCGGACTTTTTCGCCAAGCAGGCAGGTGCTGATTCCGATTTTTATTTTTGCGGCCATGGTTTAATTCAATTATGCAAAATTTATATTGGATGGCAAATTAATAATATGGGGATGATGAAACACCAATATTCCGGATCCAAATAAAATCATATCAAATGGTGATTTCGAGTTTATTACCATCGGGATCCAAAACAATCGATTCATAGTATCCATCGCCCGTTAGCCTTGGGTCGCTTAAAACAGAATAGCCATCGCTTTTAATCTTTGATGTAAGTTGATCAACAGCATTTTTTGAACCTACGGAGATAGCAAGATGAGCAAATCCGTAATAATGAGTGTCCGGATCTACACTTGAATCGGAAACCGAATCCATTTGCATTATCTCCAATCTTGCGCCGGAATCGAAACTTAAAAAATAAGATGAAAACGCTTTTTCATTATTACTATATTTGGTATTTGATTTAGCTCCGAAATAATTTTCATAGAAAAGCCGCGACTTCTCGATATCTTTGGTCCATATAGCAACATGTTCTATTTTCATAATATTAATACCTCATAAAGTGGTATAAAAGATGCTTTTTAGATATCCTCCGGTCTATTTAATTCATATTCAATAATCAAAATCTAATCGGATTTCCGAACAACGATATCTTGCTCCCCTCGTTTGACATCGAAACGGTTCGGTTCCGGGTCACGATTCAATCTTATACCTAATTTTTCAACTATCTGCTCGCCAATATTATGGGCGACTTTTTGCAGAGTCGGATGGACGAACCGAGAATCGCGAATCTCCACCATATAAACAGTAGCCGGGAGATCGCCGGTAAATCTATTAGAGGTGTTATATCCGATTGGGATGAAATATTGTTGCAGTTCTTTCGGGATTTTTAATTTTTCAATTTTACTTTTAATCATTTCCAAATGTCCCGGCAGTTTCATTCTGACCTCATGGGGGAGGTTGTCAATATACCATTGATTGAATCCAAGCTCGGTGGTCAGCAGGGGCATCCTTTGGTTTATCGCCCGGTGCCTTTGAATATCCCGGAACGAACCAAAATCTATTCGATACTGTACATCAAGGGTACCGACCTGCGAAACAAATTTCGGAAGTCCAGTCTTGGGCGGGCGATGATCAAAGATTTCGCTAAATCTCTTCAATTCATCAGGATTAATATGGCTAAAATCGACTACTGGATTTTCGGGGCAGTCCGGGTCATGGTAATAATAATTTTCGGCGATCAAATCCTGATATGTTTCGGTATCATCGGGGATCTGATGTCCGAATGAATGCGGGTGATGTTTCTGAAGCGCCTCATTCATCCCGGTGGCGATATTTCTAACCTCGGGGAGCGGATGATGTTTCAAAAAGAGCGTTTTATCCGATGCCTGTCTGAGATCGGTGTGCCAGGCGAAATTGGTCGAGGATCCTGCCGGGAGGAGCGACCGGGTAATATCGAAAGTACGGGCGTCAATCGCCTTGTTATAAATAGATTTTTTCTCGCCCTCACTTATCGGATGGAGCTTTTTTAAATATTCCCGGGTAGGATCCTGAGCATCGATATAAAATTGCCGTTGTTTTTCAAGGAGAGCATTTCCCTCGGCGGTCTGAGTCGGATCAATAAGGGGTTGTTGTGAAAAATCGAGGTACCTTGTCGAGGATTCCTGTCCTCTAAATAGAGGATTATCCTGAACCGCCTTGACCGCGAGCATTGAGACGCCCTCGATAAAGATAGTCGTGTCGCCGCAATCGCCGATAGAATGATGACCATAGCCGACATAGAATTTTTCCATGAAATTGTCGGCGCCCTTTTCGGCCAGAATTTCCAAATGACTTCGCAATCCGCCGGTCGAGCGCGAATGAAGGGCCTGCAACATAGCTTCGGCCTCGGCATCAATAACCGACCCGGTGTCGAGAATAATGACCTCGCCCCAGCTTTTCAGTTTAACAACGGTATGTTTCAGGTCTGCAAGTGATTTGGCCATCGTCAACCCTTTATTTCCATTATTATTTACGAAGTCAATAGTATCAGTAATAATTCAATATATAATGCGAATTTAAAGAAAGCCATTAGAAAAATAAGAGGGACCATTTTTGCCGATCAGGCTGTGCGGTATCAATTCAGTTAATTTTCGAATTAAAGCCTTTTAAATGGGTTCTAAATAAGTCTGCTTTTCCCTTAACCTATTGATAACCAACGAATAATGGGTTCGGATGCACAATAAAACATATATTGTTTTTTACCGTGGACGGCTCATAAAATTGGCTTTGTTTTGCATATTTTACATTTTTTCATTGTACCTCTTTTGTAGTAAATTTGTAATTTCAGGGGCCGGGTTTCTTCGATCGCTATCGTGGCGGTCGGAACACC
>JBDRRI010000134.1:0-8512 GCA_043825815.1 Candidatus Zixiibacteriota bacterium
TCTGGTGGTTGGATTAATTTTTATCTATGCCGCTCTGGATAAGATTGCCAATCCCGGTCAATTTGCCAGAATAGTCTACAATTATCATATCCTGCCGGGGAGCCTTATAAACATTATGGCCCTCACATTACCCTGGGTTGAAACCATCAGCGGTATAGCGCTGATTCTGGGTCTGAATAAACGCGGTGCAATTTATATTATCAACTTGATGGTTATCGTATTTATTATCGCAATAGGCATAAATTTTATCCGCGGAGTTAATTTGGAATGCGGCTGTTTCACGGTCAGTTCAAAGGCCAAGGGACAAACGCTCAGTCTTTTGATACGAGATTTTGGATTATTGATTCTATCCGGTTATCTGTTTTTTAGTCGGGCAGTGCGATTCGATCTAATAAAAAGTAAATCATAAATTAATCATTTATTATTCTGGGCGTTATCAGAATAGTCAAATCAGTTGTCGATTTCTGAATTGATTTATGCTTGAATATATTGCCGATAATCGGCAGGGAGCCAAGGAAAAAGACCCGACTTTCGTTTTCGATATTGCTTTCTTTTAAAAGTCCGCCAATCACTGCTGATTCTCCATCACCTACGAGTATTTTGGTCTTAACCGAGCGTTCTGAAGTAATCGGTTTTTGATTATCTGCAGTCCATCCGGTTATCTCGGCCACGGTCGGATTGACATCGAGCAATATTTTACCGTCATCGGTAATATGCGGTGTAACTATTAATGTTATACCGATTTCTTCATCCTGATAAGAAACGATATCCTGCGAAACGCCAACATCACTCAAGCGGCTAATTGTTTTTATAGGAATAATGGTAGTCACTTTGATTTCTGCCATATGATTATTAAGGGTCGTTACGCGGGGATCAGATATTAACTTGGAATTACCTTCGGTTTCAAGGAAATCAAGGACCATACTGAGTTCATTGACGGACAGCTTTCCCCATTGGAAAGAACCCTTGGGGAGATTCAATTCTCCGAGAGCCTCAGTTGTCGTCCCGGAGGTTTCCGTTTCGGATGATGTTTGAACGCCATGGATGCGGGCTGTCATACTGGTTGGCCAGTTGAGTCCAAATGATTCCTCATTATCATAATTAGTTTCAATCATGCGCACTTCAATGGCAATTTGCGGTTGTGCACGGTCTATTTCTTTTATGAACTGCTCTATTCTAAAGATATTTTCAGGCAGATCAATAACCGCCATTTGTGATGCGATCGGAGCGATTTGACCATTCGATGAGGACTGGCCTTCAGCGGTAATTATCTTTATTTTTCCTTTGGAAGATAACAAGTCCTGACAGGCGCTCAATGCGGCCGAGGGAGAAATATGATGCAGGGTAAAGGCCCGGACAGCGGTCTCTTCAATGGCGTCAATTTCAGTCGGTTTAATAACAATCACATCGCCGGTGATATAATAATTCAAGCCATTAGCCGTAAGAATCGCCTTTAAGGCATTTTCAAGAGTGACTTCATCAAGTTTTAAAGAGAGCTTTCCGTCAATTTCCGAGGTCTGAACAATATTCAAATTATACTGCATTGCGATTGATTGGAGAACGGTGGCAATAGGTATATCCTCAAGTTGTAAGGAAACTTTCTGGTTTAAATCTATCGCCGGAGCGGTGGTAAAAAGTGCCAATAATAAAATAAGGATTCTTAATATGGAAAATATCTTTTTCATGACTTATCCCTCAATATTGATAAGGTGAATTCGGAACCGTTTTTCTGAAGAACCACCCGATCTTTTTCAATAGTTATTATTTCGGCGCCGTCAACCGAATCGCCGTTTTGTACGATTTTATTATTAATGACCGCATGCGGGTTGGTTTCATTGTAAATTATTCCGGCCAAATGCCAGCCTGGTTGGATATTGGCAGATTTTACGGCTGTAGTATGTGTCCCTCTAAAAAACGGGTCACTCCCCCAACTAAGCTTACTATATTTATCAATCAGTTCCGAGTCGAGTTTATTTAAATGTTCAATTACATTATGTTTTGCGGCCGCCAATTCCTGTTGATCGGTGACGAAATTCTTTTCTTTACCGCCCATATTATATATCGCCCATATTATGGCTATTGGCAGAAGACTTAGAATCATAAGTTTTCTTGTTTTTTCGGTCATTTGTTATCCTTTAACATCCCGAGGATTGCTTTAAAACTATAATGTACGTCCGTAAAGGGATCATTAAAATCGGAATTGTTGATATTGCAAAAGTTGAAGCCTTTGTAATATTTTTGAGATTCAATCTCGCCAATAAATTTTCCAGCATTGATCGTATTAGCTTTCATTTTAAGGGCAATATCAAGATGAATTGGCTTATTTTCATCCGCAATGGTTTTATTCAAAGCTATCAATTCTTCGACCGAGGGCGTGATTTCAGTTATTGTAATTCCGTAATTTGAAGATTTTAAAAGCAACTCATCAAACAACCTGATGATATCATCTTTGGTATAGAGATAGGAGAGGAGGTGCTCCTTTTGTTTTAATAATTCCTGATGAGCCTGAAACTGCAAATTAAACTCTTTTAAAATATTTTGATAATCATTAAGCGTGGCATTGGCCGTCTCCAATTCGACCTTCAACATATTTTTTTGGTTTAGCAACGGCTTTATAAAAAATATGCCCCAAAGAAGAATCACTGATAAGGCAATGGAGGCGACAATGTAATATATCTTATTCATTATATTAATGCCCTCGCCGAAATAACAAAATCAATAATAAATTTATCGTGATCAATTTGTTTAATATGTTTTTTTAAAGAGATATCATTGTAAAATGTCGAGTTTTCAAGCCGGGCGATAAATTCCGCCAAAATAACCTCGGGAGGGGGGTCTGAGGAAGCGACTTTTCCGGATAAATACAGCCTGTTCTCACCCTCGATTTTTTGGAGGTTAAAGCCGGTTAATAATATTTCTTTGGGAGTTATAATGGAAAGCTCTTTTAAATTAAGATTTAAATATGTCGGTTCGTGGTGAAGACCGTCAACAAACGCCCGTTCCGCGGCCATTCGATTTTTAATCTGATTATAAAGTACAAACGTAGGTGAGTTGTGAATGTTTTCAATTTGTATTTTAGCGTCTTTTATATTTTCCGCAACAGCCTGGTTTGATTTTTCCATCAATGACCAAATGCCAATGAGAATGAAAATCAAAAGGGCCATCCCCGCAACGGAAAATCTTTTTATCTGATGTGTCTTTTGCTGTTCAATCTTATAAGGAGGAAGGAAATTAATCAGGGCATAATTGTTATAAGCCAGGGCAACGCCAGATAGAGAAACCGATAAATCGGTATTGAAGCGTTCGCCCACTTTTTGTTCTTCTTCCAGCCTATCAATCGGGAATTTCTTAAACTCCATACCGAAACGGTCAGTCAGATTATTAATAAGTTCCTCTGAATAAGAAAGATCGCCATAGACAAAGACACGATCGGCGGAGGTGTTGGCAAACTGACCGACATAATAATCCAGGGTATTGGCAATTTCATTTACCAGGCTTTCCGTAAAGAATTCGAATTTGGTATCGTTGTCAGGCGTGTCGGAAAGGGTATTGGTTCCCACCGAACTGATATTCATGAATTTCAGACAATCGCCTTTATAGAAACTTATTTCCGAGCTTCTTTCCTTAATGTTGATTAGTGCATAGGATTTTTCAGGGTCATATCCTTCAATAAATGGAATTAAATATCCGAGTGCTTCTAATTCGTGATAGACGCTTGATATCGTAATATTTAAAGGTTGAAGGAGTTCTAGTTTTTTGTCGACAATCTCCTTGGCGACGGCCATCAGGGAAATGTTAGCAGTACATTCTTTACCGGCCTGGGATGTTTCAACCAGATGGTAACCGAAATAACTATTATTCAACCCAAAGGGAATTCTTTTATTGCCTTCCCAGTAAACGGCATTGTCCAATTCTTTTTTGGGCAGACTGGGAAAAGTAATGTTACGCTGGGCGGTTTCTTGTCCGCTTATACCAAGAACGTATCGCGTATTTTTGGTTCTATACTGTTTGATATAGCGATTTATTTCAACGGTAATAAACTCATTGCATTTTTCTTCCGTGGTGCAGGTTTTAGGAATATATATTTTAGTAACGTTGAGAAGTTTCGTCGATTTAAAAGATTTTTTGACTGCAACCAGTTGTAGAGATGAGTGATCAAAGCGTATAGAGATAGTCCGGCCCCAATTGGCTTTTTTCCCAAGACGATGCCGCTTAATGCTACTATCAAGCTTATCCGTTTTTTCAACGATTTTCGCTTCAGGAGTATCTGTTTGCACAGAATTCATATTTAATACCGTTAAAATGAGATTATAATATCTGGGTCCGCCCCGGTTGCCGTAATTGTTCTGGCATTGGGATCATAAACATAAGTTTGCCCCCAGGCATCAGTGCTATATTCAAGCCCGGTTGAATCGATATAGGGACCGTTCCATCCCAGCCGGGTAAATTTATCATAGGCCGATATGCTATCCGGTTTTGTAGCCAGGTCAAGAAGCAATCCCGGAACGTGTCCGACATCGCCTTCGAATCCTCGATTGACATATTCACCGCCGGAAACGATTTGCGAGTCGCCGACAATTGCCCTTTTTATTCGAAGCATTTCGTCTTTGGTGGCGTTAACCTTGGCATTTTCAGTGAGGCTGCCAAATTTCGGTATGGCAACCGTCGCAAGAATTCCAAGGACAACAATAATAATGACCAGCTCAATAAGGGTAAAGCCGTCATTTATCATAGTGAATATATGCTTCATTTCCGACCAGAGCTGATCCTACCAGTTATTCTCGCCGCTGCCGGATGTGTTCAACCAAACTTCCCCTGTGGACGGATTATAGGCCCATCCTCCACGAGTTCCCACGGTGGTACCTTTGGTGACGCCAGTAACGATACTATCGGGTGCATTGGCATCGGTTTGAAACGGATTTTTGGGAAGAGATTGTTCCATGACGACTCCGATGGCTCTTAATGAGTCAATTTGCGGCCAGGTGGCAGTACCGGTCGTGACGGCTTGATTAGCATACCAAATTGAAATACCGGAACGAAGAGCGCCCAGAGCACCGCGTGCGGCCGCCTCTTTGGCCTCACTCGAAATATCGGAATATTTCGGTATGGCTACGGCTGCTAAAATCCCAAGAATTACGATAATGATAACCAGTTCGATTAACGTAAATCCTTTTTGATTGCTGAGTTTAGAGAAAAACATAACCTCTCCTTTAATTTTAATTATTGGAATTTTTACTATTTTTCTAATTATCGGTATATATTGGAAAATCTTTATTTTGTCATCCTTTGAAGACCTGAATTAAGTTCCACATAGGTAAGAAGATAGCCAGAGCTACAATCAAAATAAAAACACCCAGAACAATGGTTAGTATAGTCTCCAGTAGAGATGTTAATTGACGTGATTTATAATCAACCTCTTTGCTATAATGATTGGCAATTTCTGACATCATAACATCAAGGGAGCCGCTTTCAAGCCCAACCTTAATCATCTGAATGGCCATTTCCGGGAAATATTGCTTTTTATCAATAATCACCGTTAACTCCCGACCGCCTCTGAATGAATCGGCCATATCTCTAATCTCTTGGGCAATCTTAGAATTTTTAACGATATCGACGATCATTTCAAGGGCTTTTACCATTGGAATACCGCTTTTAATAAGGATTTGAAAAATGTAAGCAAACCTCGCCACGGTTCCTTTAAGAATAAGATCGCCGAAAATCGGCATTTTCAAAATCAATGAATCAATGATTTCCTTGCCGCGCGGACGCGAAATAAAATATTTTAGACCAATAATCAAGGCTATAACGGCCACAATAGAAACATGCCAATAGCTTGTAATAGCAGTATTTATCCAGATTAGGATTTTGGTTGGAAGAGGCAGATCAACACCCATCTTGCTATAAAATTGCATAAACCGGGGAATAACAAAAGTAAATAAAACAATAAAAGCCAGAGCAATGGCGCTGACAACCGAGAGCGGATAGCGAACCGATGATTTTATCTGGCGATTTAACTCAAGGTCTTTTTCCAGCATAATGGCCAATGAATCGAGAATTTCATCAATTTTTCCTGATTGCTCCCCGGCGGCGATTGAAGCGGCATATACTTTGGGGAAGACTCTGGGATAATCGTATAACGAATCGGCGAGTGACCGACCCAATTTGACCGACTCTCGGACATTGGTAATAGCCTTATTGAAATATGAATCGGGCGCGCCTATTTTAATAATGGAAAGGGCTCGAAGGATAGGAATCCCAGCCCGATAGAGGGTAGATAAATTGCGAGTAAAAACAATCAGGTCCTCATAAAGGCGGCCTTTCATAAATCCAAAAATACCCGGCTTCATAGAGGTTGCTTTTAACTTTATTTCCGTTGGAATCAGGTTTTGCTCTGAGAGAATATCGGCCACCCGATTTCTGCTTTCGGCCTGAATAAACCCTTCCTGCTTCTGGCCATCAAAGGTTCGAGCCATATATGAGAATGTTTTAGGCATTAACCTCGATCCGATGAATCAGATTCATTTCATCGCTATGCTCAGATATTGTAATTACACGAAGGAATTCCTCGAGCGAGACCGAGCCATTTTTAATTTTTTCTATTCCGGAATTGTAAAGCGGCTTAAAACCCTGAGTTATAGCGTAGTTTTTTATTTGCAGGTCGCCGGCCTCGTTGACAATCAATTCCGAGATGGCGTCATCAATTGAAATCAATTCATAAATACCGGTTTGTCCTGAATAACCGGTCATGCGGCATTTATTGCATCCGGTGCCGCGGAAATATTTAATGTTGGGATCATTTTCCAGTCCGGCAATTTTTATTTCTGTCTCGGTCGGTCGATATTCTTCTTTACAGGTCGGACAATTGGTCCGTAGCAATCGCTGAGCAATAACTCCCTTGAGGGAAGAGGCGACCAGATATTTCTCAATACCCATATCGACTAACCGGGTTATCGTACTGGGGGCATCGTTGGTATGCAGTGTCGAGAGGACAAGATGGCCGGTCAGGGCCGAACGCACTGCCATCATGGCTGTTTCCGTATCCCTGATCTCACCAAGCATAATTATATCCGGATTCTGCCGAAGAATGGCCCTCAGGGTGCGGGCAAAAGTAAGTCCTGCTTTTTCATTGGTTTGAACCTGATTAATAAGCGGGATTGAATATTCGACCGGATCCTCAATTGTAATAATATTTTTTTCTATGGAATTAACCGCCTGCAGAATCGAATATAAAGTTGTGGTCTTGCCGCTCGAGGTTGGACCGGTGATTAATATCATACCCTCTTTTTTCTTTATCAATTCATTAACTTTGGCAATTTGGTTTGATTCAAATCCGAGATTATTTATACCAATATCCAGGATTCGTTTATCAAGAATTCTGATAACTACTTTTTCTCCGTGAATCGTCGGCAAGGTGGAAATACGAAGATCAATTTCATTGCCGTCCATTTTGGTAACCAGACGCCCGTCTTGGGGCAAACGTTTTTCGGAAACATCCATATTGGAAGCCACTTTTATTCGCGAAACGATTTCCGATTGCAGGTTTTTAGGGGGAGAAGCTTCTTCTTTCATGACACCATTAATACGATAACGAATCCGTAAATGGTATTCATCAGGCTCAATATGAATATCCGAAGCCTTATCCTTTATCGCCTGCTCAATTATTAGATTAACAAGCTTAACGACCGGGGCATCATTTTCGGTATTGGAGATACCATCGGCCGCATCCTGTTTAATTTCATTTAATATTGAATTGGAATAATTCCCGATAACGTCATTAAGCGAATCTGCAACCGAATAGTACTGATCGATTGCGGCATTAATTCCTTTGTGAGAGGCCACGACTCGTTTGATATCGAACTTGGTGGTATATTTTAATTCTTCAATGGCAATAATATTAAGCGGATCGGCCATCGCGATAGTTAGATTGTTCCCGATTTTAAAAATCGGCATCAAAGTGTATCGTCGGGCAACTTCGACTGGAACCAGAGAAACAACCATCGGATCGATAACCAATGATTCGATAGAAAGACTTGGTATCTTTAGCCGTTCAGCAACGGCCTCCAATAATTGCTCATCGGTTATAATTCCTTGTTCGACAAAAATTTCGCCAATTTTTTTTCCGCGGTTTTCCTGCGAATTTAAGGCCGATTCCAATTGGGCGGTTGTGATTAAACCCTTCTCGATGAGTATATCGCCTATTTTCTTTCTTGCCATAATCGCCTGTGGTTAATTTTGTTGTAATTATTAACACTTCTAATTATTATTCGGTAAATTTAACAAATATTTTACATTGCAGGATTGTATTAAAAATGTTTTTATGTCGTAACCTTGTAAACGTCATCGTCTTATAGTGAAGAAGATGGTTTTATTGGAGATATTTTGAAGTCGGGTTTATTTCTTCTTATATTAATAATAATATTATTATCAGGTTTAAGAGCGAGTGAACAAGTATCGAATGACGCCGAATTAGGGAATTCTGTCATTGACTCCATAATTATTGAAAATAATAATA
>JBDRRI010000135.1:0-12015 GCA_043825815.1 Candidatus Zixiibacteriota bacterium
TTCATCCCAACTCCTTTATCATAATTTCCGAATACTTACATTATGTAGCCACCCAATATAGTCAAAAGACCAAAAAAGGCAAGGCAAAATATATAACAATAATGTTTTTTGAAATGTTCGACAAAAAGAGCTTATTTTTTAATAAAAACGTAAATATTTTCTCGAGAATCGGCTTTTAGCGGGGATTTATCGAAATTGCCGAAGCTTTCAATCAACTTAAGGCCGCAGTTTTTGCCCATTTGAGATAACTCGTGGGCGGTGTAGTTTTTTTCCGATACACCGAATAAGGCGTTTTGGCGAGTTATCGTATCAACTGCAAAATCTCTGATTATTTTTACCCGGTTTGACGGATTATAGTATTGCTCTCGATGAACAAATGACGGGTTTTCAAAATAAAAGGCCTTTTTCTCAGTATACCAACTCGTGAAGTTAGATTTATCTTCATCGCCGAAACCGAACAAATGAATGAGAAATGTACCATTTTTGCGAATTGCCCGGGAGGCGTTCTCGAATACAATCTGACTGTCATTAGGAGAAAAATGTCCCAATTGGCCGCAAATTAGAAAGGCGCAGTCGAATTCTGAGCGATAATTAAGTTTCAGGATATCATTTTGAAAGAACTCGATAGTTAATTCCTTCTTTTCCGCCCGTTCGCGGGCCAGTGAGAGAGGGTACCAACCGATTTCGATTCCAGTGACATTATGGCCTTTCTCCGCCAGGCCGATGGCATGGCGGCCGCCGCCGCAGGCAAGATCAAGCAGGCGCGAATTACCATGAAGATAACTTTCGATGAAGGAAATTTCCTTTTCAGTGGGGATACCCCAATCATGGACAACGTCATAAAACCGCTGAGCAAAACCTTCATTGCTCCAGGGCAGGTCCATTTCAAAGGGACAAGGTTCCTTTAATAGGACTTCGTAATCGGGTGTTATTTTCGTCAGCATTTCCATATCTAATATATTTTTCGGACATTTTTTTAATGTTAGAACGGTTTGTGAATTGATATCAAATAATAGAATTAAATATGTTCATGTGAGTTTCAGATAATGGGGAAAAAACTATAGGTTAACGCCCATTAATAGTAATACGGGAGGCTATTAGTTGACCTAACGCAAAGGCTTCGTGGAGCTTATCTTCATTGTCAACAACCTCGCCGGGAGCGATATTCGATCCGGCAAAAGCGATGACACCGCAATTTTCTATTTCCGTCCATTTGAAAAACCCGGCCAGAACAACCCGGGCATGCTCGAATTTTTGACGTTCGCCACCGACCAAAACTATTGCTCCAAGGCGTTTTTTGGTTATTATTTTTTTAAAGTGATGTGCGGTTTCGTTTTCAAAGTCATAAGGTTTCAAGCAGTTACAGCGGTCGATAAAAAGTTTGGCCTGAGCCGAGACAGTATCAAAATAAATCGGGGAACCGAATAATATGATATCACAATTTAGAAATTGCTCATAGACCGGATAAATTTCATCCTTAAAAAGGCAATAATCCGGCTCGGGCGATTTCCCGCAGGCCTGGCAATGGAGATACTGATAATCATTGAGACGAATGATTTCATTGGTGACCGGTTCCGGCGATGAATATATAATCCCCTCGGCGATTCGCTCAAGAAGAATCGAGGTCGAACTTCCTTTGACAGGACTACCGCTCAGGGTCAGAATTCTCGGCATTTAACTTCTCCAACTCTTCGAGCGAATGATACAAATTTAATAGCAATTCTTCAACCCTTGTTTTTTCAGCGGTAACCTCGGCCAATTTTTCCCAGTTGGTTTTAGGAATGGTATGATTTATTTCCTGCTCCAATTTACTCAGAAGTTTTTCATTATCCTCGATTTTTGATTTTACCGAACGAAGTTCCTTTTTAAGCCGCCCCTTTTGCCGTGACTGCTCTTTAAACTCAGCGTACTCAATTAATTTGTCTTCCGGGATTTCTTTTTTAGCCGAGGGCATGAACTCCATTTCTGAGTCAATTTTTTCTTTGTAGTAGGAATAATTGCCGATGAAGGTTCTGATATGATTATTTTCAACCGCTATAATTTTATCAACTACCTGGTCCAAAAAGAAACGGTCATGGCTGACAATTAAAAAAGCGCCGTCGTACTGCTTAAGAGCCTCTTCCAGTGCCTGGCGGGCATCGATATCGAGATGATTGGTCGGCTCGTCGAAAATCAAAAAATTGGCCGGTTTAAAAAGAAGTTTGGCCAGAGCCAGTTTTGTTTTTTCTCCGCCGGATAGTACGAAAATCTTTTTAAAAACCTCATCGCCGATAAAGCCAAATCTTGCCAGAAACGATCGGAGCGTCCCCGCTTCGATCAGCGGGTCGACTTGCCAGAGTTCATCGATGACCGTGTTGTTCTCGTCAAGTTCCGATAGCTCTTGATCAAAATAAGCGATATCGACATTACTGCCGAGTTTGATCTCACCCTCAATCATTTCCAGATCACCAAGAATTGTCTTAAGAAAAGTCGTTTTGCCGGAGCCGTTACGTCCGATAAATCCAACACGATCGCCCCGGTATAGATTAAACGAGATATCCTCGATTAACGGATGGTTTCCATATCCAAAATAGCCGCTTTCAATACCGAGAATCAGATTATGCGACCGTCCGCTCGATTCAACCGAAAAGGTCGGTGAATTGCGGTCGGATTGCGGCAATTCAATCCGCTTAATCCGAGCCAGATATTTCTGTTTGGATTGGGCCTGTTTGGTTTTTTGTCCGGCCATATTTTTGCGAATAAAATCCTCGATCCGTTTGATCTCTTCCTGCTGATGTTTGTACTGATGCTTTATCAGATCCTGACGCTCTTTTCGCTCGGTAATATAACTGTCGAAACCGTTGAAGTACTGTTCTATTTTTTTGCCGGAAATCTCCCAGACCTTTTTTATGGTATTGGCCAGAAAAGTTCGATCATGCGAGACAATAATATACGCCTTGCCGCTGTTTATCAAATACTCTTCGAGCCAAATGGTCGATTCAATATCGAGGTGGTTGGTCGGTTCATCAAGCAGAAGGAGATTGGCATTGCCGACTAAAATGCGGGCGAGGGCGGCTCTATTTTTTTCACCGCCGGAAAAATCATAAAGCCGATTATGGAATCTGTTTTCAGGGAAGCCAAGACCGATCAAAATTATTTTAATTTCCGTTTCGAAACTGTATCCGCCCAATGATTCGAATTTGTCCTGATAATCGCCCAGCCTTCCGAGAAGAACGGTATCTTCCGGTGTCTCGAGCAATTTATGTTCTATTTCAGATATCTCCGTTTTGATATCAAGAAGATCCATCCGGGCCGATTGAACAAAATCAAAAAGCGTCTCATTTTCGGCCTCGCCAAATTCCTGTTCAATATATCCGATTCGGCAATTTTTTGAACGGTACACTTTGCCCTGTTCCGGCGCCGCTTTCCCGGCCATCATATCGAATAAAGTCGTTTTACCGATTCCATTGGGGCCAACCAGACCGATTCGATCATCATCATTTATCGTAAATGAAAGACCATTGAACAGAATTCTGTCCTCGAATTCTCGGAATATATTTTCGCCGGTTAATAAGGTCATGATTTTTTTAAGTCAGGATTAATTTCTCTTGATAAAAACATTTCCACGGCCATAATTACGACTACCGCCCAGAGGAATATTTTCCAAAGTTCTTTACCGTATCGTGATTCTGAAATAATGGTTCCCGATGAAGTACTATATGGAATTGTTTTATATTCCTTAATATTTAACGATTCGCTCAATCTTTTAAAATCGACCGCTGAAAGATTACCCTCCTCGGCGGCCAGGTTTACTGGAAACATATCCACCAGTCGTTCCCGGCTTTTCAATTGATAGATGCCCGGTATATTGACGGGCCGGCAATCATAGGTCAGTTGGCCGGTGTTTTCGGTGCCGACAATATTAAAGGTTTGATTATCGGGCGCGGTCATTTTAACAATCCCATAATTGGTCGTCTGTCCCGATATCGTCCGCATAATATTATCACCGACACGCAAGCCGGTTTCATATTCCGATACCGATCCGGCAAGATAGGTCATAGTGCGAATAATCATGGGAACAAAAAAGGAATGGGAGGGAAGATCGGTGTATTGGGGATTGAGAGGGGCGGTCATCAGAATAATTTTACCGAGACCGTAACTGCTTTCTGTCAGGGCCGGAAGACCATTGGAAAAGTAGGCCAGATTGCGTCCGCCGCGCGATTCGCTCAAAGTCGGCAGAGCATAGTAGCGAAGGGTTGGAAGGGAATCTTTGTCAAATCGGTCGAAAGCGGTAAAGATCGGATGGGCAAAATCAAATTGCTCCATGGTAAAATAACCGGCGCCGCTGAAAAAGGCGGGCGGCGGATTATTGTATCTAATATTTAAGATACTTGTAAAATTCGTATTAAAATAGGCGGTATCAAGATTGGCTCCGGCGATATAAAGCAGTCCGCCGCCGTCATCGACATATTTTAATAACCGCGATGTTTCCGATCGTCCCAGCGAGACTACCCCTGAAAATATGATAGCGTCATATTCGTGAAATTTAATTTCCGCCAGTTGATTCGGGGAGACCATTTTGACCGACCAATAGCGGGCCAAATTCTCCGATGGAACCAAAGCCAGTTTGATAAGGCCGCCCGAATTATCATCATCGATTATTAATACATTAAACTGTTCCGGTATTGAAAATGAAAAGTAAAATCTGTTGTCGGGGAGAAAGGCATCATCGGATAGTTCAATCCGCCCCTGATGCCAGCCCGGATTATGCACCATATGGGAGAATTCAACAACTTTGCTTCCATTAGCATCTATCGTAAATTCAGATTGCATCACCCTGATGCCATCAATAAACAATGACGCCAGCAGTTCATTTTTGGCAAAAGCATCATGGTTGGAGATTTCTGCCTTAATCACAAAGGCCGAACCGACCTCAATAAGCTGACCACCCATGTCAATGTCAATTAAACCGCAATTACCATCGGTCTCAATTGGCAGGTCGACGAAATACGTGATTATTTCGGCCGCCGTATCGGCCTGTTCAGGCAATGAGTTGAATTGGCGGTCGGTGACGATGTACAATTCCCTATTCAAATTTTGCGATTGTCCCAATAATTCCAGGGCTTTGTTGTAGGCAAGACCAAGATCGGATTTCTCAAAACCGACTTCCGTTCCAGCCAGTATCTCCTCGCCGATATCCCGACTGAAAAACCGTTCGCCCGAGGGGAAATAGCACTTATTATCAAATGGGATAAGAATTAGCTTATCAGCCTCGCCGAAATTACTCATTATATCGGCCACGGCTATTTTGGCCAGATCGAATAATTGACCGTCTTTAACCTCGCGTTGCATCGAGGCCGAGCGATCGAGCAATATGACCGATGATACTCCGGCGTGAGTACCGATATATCCGCCCTTACTGGCCGGGCGGGCAAAAGCCAGAACGGCAATTAGAATTATCAGCATGCGCAGGAGGAGCAGAAGCAGTTGTCGAATTTTGAGTTTCCGGACCTGCCGTTTCTGCATTTCTTTCAGATGCTTCAATGAAGAAAATTCGACAATTTTAACTTTTCTTTTGGAAAAAAGATGTATCAATAGCGGTATCAGGGCCGCCGTCGCGGCAATCAACACCGTTGAATTAAGAAAGTTGAACATGCTTATCAATTCTTATATGGATGATCGATATAATACAAACAGGCGATCCTATCAAAATCGGCCAGAGGGAGTTCCAACGCTTCGCGGTAATAATCAATGGCACGGTCGTGATTTCCGGTGGCGTCGAATAAATTGCCCATATTCAAAAGGGTCCGCGCCAGGAAATAGGTCCTTTTCTCCGTGAATAGTGAAACTTCCAAATAACCCTGAGCCTCGGCATATCTTTTTAGACCCAGACAGGCCATGCCCGCTCTTAATTTGTGGGCCGGTTCATTAGGTACCTGAGTCATCATATCTTTAGACCAGGTAAGAGCATCCTTAAAATATCCCTGCGCTTTGCTTGTATCCATATATGTACCGGGCGTGTTGAGGATATCGCCGAGGAAGAGAAGAAATTCGGTTTTGCCGCCCGCCGTCTGCTCTTTTGGAAAATATGATTCGGCTATTTCAAGAGCCCGGGCGGTATCGCCGCGAAGGGCCTCGATTTGGGCCTGCAGAAGTTTGGCGGTGGCACGGGTGGAGTCTTCCCGGTACACGGTATCGAGAATCGCATAGGCGGAATCATAGGCGCCGTTGATCATATACAGATTGCCCAGAATCAGTTTAAATAACGGGGTCGGACGATCCAGTTTCATCAGCAGTTTATAGCCGTCAATAGCCTTATAAAACTCGCCGTATTGATAATACACGGTGGCCAGTTTTGACCAGGTGTCGACCGAATCGTACCGGGTCGTATCGCTTTCCGCCATTTTAACCAGATATTCAATCTGTTCGTTGCTTCGATACAATATCGAAGCTTTCCGAGTGTAATGGTCATACAGTTCCCGCTTTATCCGAAGCGTATCAACATAGTTAAGCCATTCGGTTTGGAGGTCATTAAGCGGGCGCTCATACAACAGCTCCAGATTCTTTTTTATATTCAAATCATCGGAAATATTATACAATTCTTTTATTTTATTGACTCCATAGGCATCGGCCAAATATTTACAGAACGAGGCGGCCACGATTTCCGATTTCGATGGATCCGCCGAGAAATACCCGGCGCTGGTCAGGAGGTCATTTAGGCTGGGAATTTCCCCGGCATTTTTTAATTTTTTCATTTTGTACTGCGGAAAATCAAAATAGGATGCAATACCCTCGGCCAAAAGGGGCGGAGCATAACCCCAACTATGATAGAGAATCATAAGATTGGGCAGGATGGCGTCTATTGAGGCGAAATTATGATTATATATAGCATAGACATTTTTGCGTCCGGGAGTAAGTGAATATCCGAACCGCCTATCCCAGACAATCGAATTACTGGGGCATGGTACCAGATAAACATTGATTTTATTTGATATTTGTATGTCAAACGCTTTTCGGAATAGCTCAAAATCCTCTTCGAGATAGGTTCTGACATTGGTCCAGTGGAATTCACCCAATGAATAAGGAACATAGTGTATGTCAAAGTTCGGGCTGGGAGAAATTGTGAACTGCTGATTGTCGCCGGTTTGATAAGTGCACGATGTATCAATGGCAATTCTCTGCCGGGGACTAATCAGTAATTGATATACCGAGCCTTTTTTCCCGGGAATATTTTCAAACCGGGCCGGCAGGTTATATTCGATTTTGTACTTATCCGATTTATGATAGATATCTTTTCCGACGGTCGTCAGGAAAGTATTGATCGTTACCGACTGCGAATCCATTTTCAGTAGTTCAATATCAAGATTCATGTTAGTAACAAATCCACTCGATTTTTGTCCCTCAAGGACATTAAAGGTGTCTCTGACTATTTCGAAATATTTATCATAACCGACCGGTTTTTGCCTGACCGTTATTTCGAATTGAACACCGTTAAAACTCTCCGATTCGGCCATTAGCCATCCGGGCAGGATAATCATCGAAGATATTAAAATAATTAACCATTTTTTCATACGAATCTTATACACCATTTACCGCCGTAAGATTATTTTTGTTTATTCCGATACAATCCGGTTGTTCATATATACGGGGAGGACCGGAATAGAATTTGGATTCGAGGCGATATCGACATCCTCGCCAAAACCTATCCGGGCAAGATAACTGCCGTGTTTGCCGCTTTTTATCGCCTCTTTCAATCTGTTCCGATTCGTGCCATAAAGCAAAGCCGCCAGTTCGGCTGAATCGTTCAGTTCAATTCCGCTTTTATTGTTTTCGCGAAGCAAATCGATCAACATCCCGCCGCACAGGGTATCTTCAATAGAAAAATCACCATCATTACCGGCACAGATAATTGCAACATCTCTTTTTTCTTCAATAATCCGGTCAAAAACCCGATTGATATTCACCAATCCGGCAGTCATTGTCAGTGAGGCATATTTGCTTCGGGAATATGTTTTCGTTCCATTGGATGTAGTCAATATGACCGTCTTATTTTTCACCATTGGGGCGGTGTATTCTCTCGGAGAATTGCCCAAATCAAAATTATCGATTTTCAATCCTTTACGCTCTCCGCCCAGAATGGTATCCTCAATCCCGATTTTGTTTCTTAGTTCAGCCGCCTCGCCCGGCTGTTCGACCGGAATAACCGCTTTGGCTCCGGCGAAGAGCGATTGGCAGATTGTAGTTGAGGCGCGCAGGACATCGATCAAAACCAATGATCTGTTCGCCAGCTTATCCGGCTCAACCGGTCCCGGAATCAGATATAAATCTATTTTCATTTACTTATGCGTGCCCTTTTTATAAAATGGCGGCTTAACAATTTCGGCTGGAAAAAGTTTGTCTCTGATTTTAATATCCACTTTATTTCCGATTTTCGTCAATGGCAATGGAAGATAACCCAGAGCGATCGGTTGCTGGAGAGAAGGCGAGAATGTTCCCGATGTCACCTGCCCGACCGTTTCGCCATCGGCGATGATATCATAGCCGTGCCTAGGGAAAGCTCGTCCTTTAAGTTCCAGGCAGATCAATCGGCGGGTTGGTTTTTCATCCTTCTGGCGTTTGAGAATATCGCGAGCGATAAAATCGCCTTTGTCGAAGCTGACAATCCAACCTAAACCGGCCTCGATAGGCGTTGTCGTTTGGTCAATATCATTACCATACAGAGTCATTTTCATTTCAAGGCGAAGCGAATCGCGGGCGCCGAGACCGATCAATTTCATATCATATTTATGACCGGCATCAATGGCCGAAGCCCATATATCATCCGCCGCCGGAATCGGGATATAAATTTCATAGCCGTCTTCGCCGGTGTACCCGGTGCGTGATATGATAACATCATGTCCGGCCATCTGTATTTCCGCCGAATGGTAATAGGCCATGCCAGCGATATCGAAATCTGTCATTTGAGCCACGACCCGTTCCGCCTGAGGGCCTTGAATCGCCAATAAGCATATCTGATCGGATCGGTTCTCCAAAAATGTTTTGCCGTCGAGATGAGACCTGAGCCATTCAAAATCTTTTTCCAGATTGGCGGCGTTGACGACCAGCATATAGCGGTCCTTAAGGCGATATACCAGAAGGTCATCGACGATGCCGCCGTCTTCGTAGCACATACAGGAATATTGTATGGCACCGACTTCCAGTTTTGAGGCATCGTTGACGGTCATTTTCTGGATAAAGTCGAGTGCTCCCGCGCCGGTCAGGAAAAATTCTCCCATGTGGGAAATATCAAACATACCGACTTTTTCACGAACGGTTAGATGTTCATCGGTAATTCCGCTATTATATTGAACCGGCATCATATATCCCGCGAACGGAACCATTTTGGCTCCGTTCTCGAGATGATATTTATAAAATGGAGTTTTTTTCGGCTCAATCGCGTTTTGAGTTGTCTCCATTATTTGCCGCCTTTTTTGGTATAATTTAAAAGTCCGCCGGCCAAAATAATTTTACGCTGGCGTTCATTCAAACTAATATTAAAGGCAATCTGTTTCTTTTTAGATTCATTGGTTACGATCAGCTTGTCATCTTTTGCCACCGCCTTATTAATGTCCGGCATATCAAGCATATCACCCTGCTCGATATTTTTGTAATCTTCGGCCTTTTCAAAGGTTACCGGAAGGATGCCGAAATTAATCAGATTGGCCAGATGGATTCTGGCAAATGATTTGACGGCGACCATTTTTATTCCCAGATACATCGGCGCCAGAGCGGCGTGCTCCCGCGATGAACCCTGGCCGTAATTTTCTCCGCCGATAATAAAACCGCCGCCTTTTTCTTTGGCGCGTTTGGCAAAATCGGTGTCAACAACCGAGTATACGAATTCGGAAATCTTGGGAATATTGGAGCGCAACGGCAGGACCTTGGCGCCGGCCGGCATAATATGATCGGTTGTGATATTATCGCCGACTTTAAGAAGCACTTCACCCTTGATTGAAGTGGGAAGAGGCGTGTTCAACGGCAGCGGTGCAATATTCGGACCTCTAATGATTTTTACCTTGGCCGGAGTTTTCGACGGTTTTAAAATTCCGGAATCATCAATTTTGATTGATTTCGGAATAGCAATTTTGGGATAGGTTTTAAGTTTGCGGGGATCGGTAATTTCGCCGTAAATCGCCGCGGCGACACAGGTTTCCGGACTGGCCAGATATACTCCCGCCGATTTGGTTCCGGAACGTCCCAGGAAATTGCGATTGAAAGAACGAACGGCAATAGCGTTGGTCGACGGGGCCTGTCCCATTCCGATACATGGTCCGCAGGCTGATTCGAGAATACGAGCGCCCGAGGCAATAATATCGGTCAGCGCCCCCGATTGGGAAATCAATTCAAACACCTGCTTAGAGCCGGGGGAGACTGTCATCGAAACCGACTCATGAACCGAGCGGCTCTTAAGAAGGCGGGCGGTCGTTGACAAGTCAGCAAACGATGAGTTAGTACAACTGCCGATATTTACCTGATTGACTTTTTTGCCTTTCAGCTTTTTAACCGGCACGACATTGTCGGGCTGATGCGGCTGAGCAATAAGCGGCTCCAGTTTACTGAGATCAATTTTAATCACTTTGGCATATTTGGCATCTTTGGCATCTTTGTCCGCTTCCAATTTCCGATACGCATTGGCTCGTTTCTGCCACTTTAGAAATGCTTTTGTTTTTTCATCGGAGGGAAAGATGGAGCAGGTTGCCCCGAGTTCCGCGCCCATATTGGTAATCGTGGCCCGTTCCGGAACCGAAAGCGAGGCCACTCCGGGACCGCCGTATTCGATAATTCGTCCGACGCCGCCTTTGACCGAGAGAATCCGAAGGACTTCGAGAATAACGTCTTTGGCGGTTACAAACGGCCGCAATTTGCCGGTTAAATGAACATTGACAATCTCCGGAACTTTCAAATAAAACGGACCGCCACCCATGGCCACGGCGACATCAAGGCCACCGGCACCCATCGCTATCATTCCCAGTCCACCGCCGGTGGGAGTATGGGAATCGGAGCCGAGAAGCGTTTTCCCCGGCGCGCCAAAACGTTCCAGATGGACCTGATGGCAGATACCATTGCCGGGTCTCGAAAAATAGATGCCGTATTTGGACGCAACCGATTGAAGATACTGATGGTCATCGGCATTCTCAAATGAGGCCTGCAATGTATTATGGTCAACGTACGATACCGATAACTCGGTTTTAACTTTTTTAAGACCCAGGGCTTCAAATTGAAGGTAGGCCATTGTCCCGGTCGCATCCTGCGTCAGGGTCTGATCGATTTTAATGGCTATATCGTTGCCCGGTATCATTTCGCCCGAAATTAAATGTTCGGAAAGAATTTTTTCAGCGAGTGATTTGCCCATTTATAACCTCCTAAGGTATTTATTTAGCTAAATTGCTATAAGAAAGATAATTGGCGGGAAAAGTCAACAGTTAAATTGTCTGCCATGAAGGATATGATAAGAGCTGTGAAAATAGGTACGGTTCTTCTTGACTTTGTATAATATTTTAATTGATTTAAATTATGAATGAAATCATACTGAAAGCACCGGCCAAGATAAATCTCTTTTTGAAAGTCTTGGGCAAAAGAAATGATGGATATCATAATATATATTCCTGGTTTCAGGCGATTGACCTGTTTGATATTTTGTCTTTTAAAAAAATAAAAAATCCCAAATTTATCTTAAAAGTAAAAAATAATTCAAATCTGTCGACCGATGAAAATAATTTAATAATAAAAACAGCCCGTCTTATGTCCGGTTTATTCAACTTTTCCGGCGGCCTTGAAATTTGTCTGGAAAAAAATATTCCTCTTTCGGCCGGCTTGGCTGGAGGGTCAACCGATTCGGCGGCAACAATATATGGAATAAACAGACTGTTCAATTTAAAACTGACAAATAAACAGATGAGAGAAATTGGGGCGAAAATCGGCTCCGATGTCCCGTTTTTCTTCTCTTCCGGTCAGGCTGAAGTTACTGGTCGGGGGGAAGTTATCAAAGCCCGGCGC
>JBDRRI010000136.1:0-6822 GCA_043825815.1 Candidatus Zixiibacteriota bacterium
GTTTATACATCTAAAAAGAATATAAGTTTTTCTTATTAATGGCAATATAATAACTTTCCGGTACCAATTGATACCGGAAAGCGTTTGGATTGAGAGGAACGGAGGGAAATTCGTATAAATTATTCGCCAATATTTTGGCTCCCAGCCAGCTCCGTTTTTAGCCAAACTTCTTGTTTTTCCATAATTTGTTGCCTATTGCCACCGGGGGGGCCATCACCCATTCCGCCACCAGGAGGTCCACCGCCCATTCCGCCGCCACCTCCGGGAAATCCACCGCCACCCATATCTCCCCGGTCATCTCCGGATGGTCTCATTTTATTCATATTTTTATCCATTCCTCCCCATTCGGCGCCAATGGAGATGAGTTGTCCGGGAGAGACTCCGATTCCGAAAAATCCAAGCGAGGAACTTTCGAGCGGAATGGAGAATTCATAGGTATATATGCCATTGGCTTCGGAAAGGCCAACCGCCGGCCCCTGGGAACCGTCCTGATTAATATCGAGCTGTTTATCATTTGAGCCAAGGCGCGCAAACCGGTTTCTTGGCTTTCTGTCGAGAGAATCCGGCATATCTTCAAATCCTGATGGAGGTTGAAAATCACCCCGGTCTTTCATTTTGGTCCGCATTTCATCGGGCGGCGGTCCACCAATATAGAGGATTCCAAAATCTTTGTTCTTTTTACCTTTGTTATCAAACCATAATTTCAGGCCGGAACGGGAAATGGCCTGCGCCCATTGGATGTTTTTAAAACTGAAGATAAGATAAAGATTGTTTGAATCGTTACAACTTCCCATAACAACATCCTGATCTTCAAAATAATTAAAAGGAATCTTGGACCATTCCGGCCGAGCGCCGTCAATGGTCATTTCCGTTGTTGTCCATGGGCATTTATTTTTTACTGAATTGCACGAGATAATCAAAATTAAAAGGATCAGGCTTAAATGAAAAATTTTTTTCGGAATTATAGTTTGCTTGTTCATTCGACTCCCCTGGTTATTAATCCTATATTTACTTAATTAGACATTCGGAATATCGGAAAGACTAATTTTTAAATTTTAAGAGATGTTCAGAATAAATTAATCGCTGATAAACAAGGTTTTAAAACTTCCATTAAAATTTGACATAACCAGACGCCCGCTAATACCGGTATAAACAAACCAATTTTCCGCGATCATGAGTGCTTTGGGGTAATCGGAACTATCAATAACAGTATAATGAGAACTGTCGACGTAAGCCGTGCAGATGCGCCATTTACTGTCCCGGAAGAAACTAAAGACAATTTGATTGCTAACCGGAAGATATGACGGATATTGCGGCTTTAAAAAGGGTTCCTCGATTTCCATTAATATCGCCGAATCAAGAATATATTGGGCGTTTCGTCGGACCAGATTATAGGTCGAGTCATCTTCGGATTCAAAATAGGTATAGACTCTTTCATCGACGAAAGTCGGCGTCCATCCGGCAGTCTTAAACCAGACTCCGCTTTCATCAATTATAAATATCGAATCATTATAGCCGGCGCCCTGGCGATATCCAATGAGAACGCTATCGACCAGATAGAAGATATTATTGAATCTCTGGCCATATAGCGAGGTGTCGGTTGAAAAATTATAACGGTTGAAATAGTGTACTTTGCCCGAATCAAGATAAGCGATAACAGAATCATTGAAATTTATAGACGGCGAGTGAAGATTCACGCCCGGTACCATTTTTTGTTTTTCCGGGATAATAATCAGCGCCCGGTAAACCCCGCTGGTACTGTCAATGGAGGTGTCATTAACGACATAATAAACATAGTTGCCGTCATGCGAGATGGTCGGCTCAATTTCAACCGGATGATAACTATTGTTTTCGGTGCTGTTATTACCGTAATCCTCATCGCCGCATCCGGCTAATAATATGAGTGCCAAGAAAACCAATATTCTAAAATTCAAATGCTATTCCTTTCATGGTTTCGCGGACCTTGTTTAAAAATTCTATAACAATCGGCTCGGTATAATCGGGATAGGTCCATGGAAGTGTGACGAATTTTTTCTTTTCGTACATTAACGTAATTTCCCCATAAATGCCATCGCTTAAGTAAATACGATGTGAAAAGTCTTTAGTTGAGGCCAACACCAGATTGGCCAGTGTTAGAATGCCCGGATCAAGATTAATTTTGCGAAAAACATACTCTCCCGAACGTTCTCCGAATTTTTCTTCAAGTTTATTGGTCCAGATTTTAATTTCGGGAAGAAGATCTCGTTCCGCCGGTTTCTCGAAGGAAAAGAATTTTCTTTTCAGGTCATTACCCATTTCTTCGCGGTAATAAGTAGTATGCAAAAATTCCAGTTCCTCGGTTTCAAACTCAACCGGGCCGTATTTTTTTTCAATCTCCAATATGGCGTCATGCAGGGCGCCGATTGAAGAATAAATGGCCGAGACAATCAATCTTCCGGGAAACGGTTTTTTTATAATTCCCATTATTTCTTTTCTCCGCGGCACGGTTCCAAACACAGACCGCATATATAAGAACCTATATTCTCCGGACGCGCGAACTCGGAAACTTTGGCATAACATTTTTCAAGATTGAAATTTTCCTGATGCTCATCAATGGCTCCAACCGGGCAGGCATCAAGGCAGGCGTAACAATCCCCGCAATCCTGTTTCAGAGGCTGATCGATATCAAGCGGGGCATTGGTCAAAACGGTAACCAAGCGGATTTGAGAGCCGTATTGGGGCGTGACCAGCAAATTATTTCTTCCGTTCCACCCCAAACCGGCTTTATGCGCGATGACGCGATGGGATAAATGAGCGCGCATTGGTTTCCATTTCAGAATTTTCGAAGCCGGAATCGGAATCGTCTCATATCCGTTATCCGCTATCTCGATGGCGATTAAAAAGGCAATATCATTTAACATATGATTAATTTGCTGATAATGTGCCTTATAAAGCATGTTGGGCCGGTCAATCAGGCTGTCCAGAACGGCCGATGAAACCGGGATTCCGATTGATATGGCCCGGTTTAATTTTAGGGATGATTCTTTTATTTCGAAATGAAAATCATCCCGGATATCATTAATTAAACAGACGCCAAACAGCCGGCCGCCTCTTTCGAAGGCAATGTCTCGAAGTTTTTCTTTCAGCTGTTGCATTTCCATAATGATAAGATATAAAAGAATCCCCCGCCTGCGCAAATTAAAATCTTATTATCCAAATTTGTGGGAGAATCGGTTACGGATAAATTCAGCTTGCAAAAAACGTTTCAGAGGAATATATTTGAGGTTTATATGGAGGATAGATTTTATGAAGTATAAACCTGTCAAAGCGGCCCATGGTTTAAAATTGACATGCAAAGGCTGGGCGCAAGAAGCAGCCTTTAGAATGATCAATAATAATCTTGATGAAGAAGTCGCTGAAAAACCAAAAGAATTGATTATATACGGCGGTTCCGGCAAGGCGGCCCGAAATTGGGAATGCTATGCCTCGATTATTAAATCGCTTAAATCATTGGAAGGTGATGAAACGCTTCTGATTCAATCGGGTAAGCCGGTCGGGATTTTTAAGACCCATGATTATGCTCCCCGGGTTCTGATTGCCAATTCGCATTTGGTACCCAAATGGGCAACCTGGGAAAAATTCCGTCAGCTTGAAAAGGCAGGCTTGATAATGTTTGGCCAGATGACAGCCGGAAGCTGGATTTATATTGGGACGCAGGGTATCCTCCAGGGAACTTATGAGACCTTTGCGGCACTGGCTGAAAAGCATTTTAAGGGTGATTTATCGGGAAAATGGATTTTAACCGGTGGTATGGGAGGCATGGGAGGAGCCCAACCACTGGCGGCGACGATGAATGGAGCGTCAATTTTATGCGTTGAGGCTGACGAAGAGCGAATTAATCGTCGGGTCAAAATAGGATTTTGCGATGTAAAAGTAAAGACTCTGGATAAGGCTCTCAAACTTATCAAAGAGAATACTAAAGATAATAAACCGATTTCAATTGGATTGGTGGGCAACTGCGCCGAAATGTTTCCGGAAATATTCAGGCGGGGTATAATCCCGGATATTGTCACCGATCAGACTTCTGCTCATGACGAATTAAATGGATATATACCGGAGGGATTAACTATCAGCGAGGCTGATCGGTTAAGAAAGAAGAATACGCGTGATTATATTGACCGCTCTTATGAATCGATGGTTAAACATTGTTCGGCCATGATAAAGTTCCTGCGCGCCGGATCGATAGTCTTCGATTACGGCAATAATCTTCGCGGCCAGGCTGAAAAGGGTGGATTGAAAGAGGCTTTTGAATTTCCCGGCTTCGTTCCGGAATATATACGCCCTCTTTTCTGTGAGGGAAAGGGACCATTCCGCTGGGTGGCTTTATCGGGCGATCCAAAAGATATTCATGTCACCGATGAGGTTATTCTTAAGGAATTTAAGAAAAATACCTCTTTATGCCGGTGGATAAAAATGGCTCAGGAAAAAGTTCCCTTCCAAGGTCTTCCGGCACGAATTTGCTGGCTGGGGTACGGGGAGCGGGCCAAATTCGGCGAGATAATCAATAATATGGTTAAAAGCGGAGAAATATCGGCGCCGATAGTTATTGGCCGGGATCATCTTGACTGCGGATCGGTCGCTTCGCCCTACCGCGAAACCGAGAATATGAAAGACGGTTCCGATGCCATCGCCGACTGGCCGTTACTTAATGGAATGCTAAACGCGGTTTCGGGAGCGAGCTGGGTATCAATTCATCATGGCGGAGGGGTTGGAATCGGTAATGCGATTCACGCCGGAATGGTGATTGTAGCAGACGGAACCAAAGAGATGGCGGTTCGGCTTGATAGAGTTTTAACCAATGATCCGGGGACGGGAATTGTTCGTCATGTTGATGCCGGATATAAAGAAGCGGCTAAATTCGCCAGGGCGCATAAGGTTAAGATTCCGATGATAAGCAATAAATAGATTTGTATTAAATTACATTTCAATAAAAAATCGATTGTTGAATAATTCAATAATCGATTTTTATTTGCCATTGATGGCATCTAAATCGCCAAAAGACTTTTTTAATATGGAACTGCAATTATCATATAAATATAAAATATCGGTTATATTATGATTCGTTGGGATTGATTTTTTTAAATAAGTCTATTAATTTAGATTTTGGTAGTTGCATAAATTATATTAGCCGCACTTGAAAGAGGTTGAAAATAGAATGCCTATAGAAAAGAAAGCCACCTTACTTATAAAAAATATTGGTCAGCTGATAACCATGCAGGGACCGGTTCCTCGTTTGGGCGATCAAATGAAGGACCTTGGATTAATTCCGGGCGCGGCGGTTGCAGTTGCAGGCGAAGAAATACTGGCGGTGGGGAAATCGAAGGATATCGAGGGGCAGGTTAATCTGGCCGAGGGCTGTACCGTTATTGATGCCGAAAAGGCGGTTGTTTCACCGGGCTTGATCGACCCACATACGCACCCGGTATTTTTGATGACTCGCGAAAATGAGTTTGAGATGCGCATTCAGGGGAAAAGCTACATGGAAATTGCCCGTGCCGGAGGCGGTATCAGGGCTTCGGTTCGTGACTTAAGGGAAACGTCGGAAGGCAAACTGATGCGCCAAACCGCTAAACGACTCGATACCATGCTTTCCTACGGCGTTACCACAATAGAGGCCAAATCCGGGTATGGACTTTCGACCGAGTCTGAAATCAAACAGTTAGAGATAATCAGGGGACTTAATGAAACTCATTCGGTGGATTTAATCCCAACATTTTTGGGGGCCCATGAAGTGCCCGATGAATATCAAAATGACCGGGAAGCATATATAAAATTGCTTATTGATGAGATGATTCCAAAAGTAGTCGAAAACAAATTGGCCGAATTTTGTGATATTTTCTGTGAAGAGGGAGTTTTCGATATTGAGCAGTCCCGTCGGATTATGACGGCGGCAAAAAATAGCGGTTTGAAGCTTAAGTTTCACGCCGATGAACTGGCTTCGACCGGAGGCGGGGAACTGGCCGCTGAAATGGGAGCAATCTCGGCCGATCATATTGTTTATATTTCGGATGCCGGTATCGCGGCCATGGCGAAATCCGGAACCTGTGCGGTCCTGCTTCCGGGGACCTGTTTTTCGCTGGCCTCCAAGCAGTATGCTCCGGCCCGCCAAATGATTGAGGCCGGCGTAGCGGTAGCCCTGTCAACCGATTGCAATCCGGGATCATCATATACAGAATCATTGCCCTTCATGGCAACCTTGGCCGCTTTAAATTATAAAATGACGGCGGATGAATCATTTTCGGCGATGACGGTCAATGCCGCCTGTGCTATTGATCGAGGCGGGAAAATTGGCCAGCTTGAGCCCGGTTTTCCAGCTGATTTAGTTTTGTGGCAAATGAATGATTATCGAGAGTTGCCCTATCATTATGGAGTAAATTTGGTTAAAGCGGTTGTTAAAAAGGGCAAATTGGTTGTCAAGCGGGGTAAAGTGGTAATTAAGTAACTTTTTGGGAAACAAATGCCGCTTCGGAATGTTAAATCTATGATGAAAAACGTTTTATCAATTCTTATTGGCGCCGTCTTAATATTGGGAGCCGGATGCGGAGTTTATACATTTAATCCGGGTGGAAAATCGTCGATTAAAACGATTGCGGTGACCCAGTTTGAAAATGAAACGATTGAGGTTGGATTGTCAAGCCGCTTGACAGATCTGGTTGTCGATGCTTTAATTGCCGATGGGAGTATGAAAGTGGTTTCCGCCGAGAATGCCGAATCCATTTTGCATGCCACGCTAACAAGTTATAATCGGCAGGCGTATACTTATGATGAGTCCGATAATGTTTC
>JBDRRI010000137.1:0-7645 GCA_043825815.1 Candidatus Zixiibacteriota bacterium
CTTTGCTGAAATCAAGACAGTTGACATTATCGAACATAGTCGTATCGCGGATCAGGAATCGCTTCTTGAAGGAGCCGTCATCGAGCATCCGGAAAAGGCCGTTACCATCGGTGCCAATCCAAAGACCTTCCTCATCGGAGACCAGCGCGGTTACTTTCCAGTCATTACGTAGAGGCCGCATCAACTGACCGTCATAGGCATATAAGCCGTCATTAGTGCCGATATAAAGTTGCTTTCCGAACGTTTCTAATTTCGTGATTCCGTTCTCATAGTACACCTGGATCTTTTTCAGAGCAGGGTGAAGCGGCTTGAATGAATTTTCATCGCCGATATATACGGGACCCAATTGGGCATCGACCAATTTGAAAAGATTTTTCCCGCCGGCATAGATTTCATCATTGAAAAGGGCAATAGCATTGATATCCTCTCCGGCGCCGATGGTGCTATAGGTTCCCTCGGCCAGATCGTAAACAACCACGCCGCCGTTGAAAACGGCATATAAAAGCGAATCGACCACGATCATATCATTGAAAATATCAACCTCGACATCTTCGAGTGCAACCAGATCGGTCGGGGCAAACTCGGCTTTGACGATTTGATCGGCAATGGTATCGGCGATTTGGGCAACCACCCTATCGACTGTGGAAATTTTGGCGGTGTCAATCTCTTCGGAGCATCCGGCCATAAGAATCATTCCGGCGATTATTATCAAACCGGCCATCAGGGTTAAAGTTTTGTTAAACATGGCAAACCTCCTCGGCTTGGGGTTAATTGTTTTCAGTTTCAATATGGGTTAATACATAAGTGGTGCCGAAAACCGTAAGTCATTATTTAACAATAAGATACCACAATATCGTAAAATAATATGATAAGAATATGTGTCATATATGACACATATTAATAAAATAATTTATCAAGCTGTTATCCGGCAACTATTTATATGTGTCAATATTGACACATTAATACCGATAACAAAAATAGCTTGATTATAAACGAGCCCGGACGTTAATTGTATAATGACCGGGAGGTTCATTGATGAGAAGACTGAAAAGATATCATTTGTATTTGCTAACGATTATCTGCCTTATAATCTCCAATTCTGCCATTGGCGGCGACATCGAGGCCGAAATATTACAATATAAACTGGGGCGGTTCTATTTTGGCCCGGGCACCGAAGCGGATATTTATGAAAATTGTCCTTTTATTATTTATAGCGGGGCCGATTCAATCGGCACCGGTCGCATTGAAAAATCGTTCCCCGGAATTTCATTCAGCTATCCCGATCGTGTCAATTATGACACACTTTTATTTGATAGTATTCACATTCTAATCAGTCCGGCGGAAATCGACAGTCTGGCGATTATCAATATCGGGATTTTGGATGGCACCGAAATATCCGATTTTTTGACATCCTCTCCCCCGTCATTGACGATTTACGGTAATCGAATTAATATAATTAAATATAATTCATTTTTCGAAATGACACTCGCTCTGGAAAGCGGCAAGATTGACATTATAGCATCATATAAAAATTTCAATTCCCGTTCGTCCGATCTTGAATATATTTCCAAACCGGCTGATTATTTTGCCGCTATGATTCCCAATGTAGAATCGAATTTAAATATTAAGGGCATACTCACTAATTCATTGTACTATCGGTACAATCCGGAGCTGTTTTCGATCTATTACGACGGTGACAAAATATTATCCTATAATCGGCTTATCCCCATCGACAGCACGACTGATAGATTTATCGAATACAACCCGGCGAAGGGGAAAAACTTGCTTAGATCTCTTACAAATTTTAATGGCGAAATCGATATTGCCCCGTCATGTCCGGCTCTTAAAAAGCTATCCGACTATTTCGAGGATATCCTGGCGCGGGATAAAATAAGTATTAAACCGGGAAGCGAAGACATAATATTGGCTTTCATTCCGATTGAGCGGAATAATCCGGGGGCCGGTCTTGATTCGATTTTTAATATTATGCTCCGCGCGGCGCCATTGAATGGCGAGGTTGAAACCAATCTGGCGCTGATCGAAAATTATATCGACAACGGAAATCAAACCATCGATACCGCCAGGAGCCTTTATTATTACGGCCTTGCGGAAAAAAGCCTGATTGAAGAATTTGGGGTATTTCCTTTGTACCGTCCAATGATCTATTTTGCTTTTTCATCGAACCTAAAGAACCAACCGAATAATCCCGAAGAAACATTCGATCTTGAAACTCTGAAAGTGATTAAACCGATCATGCCAAACAGGGATAATAATAAATGACCTATGCCGGTAAAATACGATCGTATCTTTTAATTGTGGCCATTTTCCCCCCATTGCTTATGATGCTGGTTATTTTTTTCAGCGCCAACCGTCAGGCCGACCAAACCGATAAGAGAAATGCCGATGCCGCCCTGAATAGATTTATCCGGTTCGATAATGCTTATAAAAATAATATCGCACTGCAATTGAGAGCCCTGGCCGATTCCAAAGAAATAAGCGATGCATCAATGATTTTAAAATCGGGAAGTCCGCGAAAAATAGAGATTAAAAAGGAGTTGACCGGCTTTGGTTTTATCGAGTTGATTGACAGAAATATGATCGTTCTCGCCAGTGCTCACCGGCCGGGCCTTCTAAGGATGAAAATTCAGGATAAGTTGAACTATGAATATTCTGAAAAAACTGGTTTCTATGAAACGGTTGAATACGATATCGAAGGGCCGCATCCATCACTGGCCGGGATTATTCCCGTCGATTCCAATATTCTACTGTATGCGGGAATTTATATTGACCATTCGTACTGCGACATGGTCGGAGCAATGCTTTCAGCCGAAATAAACATTTATCTCGAAAATGAATCGGCGCAATTTTCGTTTTCATTGGACCGTGTCAATAAATCAAAATTATATATGGGAGGCGATAAATATTATTCGCTCCTTATGGGAGGAAAAGAGGCCGGATATTATATGACGGCGATATTTATTGAATCAACCGAACGCCCGCTCTTTTCCAATCTTTTACAGATTACAACGGTAGTCGCTCTATTTTCGACAGCTATTGCCTTATTGCTTGGTATTTATATCAGCGGCCGAACCCGGAAAGAGATTGATAACCTGATTAAGGCGACGGCGCGAGTGGCCGGCGGCGATTATAATACGGCGGTGATGGCGTTTGATGAGGGCGAGTTTGCCCAGTTGGCGGAATCGTTTTCAAAAATGGTAGCTAATTTAAAAAAGGTCAGATCAGAATTGGCGACTACCGAAAAAATCGCGGCCTGGAAAGTTGTTGGTCAGAAAGTCGCCCACGAAATAAAAAATCCACTTACCCCGATCACCATATCGATCGATGATCTTCAAAGTTCATACCATGAAAAACTGCCTGATTTCGAGAAAACCATGAATGAAACAACCTCGACTATTAAAACCGAACTTGCGCGATTGACTAAACTGCTCGATCAGTTTGTCTCATTTGCCCGAATGGAACCGCCCCAGATAATTATAACCCGTTTGAAACCTCTGATCGATGAACTGACTCAACTCTATCAAAAGGAGATCGAATCGGGGAGGATAACAATTAAGAATAAGACTAATCTCGGAACGGTTAAACTCGACCCGGAGAAAATTAAACAGGTAATTATCAATTTGATTAAAAACAGCCTTGAGGCCAATGATAGAACCAAAGCGATATTGACATTTTCCGATCGTGATTCAAATTTGATAATCAATATATTTGATAACGGACCCGGATTCCCCGAAAAAATACTTGAGGCTCAATTCACTCCATATCAAACAACCAAGAAGGATGGTTCCGGGCTGGGATTGGCGATTTGCCAGAGAATAGTGCATGACCATCGCGGTACGATTGAGATATTCAACAATGAGAAAGGAGGCGCCGGGGTAAAAATAGCTATCCCGGTTGGCGATGATTAATATTCTTATAATTGATGACGAGGAAAATATCCGATCATCGCTAAAATCGGCGCTGGATCGACGGGGATATAAAACCGTAACCGCCCAAAATTACCATGAAGGGCTTAAATTCTTTAAGGCTGATTTTGATCTAATATTTCTTGATATCATGCTTCCCGACGGCAATGGTATTGATCTATTAAAAGAGATACTCATCCAGTCACCCGATATGGCGGTCGTCATGATCTCCGGACATGCGGATATATCAACCGCAGTCGAGGCTATCAAAACCGGAGCGCATGATTTTATTGAAAAACCGATCTCGCTTGAGAAGGTACTGGTAACAATTAAGAATATTACTAAAACTAAAAATCTCCTTTCAGAAAAGAACCGTCTGGAATCAAAAATCTACGGCGACTTTATCGGTGAATCAAAGGCGTTCAAAGAACTTAAAAATCAGATTGTCACATCGGCGCCAAAAACCAGCCGCTTCCTTATAGTGGGAGAAAACGGCACCGGCAAGGAATTGACCGCCCACATGATCCATCGCTATTCAAAAAATGCGGAGGGACCATTTATCGCTGTCAACTGCGCCGCATTGCCATCGGATTTAGTCGAATCAGAACTGTTTGGCCATAAAAAAGGTGCTTTCACCGGAGCAATCAATGACCGCCGGGGACGCTTTGTTGAGGCCGAAAATGGAACGATATTCCTTGATGAAATCGGCGAAATGCCGCTTCCAGCCCAGGCCAAAATCTTGCGAGCGATTGAATCGCTGGAGATTACACCAGTTGGCTCGGACAAAGTTTTGGCCATCAATTGTAATATAATCGCGGCATCAAATAAAAATATTCCGCAATTGATTACTGAAAATAAATTCCGCGAAGATCTATACTATCGGTTAAATGTAATTCAGTTTATTATCCCACCCCTGCGGGAACGAAAAACAGATATTCCAATTCTGGCCGATTATTTTTTGGAGCGGTTTGCCTTCGAAAGCGGCAACACGAAAAAGAAGCTGACCGCTAAGGCAGTCAAGATTTTGTCAGAGTACGCTTTTCCGGGCAATGTTAGGGAATTGAAAAATCTAATGGAACGGTTAAATATTTATTCCAGCAAGGATGAGATTGACAATATCGATATTACCCAATTTTTGCCGAAATTTCAATCCGACAGGACAGCTCCCTTAAAAGAAGCGGTAACGGATTTTGAGCTCGATTATATCAACAGTGTCATTGAAGCCAATAATGGAAATATTACCAAGGCGGCGCAAAAACTGGGGATTGAAAGATCGCATTTGTATAAAAAACTAAAAAAGAATCAAGATAATCAAAAATAAATATCAGTTAGCACCGACAATTTTAAAATAATTTTCAGGATCAGTATCACCTTCGGTATTTAAAAGCAGGACTGAGGAATTATTATCAAGTTTTAGTTCTTTTCGTAATTCTCTATATTCGTCATTTTTCATAATAGCTCGCAGTAGTCCGGCACCGACTGCCCCAGATTCACCGGATATTATCGGCGGATCATCACCAAGCGGGTGCGCCAGCAGTTTCATACCATTGACAGTGAAAGTGTCATCACAGGCAAGAAAATAATCGGCGTGGCGAACAATAATGTCATAGGCCAATTCCGATGGTACTCCGCATGATAGACCGGCCATAATTGTTTTCAGGGTACCTTCGGAGGGCAATGGCTTATCACCACCCTTTAATACTGATTCATAAAAACAGGCCGCCTCTAATGGCTCTATTATTATTATTTTCGGAGATGATGTTCCATATTTATTTACCAGGGCTCCAATCACTGCGGCCGCCATCGATCCAACCCCGGCCTGAAGAAATATATGGGTCAGCTTTTCAATTGAATTCGTATCCATTTGATCAAATATCTCTTGCACCATGGTTAAATATCCCTGCATGATCCAAAGCGGAATTTGATGATAACCGGGCCACGATGTATCCTGAATCAACACCCAATCGTTTTTCTCGGAGGCTTGCCGGGCCATTAGAACAGTTTGATCATAGTCGCCATCGGTAACGATTGTTTCGGCGCCCGTTTCAGATATCGCTTTAATCCTGTTTGGCACTGTTCCCTCGGGGAGATATATAACAGCTTTATACCCCAGACGAACGGCGATATAGGCCACGCCCCGTCCGTGGTTACCGTCAGAAGCGGTACAAAAGACAATTTCTCCAATATTGTTCTTAAACTCGGATGATTGTAAGAGATTAAAATCCATATGGCCATTATCAATCCCAGTCTTATCATATAAGTATTTGCCGATGGCATAGGAGCCGCCGAGAACCTTGAACGCTTTCAGTCCGAATCGTTTTGACTCGTCTTTGACTATCACTTTGTTTAAATTGAGATTCTTAGCCAATGAATTAATGCATATTAAAGGTGTCGGCGTATATTCAGAATAGGAGTAATGATATTCCAATGCTTTTTGGGCTTGTTCATTGTCAAAATATTTTAACAGGTCGGAGACAACTTGCTTGGGTCGGCTTTTATTATTTATAACAAATCTTAGACCGTTCATTGATTGAAGATCTCCTCCCGATTTTCTTTCAGGTAATCATAGATGGCTTCACCCGCTACCTTATGGCCAAGCACATTAAAATGTATCGGATCCGTTCGGGCGTCATCAAAAAGATTATCATAATTGTCAAATATTCGAGCCAAATCAATTAATTGAATCGGGCTATTCCGAGTCAAATTTCGGGCCTGATGATTATAGTACTCGTGGTAATTATGCATCATTGATTTTGAGCCGGGCGGGTAATATTTATCGAGCGACGGTATCGGCGATGTTAAAACAATTGGAACGATATTATTTTTAAGACAATGTACGGCGATAGTCTCAAGATTTTCGAAAAACTCGGTTTCATTAACCCTATAAACGGGATTCTCCCTATTCAATTTATTATCAAGCGGTTCTTCGATTACCGATAATATAATTTTCTTAATTAAACGATACAGCTTAA
Source organism: Candidatus Zixiibacteriota bacterium (assembly GCA_043825815.1). GTDB lineage: Bacteria > Zixibacteria > MSB-5A5 > GN15 > PGXB01 > JBDRRI01. Next base: position 6,896 of record JBDRRI010000137.1, read on the forward strand.
GTCGTGATAACGAATTTTGGATGTCGATAATAATCTGCGGTGGCATTTTCTGCATATCATCAGGAATATTATCAGCCGCGGCCCATTGATCGTTCCATCCGAACATCATCAGAACAATATCCGGATTCAAATCGGCGAGATCAGAGAAGAAAAACCGCCGCCCTTGAAAAGAACTGTATCCGGGGATGCCGGCATTGATTATTTCGCACGACGGCATTTCGGCATTGGTCGCAAGCAATCGACTTAATTGTTGAAGATAGGTAGTGTCATACCCAATACCCCAACCGAAGGTACAGGAATTGCCAAGTCCAATTATGCGTATCTGTCCGGTATCAGGTTTTATCTCATCACCTCGAAGGCCGTAATCGTTAATATGATATTCTTTATTTTTAAAAAATTTCGAGCTTACGGATTGCGATGGGCGAAAGCGCCAGAACAGCTCCTTGTCTTTTTTAAACAGCTCCGGATAATCGAGAGCCCGATTGACCAAAAAAAATCTGTTTTCAAAAAAAGTATCAATCGGAATGATGGTAAGAATAATTTCTGCTAAAAGTAAAAAGAGCGGAAGTGAAATAATCATTAAGAATATTTTAGCGAATTTACCAGTCATATCGATTATCCTGTATGGAGGTCATTGTGTTAAAAGAGCGAATAAATAAAGGGAGCCAAAGCCGACGATTCTGTGAAGACAACCAGGAGAGATATTAAAATTAGAAATAATAGGATCGGGCTTAGCCACCAGCGCTTGGA
>JBDRRI010000138.1:0-2209 GCA_043825815.1 Candidatus Zixiibacteriota bacterium
GTCCGAATGATGCATACCAAGCGGGTTTACCGCAATTGACGACTATGATCGTCTCCGTCGCATCCGTGCCTCCGCGATGTCGGGGGGCCTTTTTCTATGGCGCTCACTGAACCCGACGCCGGCAGCGATTTGCAGTCGGTGGCGTTGCGGGCAATTGAAAAAGACGGTGAGTGGTACCTCGACGGTGTGAAGCGGTTTATAACGAACGGCAATGGTGAGGTATCGCTGGTGTTGGCCCGTTCCGAAGAGGGATCCAAAGGCGGCCGCGGCCTTAGTATGTTTCTCTACGAGCGCTATCGTGACGATCATATGTTCGTACGGCGCATTGAAAACAAGCATGGCATTCACGGATCGCCAACCTGTGAAATGCAATTCAATATGGCGAAAGCCGAACTGGTGGGTAAACGTAAATTTGGTTTGATCAAGTACGTCATGAGCCTGATGAACGGCGCGCGCTTGGCCGTATCAGCGCAGGCGCTGGGGATTGCCCAGGCGGCATTTGAAGAAGCGGTGAAATACGCCAATGAGCGTGAGCAGTTTGGCCGGTCGATTGTCCATTTTCCGGCGGTTTACCAGATGCTGAAGAAGATGCAGGCGGAGATTGAAACCACCCGAATATTGCTTTATAAAACATCCCGGGCGGTGGATCATGAAGATATGTACGAACGGAAATCCCAACGCGGCGAAGATGTCAAAACCGAACTGAAATACGCTGTGTCAATGGCGGGTTTCCTGACGCCGTTGACGAAATTTACAACTACGGAAATGGCCAATAAAGCTGCTTACGATGCGGTGCAGATTCACGGCGGTTGCGGCTATATGAAAGATTTCCCGGTAGAACGCCTGGCCCGGGACGCCCGGATTACCAATATTTACGAGGGAACGACTCAGCTGCAGGTTGTGGCAGCAATCGGCGGAGTAACCACCAACGTTCTTGAAAAAGAATGGGAAACCCTGCGAAATCTTGAAGTAAATGACCTTGAAGGAGATAAGGAAATCATTCTCGATTATGTAGAGCAGCTTCAGCAGACTGTTAGTGATGTGCTTGAACTGAAGAACAAAGATTTTCAGGATTATGTGGCCAATTACCTGGTGGAAATATCCTCGATTGCCTATCGCTGCGCGCTGTTTCTGCCGGTTGCCGAGGAACATGCTGAGAAGCGTGATTTGTTTGGGTTTTTCATGAATGAATCCGCAACCCGGATCGATTACCTGGTGAAGGAAATCAACATGTTGAAAGACCGATATGGAGAATTGATTGTGGATTTGAAAGCGGATTTTGTCATAAAGTAGCGCTGCTGAACCTTCGGAAGGTGAACTTGTCCCGCCTGCTTGTCACATTGATATGCCTTTGGTACATGCTGACGCCGAATAAAAATTTTACAGTTATCGTTTTTTTAATATAGCGTCAGATGCAAAGCAGGTTCGTTAAAAGTTACTTTATTAAACACATTTTTCCATTACGGGTAGTATTTCCGTAATTGATACTATAGAAATAATTACCTGTTGGTAAAATGTCACCATTATTAGATTCACCGTTCCATGAGACCGAATAATATCCAGTTCCATTAATATTTTTTGTGACTGTTTGAACCAATTCTCCTATAGAACTGTATATTTTAATAACCGCTTTCTCCGATATTAATTCTGTGACTTGAAATGCAATTGTAGTTGAGGGATTAAAGGGATTCGGGTAATTCTGTTCTAAATTGATTTCAGATGGGTTTTTGCTCTCAGTTTCAACAATGTTAGGTGTTGCAATACCTCCAGTTGTAGTTTTTAGGATCGTACCATACCATCCGACACAGTAAACCGTATCTGCTGAAACTACATGTATATCAATTAATCCATTTTCTGTTCCACTCTCCTGTGAGACCCAACTTGCCCCACCATTTGTTGATTTTAATATAGTGCCATCTAAACCACAGGAATATCCAGTATTTGTATCCGCAAAATGTATAGAGATTAAGTATGCAAAAGATGGATTGTCACTAATTATCCAGTTTTGCCCACCATCAACTGTTCGAAAGATTATTCCTCCGGAACCTGCAATCCAACCATGGGTGCTATTTATAAAGAATATTGAATTTAAATAGGCGCTAGTACCTATATCCTCTATTTGCCAGTCCTGTCCCCCATTTTCAGTATAATATAAAACCCCATTTTCTCCACAAATCCAACCCGTGGTATCATTAGAAAAAGCAAGGTA